>NZ_CAJPGH010000142.1:0-100 GCF_905339605.1 Burkholderia sp. BCC1972 | reverse complement strand
CGTTGCTTCGCAGCGCAACCAATCTTGGAAGAAGCAGTAATTTAGGTTGTGTGTATCACACACGAGAATCCAACCGTCCGACGCGCTCTGTAGCGCGAAA
>NZ_CAJPGH010000141.1:0-104 GCF_905339605.1 Burkholderia sp. BCC1972 | reverse complement strand
ATCACGTCGCTGTCGACTTCGACTTCGACGGGTCTGTCGTCCGCGAACAGCTCCATCACGTCGCTGTCCACGTCGACCTCGACCGGCTTGTCGTCGGCTAACAG
>NZ_CAJPGH010000140.1:0-107 GCF_905339605.1 Burkholderia sp. BCC1972 | reverse complement strand
GACTGGAAATGGCGCACGCAATGGCGTGACGTCTATTACGGCTACTGGTACTCGGGCTATCCGTACTACGGCGTCTGGCAGCAGACGTACTGGTACTACTGACCGGG
>NZ_CAJPGH010000139.1:0-107 GCF_905339605.1 Burkholderia sp. BCC1972 | reverse complement strand
GTCGCAACGATGTGATGTAAAAAGTTGTTGACGAACTGCGAAACACGGTTCATAATCTCGCTTCTCTGCTGCTGAAAACGCAGCGCTGCTGGGAAACACGGAGTTTC
>NZ_CAJPGH010000138.1:0-108 GCF_905339605.1 Burkholderia sp. BCC1972 | reverse complement strand
TGGACAGCGACGAAATCGAGCTGTTAGCCGACGACAGGCCCGTCGAAGTCGACGTGGACAGGGACGTGATCGAGCTATTCGCCGACGACAGGCCGGTCGACGTCGAGG
>NZ_CAJPGH010000137.1:0-111 GCF_905339605.1 Burkholderia sp. BCC1972 | reverse complement strand
CGACAGTCGCTACAGGTTGAGTTCTCGCGTTGTGCCGTATTCCAATTTAAGTCGAACATAGAGTTCGAATCATCTTGAGATACATCGATACAATCACAACCCGGATAGTTT
>NZ_CAJPGH010000136.1:0-116 GCF_905339605.1 Burkholderia sp. BCC1972 | reverse complement strand
AGCAGCACCGTGATGCCCTCCTTCGAGATCTCGCGCACCACTTCGAAGATCTTCTCGACCATGATCGGCGACAGGCCCATCGACGGCTCGTCGAGCAGCAGCAGCTTCGGCTTCGA
>NZ_CAJPGH010000135.1:0-117 GCF_905339605.1 Burkholderia sp. BCC1972 | reverse complement strand
CTGAAGACGCTGAAGGTGGTCGAGCCGCCGAAGCGCGCAGCCGGCGTGAAGGTGCCGGACGTGAAGACGCTGGTCGAGAAGCTGAAGACCGAAGCCAAGGTGCTGTAAGAGGGAGCG
>NZ_CAJPGH010000134.1:0-119 GCF_905339605.1 Burkholderia sp. BCC1972 | reverse complement strand
GTCGTGCTGATACCGGCCGCGGCCGAGGTCGACAGGCTCGCCACGTTACTGTTGGTGGTATTCACGCTGGTCGACAACGATCCCACGTCGGTCGACTCCTGAGTCGACAGCGCCCCGAG
>NZ_CAJPGH010000133.1:0-119 GCF_905339605.1 Burkholderia sp. BCC1972 | reverse complement strand
GCGCCGTAATCCATCGGCACCATGGCGCTTGTAGCTGGCAACCCATTGCTCCACCTGTGTGCTGCCCACCCCAAACTCTCTCGCAAGCGCTTTGTACCCTTTGTCGCCAGACAGATACC
>NZ_CAJPGH010000132.1:0-122 GCF_905339605.1 Burkholderia sp. BCC1972 | reverse complement strand
CTGTCCGACGTCGGCCTGCAGATCAAGGAAGGCGAGATCTACGGCCTGATCGGCCCGAACGGCGCCGGCAAGACCACGTTCTTCAACGTGATCACGGGCCTCTACACGCCGGACTCCGGCGA
>NZ_CAJPGH010000131.1:0-124 GCF_905339605.1 Burkholderia sp. BCC1972 | reverse complement strand
CCCCGCAGTCGCAACGATGTGATGTAAAAAGTTGTTGACGAACTGCGAAATACGGTTCATAATCTCGCTTCTCTGCTGCTGAAAACGCAGCGCTGCTGAAAAACTTCAGGTTTCTCGCAGAAAC
>NZ_CAJPGH010000130.1:0-127 GCF_905339605.1 Burkholderia sp. BCC1972 | reverse complement strand
TGCTGCCTTCGCAGCACAACCAATCTGGGAAGAAGCAGTAATCTTGAGTTGTGTGTATCACACACGAGAATCCAACATGTCGCTCTGGATCGCGGCCAGTGCTTACACACGGCGCCGATCTACAAGG
>NZ_CAJPGH010000129.1:0-129 GCF_905339605.1 Burkholderia sp. BCC1972 | reverse complement strand
TGGCCGACGACAGACCCGTCGACGTGGAAGACGAAAGCGACGTGACCGAGCTGTTTGCCGAGCTGAGGCCGGTGGACAGCGAATTGATGCCAGTCGAAGTCGAGGTCGACAGCGAACCGATCGAGCTGT
>NZ_CAJPGH010000128.1:0-139 GCF_905339605.1 Burkholderia sp. BCC1972 | reverse complement strand
TGGCTTAGGGAGCCTGACGATTACCTACTTTCACACGGGAATCCGCACTATCATCGGCGTAGAGTCGTTTCACGGTCCTGTTCGGGATGGGAAGGGGTGGGACCGACTCGCTATGGTCATCAGGCAAAGAGGGTTGTTG
>NZ_CAJPGH010000127.1:0-139 GCF_905339605.1 Burkholderia sp. BCC1972 | reverse complement strand
GCGCGCGTGATCTGGTACTGCGCGCGCGCCGCCTCGATGTTCAGCACCGACACGCGCAGGTCGCGGTTGTTCTTCAGCGCGATCTCGATCAGCCGCTGCAGGCGCGGATCGACGAAGAATTCGCGCCAGCCGATGGCGG
>NZ_CAJPGH010000126.1:0-152 GCF_905339605.1 Burkholderia sp. BCC1972 | reverse complement strand
GCGATCATCATCCGGTTCACGACGATCACGCCGATCGTCACGGCCGTGATGAACAGCGTCGCCAGCGCATTCATCTCCGGGTTCAGCCCCAGCCGCACGCGCGAGAACACCACCAGCGGCAGCGTCGTCGAGCCCGGCCCCGACAGGAACGC
>NZ_CAJPGH010000125.1:0-162 GCF_905339605.1 Burkholderia sp. BCC1972 | reverse complement strand
CGACGTCGACAGGCTTGCCACGTTGCTGTTGGTCGTGTTCAGACCCGTGGACAACGAACTGACGTTGCCGTTGGTCGCATTCAAGCTGGTCGACAGCGATCCGACATCGGTCGATTCCTGCGTCGACAGTGCATCGAGGGTGCTGTTGGTCGTGGTCAGGCT
>NZ_CAJPGH010000124.1:0-164 GCF_905339605.1 Burkholderia sp. BCC1972 | reverse complement strand
GTCTTTCGGGGCTGTCAACACTATTTGAGGTCGCGAACGAAAATAATTGATCGAGCGTGTTCGGGTGGGGCGGGCAGGGCGCACGAACTCGTTGCGGCGAGCCGAGCGTGAGTCATCGATATCGGTGTACGTGCTTGCGCAATCGATTCCGGCGCCGGAAATGG
>NZ_CAJPGH010000123.1:0-169 GCF_905339605.1 Burkholderia sp. BCC1972 | reverse complement strand
ATACGCGCACCTCGTGAAGATGGACCTGACGCTGCTCGAGGCCGCGTACGACCTCGGCGCGAAGCCGTGGGTCGCGTTCACGCGGATCACGCTGCCGCTGATCTCGCAGGCGCTGCTGTCGGGGTGGCTGCTGTCGTTCACGCTGTCGATCGACGACCTGGTGCTGTCG
>NZ_CAJPGH010000122.1:0-170 GCF_905339605.1 Burkholderia sp. BCC1972 | reverse complement strand
CTCTGACTGGCTCAATCGCCAATGAGAAAAACTCGAACCAAACTTCATTCGAATGTTTGTCATTGAGGATTATCGAAAGCGGCCGGCATTATAACCGATTAAACCGCTAACAGACAGTCTTTCTGTCTTTATCAACAGCCGATAAGCGTGAGCGCTCAACTTCGCGAGAT
>NZ_CAJPGH010000121.1:0-173 GCF_905339605.1 Burkholderia sp. BCC1972 | reverse complement strand
GTGGCCGACGGGATTCGACCTGAACGTGCTGACGACGGGGAGCAGCAAGGAACTCGGTATTCACTCCGGCACGGTCAACGCCACGTGCGAGCAATACGCGAAGTCGCGCAGTCAGCGCCGTCGGCCCTACCTGCGCTATCGCGGCAGGAAATCGCTGGGCTGGGTGCCGCTGA
>NZ_CAJPGH010000120.1:0-176 GCF_905339605.1 Burkholderia sp. BCC1972 | reverse complement strand
ACCAGCGTGAATGCGACCAACGACAACGTCAGCTCGTTGTCCACGGGCCTGAACACCACGAACAGCAACGTGGCAAGTCTGTCGACGTCGGCTGCGGTCGGTATCAGCACGGCGCAAAGCGGTGTGACCTCCCTGTCGACCAGCCTGACCACGACCAACAGTACCCTCGGTGCACT
>NZ_CAJPGH010000119.1:0-210 GCF_905339605.1 Burkholderia sp. BCC1972 | reverse complement strand
CGACGAGAGGCCAGTCGAGGTCGAGGTGGACAGCGACGTGATGGAGCTGTTTGCCGACGACAGGCCCGTCGAGGTCGACGTGGACAGGGACGTGATCGAGCTGTTAGCCGAGGAGAGGCCCGTCGACGTTGAAGTCGACAGGGAGCCGATCGAGCTGTTAGCCGACGACAAGCCCGTCGAAGTCGAGGTGGACAGCGACGTGATCGAGCT
>NZ_CAJPGH010000118.1:0-210 GCF_905339605.1 Burkholderia sp. BCC1972 | reverse complement strand
TGTGCAACCGGATGACGGTGCTCGATTACGGCAAGGTGATCGCCGAGGGTCTGCCGCAGGACGTGCAGAAGAATCCGAAGGTGATTGAGGCATATCTCGGCGCAGGGGTGCACTGATGGCAGCGGCAATGTTGAAAATCAAGGGCTTGCAGGTCAACTACGGCGGCATCCAGGCCGTCAAGGGCGTTGACATGGAAGTCCGCCAGGGCGA
>NZ_CAJPGH010000117.1:0-212 GCF_905339605.1 Burkholderia sp. BCC1972 | reverse complement strand
CGACCAACAGCACCCTCGGTGCACTGTCGACGCAGGAATCGACCGACGTGGGATCGTTGTCGACCAGCTTGAATGCGACCAACGGCAACGTCAGCTCGTTGTCGACGGGCCTGAACACCACGAACAGTAACGTGACGAGCCTGTCGGCCTCGGCCGCGGCCGGCATCAGCACAGCGCAAAGTGGCGTGACCTCGCTGTCGACGAGCCTGAAC
>NZ_CAJPGH010000116.1:0-219 GCF_905339605.1 Burkholderia sp. BCC1972 | reverse complement strand
AAGACCCAGCTCGAACTCGTGAACATCATCGAGAAGGTCGACGTGACCTGCGTGATGGTCACGCACGACCAGGAAGAGGCGATGACGATGGCCAGCCGCCTCGCGGTGATGAGCGAAGGCAAGATCGTGCAGATTGGCGCGCCGGGCGAGGTGTACGAGTTCCCGAACAGCCGCTTCTCCGCCGAATTCATCGGCTCGACCAACCTGTTCGAAGGCCGC
>NZ_CAJPGH010000115.1:0-222 GCF_905339605.1 Burkholderia sp. BCC1972 | reverse complement strand
CGTCGACAGGGAGGTCACACCGCTTTGTGCGGTGCTGATACCGACCGCGGCCGAGGTCGACAGACTCGCCACGTTACTGTTGGTGGTATTCACGCTGGTCGACAGCGATCCCACGTCGGTCGATTCCTGAGTCGACAGCGCCCCGAGGGTGTTGTTGGTCGTGTTCAGGCCAGTAGACAGGGAGCTCACGCCGCTTTGCGCTGTGCTGATACCGGCCGCGGA
>NZ_CAJPGH010000114.1:0-246 GCF_905339605.1 Burkholderia sp. BCC1972 | reverse complement strand
CGCGAAGATCGGCGGCGACATCCACGTGCTGGTTGCTGGCCACAACGCGCAAGCGGCGGCAGACGCTGCAGCGAAGATCGCCGGCGTGTCGAAGGTGCTGCTGGCCGACGCGCCGCAACTGGCCGAAGGCCTGGCGGAAAACGTCGAGGCGACCGCGCTGAACATCGCGAAGGACTACTCGCACATCCTCGCGCCGGCGACGGCCTACGGCAAGAACATCGCGCCGCGCATCGCCGCGAAGCTGGA
>NZ_CAJPGH010000113.1:0-247 GCF_905339605.1 Burkholderia sp. BCC1972 | reverse complement strand
AAACGTGCCCAGGTGGCGGAATTGGTAGACGCACTAGGTTCAGGTCCTAGCGGTGGCAACATCGTGGAGGTTCGAGTCCTCTCCTGGGCACCATCTGTATTTAAAAAGGTCGGCTTTTAGCCGGCCTTTTTTCATTTTCAGCCCAGGAAGCAAAGCGCCTGCGCGCTTTGCGTGAGGACTCGAAAGGCTGCGCTTGCAAGCGCAGCCGGGGTCGCGCCCGTGTGACCGAGTCCTCTCCTGGGCACCA
>NZ_CAJPGH010000112.1:0-269 GCF_905339605.1 Burkholderia sp. BCC1972 | reverse complement strand
CGGTTGAACCAGCCGAAGAAGCCCTTCTTCTCTTCGTGATGCCCTTGCGGGATCGGCTTGAGGATCGTCGCGCACAGCGCCGGCGTCAGAATCAACGCGACCAGCACCGACAGCACCATCGCCGACACGATCGTCAGCGAGAACTGGCGATAGATCGCGCCGACCGAGCCGCCGGAAAACGCCACCGGCACGAACACCGCCGACAGCACGAGTGCCACGCCGACGAGTGCGCCGGTGATCTGCCCCATCGCCTTGCGGGTCGCCTCCTT
>NZ_CAJPGH010000111.1:0-279 GCF_905339605.1 Burkholderia sp. BCC1972 | reverse complement strand
TCGCAAGTGACGCCGGGCGCGTACGTGCAGGCGAGCCAGGCGACGCTGATGTCGACCGTGCAGCAGCTCGATCCGGTGTACGTCGACCTCACGCAGTCGAGCCTCGATGGTTTGAAGCTGCGCCAGGACGTGCAGAGCGGCCGCCTGAAGACGAGCGGCCCGGGCGCGGCGAAGGTGTCGCTGATCCTGGAAGACGGCAAGACCTACTCGGAAGCGGGCAAGCTGCAGTTCTCGGACGTGACGGTCGACCAGACCACCGGCTCGGTGACGATCCGCGCG
>NZ_CAJPGH010000110.1:0-280 GCF_905339605.1 Burkholderia sp. BCC1972 | reverse complement strand
TAGTCAGGCTTGTCGACAGGGAGGTCACGCCGCTTTGCGCCGTGCTGATGCCGGCCGCGGCCGACGTCGACAGGCTCGTCACGTTGCTGTTCGTCGCATTCACGCTGGTCGACAACGATCCGACGTCGGTCGACTCCTGAGTCGACAGTGCACCGAGGGTACTGTTGGTCGTAGTCAGACTGGTCGACAGGGAACTGACACCGCTTTGCGCCGTGCTGATGCCGACCGCAGCCGAAGTCGACAGGCTCGTCACGTTGCTGTTCGTCGCATTCACGCTGGT
>NZ_CAJPGH010000109.1:0-293 GCF_905339605.1 Burkholderia sp. BCC1972 | reverse complement strand
GACTATTGGGGCGGCGGTCCGTTCACGAACGGCTGCGCGAGCCTGCCCGATCTCTGGCACGGCGGCCTCGACGACCGCGCGGCCGGATGGGTGACCGTCCAGGGGATCAACCCGACCAACCGGCCGCTGTATCGCGCGCCGCCCCGCGCATATGGCGTGCTCGCGGCGTTGCGCCTTGCGAGGCTGATCGAGTCGATTCGCCGCATGCAGGCCGACGTGCCGATTACCGTCGTATGCCATAGCCAGGGCAACATCGTGGGCCTGACGGCGGCGTTCTTCGGCGATGCACTGCC
>NZ_CAJPGH010000108.1:0-295 GCF_905339605.1 Burkholderia sp. BCC1972 | reverse complement strand
ACGGCCTTCGAACAGGTTGGTGGAGCCGATGAATTCGGCGGAGAAGCGGCTGTTCGGGAACTCGTACACCTCGCCCGGCGCGCCGATTTGCACGATCTTGCCTTCGCTCATCACCGCGAGGCGGCTGGCCATCGTCATTGCCTCTTCCTGGTCGTGCGTGACCATCACGCAGGTCACGTCGACCTTCTCGATGATGTTCACGAGCTCGAGCTGGGTCTTCTGGCGGATCTTCTTGTCGAGCGCGGACATCGGCTCGTCGAGCAGCAGCAGCTTCGGGCGCTTGACCAGCGAGCGC
>NZ_CAJPGH010000107.1:0-304 GCF_905339605.1 Burkholderia sp. BCC1972 | reverse complement strand
GTCGGCGCAGGAGTCGACCGACGTGGGATCGCTGTCGACCAGCATGAATGCGACGAACAGCAACGTGGCGAGCCTGTCGACTTCGACCTCGGCCGGCATTAGCACCGCACAAAGCGGTGTGACCTCGCTGTCGACGGGCCTGAACACTACGAACAGCAACGTGACAAGTCTGTCGACCTCAGCCGCGGCCGGCATCAGCACGGCGCAAAGCGGTGTGACCTCCCTGTCGACAAGCCTGACCACGACCAACAGTACCCTCGGCGCACTGTCGGCGCAGGAGTCGACCGACGTCGGGTCGCTGTCG
>NZ_CAJPGH010000106.1:0-313 GCF_905339605.1 Burkholderia sp. BCC1972 | reverse complement strand
CTCTGACTGGCTCAATCGCCAATGCAAAGCGCTCGCTGATTTTTCAGCAAACTCTTAGCATTGAGGATTGGTGGAGGCAGACGGGATCGAACCGACGACCCCCTGCTTGCAAAGCAGGTGCTCTCCCAGCTGAGCTATGCCCCCATGTACAGAATTCCTCAGGTGTACTACCGCCAGACAATGGTGGGTCTGGTTGGATTCGAACCAACGACCCCCGCCTTATCAAGACGGTGCTCTAACCGACTGAGCTACAGACCCCTGAGTCTGTCTTTAAATTTACAGCCGATAAGCGTGAGCGCTCAACTTTGCGAGA
>NZ_CAJPGH010000105.1:0-314 GCF_905339605.1 Burkholderia sp. BCC1972 | reverse complement strand
GGCTGCGGCAAGTCGACGCTGCTGCGCATGCTCGCCGGGCTGGAGACGGCGACCTCCGGCAGGATCTTCGTCGACGGCGAGGACCTCGCGTCGCTGCCGCCGTACCGCCGCCCCGTGAACATGATGTTCCAGTCGTACGCGCTGTTCCCGCACATGACGGTCGAATCGAACGTCGCGTTCGGCCTGAAGCAGGAAGGCACGCCGAAAAACGAGATCAAGGAGCGCGTGGCCGATGCGCTCGCGCTCGTGCAGATGAGCAAGTACGCGCAGCGCAAGCCGCATCAGCTCTCCGGCGGCCAGCAGCAGCGCGTCGC
>NZ_CAJPGH010000104.1:0-315 GCF_905339605.1 Burkholderia sp. BCC1972 | reverse complement strand
GAGGTGAAGCTGATGCCGGGGAAATTCGTGAAGGCGTTCGTGATGGGCAACAAGAACGACGCGGTCGATGCGAAAGCGATCTGGCTTGCCGTGCAGCACGCAGAAAGGTCGGTCGCGGTGAAGACGGAAACGCAACAGGCGGTGCTGGGCCTGCACCGGATGCGCGAGCAACTGGTGAAGTTCCGCACGATGCAGATCAACGGCCTGCGCGGCCTGCTGACCGAGTACGGCGAAGTGATGGGCAAAGGCCGAGCCGCGCTGGACAAAGCGATACCGAGCGTACTGGAGCGACTGGTCGATCGTCTGCCGGCGATC
>NZ_CAJPGH010000103.1:0-339 GCF_905339605.1 Burkholderia sp. BCC1972 | reverse complement strand
AGTAAATGATATGAACGCCTCCCACCCGTGATCGGTGGGAGCCGGCAGGAAGGCGGAGCTTCACGGCCGACGGCATCAGAGTGCCCAGATGGAAGACCATAGAGGTTTTCCTGGCAAACCGGAGGCTCCGACATGAAGCAGATGATAGTGGGTGCGGACATTGCAAAGAACGTGATGCAACTCCATTACATCGACGCAGAGACGGGCGAGATCGTGAACAAGCCGGTGAAGCGTGCTGCATTTCTCGAGCATTTCGCGAACCGGGCTCCCTGCCTGATCGGGATGGAAGCCTGTGGGGGCTCGCAGTACTGGGCCCGCAGGCTCACGGCGATGGGCCAC
>NZ_CAJPGH010000102.1:0-347 GCF_905339605.1 Burkholderia sp. BCC1972 | reverse complement strand
TCGAACTGCTTCGTGATCACGTCGATCGGCAACCAGAAGAGCGACGCGCGCCTGTCGCGCATCACGCAGCTGCAGCGCAACTCGGGCGAATACCGCGCGGGCTCGAAGCAGCAGAAGGGCCAGCGTGTCGCGGCCGACTACTACATGGAACCGCAGATCGTCATCAACGATTCGCCGATCGGCGGCATCGGCAGCATGATCGGCGGGCTGATCGGCAACAGTGCGGTGGCGGCGGTGGCCGGGCACCTGCAGACGAAGGCGTCGGTCGTGACGCTGACGCTGTTCGACGTGCGCTCGGCGGTGCAGATCGCGGCGTCGGAAGGCAGCTCGACGGCGACCAACTACGG
>NZ_CAJPGH010000101.1:0-353 GCF_905339605.1 Burkholderia sp. BCC1972 | reverse complement strand
GTGGTCGAGGACGAGCCCGATCACATCTTCGTCGAGAGCGACGACCTCGAGGCGCGCATGTACGTGAGCCACGGCGTCACGGGCCCGCTCGGGATGCCGGTCGGCATCTCGGTGCGCCCGGAGCGCATCCACGTGTCGCGCGAGAAACCCGGCTCGAAGCACAACTGGGCGCGCGGCGTCGTGACCGACATCGCGTACATGGGCAGCTACTCGCTGTACCACGTGCGCTTGCCGAGCGGCAAGACGGTCGTGTCGAACCTGTCGAGCTCGCACCTGATGAACGACAACGCACCGGCGTGGAACGACGACGTGTTCGTGTCGTGGTCGCCGGCCAGCGGCGTCGTGCTGACGCA
>NZ_CAJPGH010000100.1:0-367 GCF_905339605.1 Burkholderia sp. BCC1972 | reverse complement strand
GCTGGTGACGCTGATCGGCGCGAACGGCGCGGGCAAGACCACGACGATGAAAGCGATCACGGGTCTCAAGCCGTATTCGGCGGGCGACATCGAGTACGACGGCAAGTCGATCAAGGGCGTGCCGTCGCACGAGTTGCTCAAGCGCGGCCTCGCGATGGTGCCGGAAGGTCGCGGGATCTTCGCGCGGATGTCGATCATCGAGAACATGCAGATGGGCGCGTACCTGCGCAACGACAAGGAGCAGATCAAGCAGGACGTCGACCGGATGTTCGGCTTCTTCCCGCGGCTGAAGGAGCGTGCGACGCAGCTCGCGGGCACGCTGTCGGGCGGCGAGCAGCAGATGCTGGCGATGTCGCGCGCGATCCTG
>NZ_CAJPGH010000099.1:0-367 GCF_905339605.1 Burkholderia sp. BCC1972 | reverse complement strand
GAGGATCGCGCGCGACATCGCCAGCATCTGCTGCTCGCCGCCCGACAGCGTGCCCGCGAGCTGCGTCGCACGCTCCTTCAGGCGCGGGAAGAAGCCGAACATCCGGTCGACGTCCTTCTTGATCTGCTCGTTGTCGTTGCGCAGGTACGCGCCCATCTGCATGTTCTCGATGATCGACATCCGCGCGAAGATCCCGCGGCCTTCCGGCACCATCGCGAGGCCGCGCTTGAGCAACTCGTGCGACGGGATGCCCTTGATCGACTTGCCTTCGTACTCGATGTCACCCGCCGAGTACGGCTTCAGGCCCGTGATCGCCTTCATCGTCGTGGTCTTGCCCGCGCCGTTCGCGCCGATCAGCGTCACGAGT
>NZ_CAJPGH010000098.1:0-406 GCF_905339605.1 Burkholderia sp. BCC1972 | reverse complement strand
GCAAAGCAACGGGGGCAGCCGCGGGGAGACCACCATCGCGCGCCACGCCGGGGGGCTTATCGAAGTTCGCACGGACACATAAGCCGGACAACGACTCTAATCGATCGACAACGACATGAAGACCAACCTTTCCCAACGTCTCACTCAAGGTGCGCTGGTTGCAGCGCTTGGTGCGTCCGTCGCGGGGTGCGGCGGCGTGGTGACGCCCGGCGGCCAGAACGCCGGCGTGACGGGTGCCGCGGCAGGCGGTGCGAGCGCCGGCGCCGATTCGGGGCTGCAGCGCTGCGCGTCGCCGCTCGGCACGATCGCCGTCGACGACGGCCGCAACGCCGACTGGTGGGGCCCGTTCGGCAGCGCGACCAAGATGACGACGATCGATCCGCTGCTGCGCCTGGCGGTCCAGCAG
>NZ_CAJPGH010000097.1:0-406 GCF_905339605.1 Burkholderia sp. BCC1972 | reverse complement strand
TTGCTGGACCGCCAGGCGCAGCAGCGGATCGATCGTCGTCATCTTGGTCGCGCTGCCGAACGGGCCCCACCAGTCGGCGTTACGGCCGTCGTCGACGGCGATCGTGCCGAGCGGCGACGCGCAGCGCTGCAGCCCCGAATCGGCACCAGCGCTCGCGCCGCCTGCCGCGGCACCCGTCACGCCGGCGTTCTGGCCGCCGGGCGTCACCACGCCGCCGCAACCCGCGACGGACGCGCACAGCGCTGCAACCAGCGCACCTTGAGTGAGACGATGGGAAAGGTTGGTCTTCATGTCGTTGTCGATCGATTAGAGTCGTTGTTCGGCTTATGTGTCCGTGCGAACTTCGATAAGCCCCCCGGCGTGGCGCGCGATGGTGGTCTCCCCGCGGCTGCCCCCGTTGCTTTAT
>NZ_CAJPGH010000096.1:0-415 GCF_905339605.1 Burkholderia sp. BCC1972 | reverse complement strand
GCAAAGCGGCGTGACCTCGTTGTCGACTGGCCTGAACACCACGAACAGCAACGTGGCGAGCCTGTCGACGTCGGCTGCGGCCGGTATCAGCTCGGCGCAAAGCGGTGTGACCTCCCTGTCGACGGGCCTGAACACGACCAACAGTACCCTCGGTGCGCTGTCGGCCCAGGAGTCGACCGATGTGGGCTCGTTGTCGACCAGCGTGAATACCACCAGCAGCAACGTGGCGAGTCTGTCAACTTCGGCTGCGGTCGGCATCAGCACGGCGCAAAGCGGCGTGACCTCCCTATCGACGGGCCTGAACACCACGAACAGTAACGTGGCGAGCCTGTCGACTTCCGCTGCGGCCGGCATCAGCACGGCACAAAGCGGCGTCAGCTCGCTGTCGACAAGCCTGACCACGACCAACAGCACC
>NZ_CAJPGH010000095.1:0-427 GCF_905339605.1 Burkholderia sp. BCC1972 | reverse complement strand
ACCGGATCGATGCCCGTGATCCCCTTCGGGCCGTTGGTGATGTTCACCGGACGGTCGAGGTTGTTCATGAAGATCCGGACGATTTCACCGAAGCCGAGCGTCACGATCGCCAGGTAGTCGCCGCGCAGGCGCAGCGTCGGTGCGCCGAGCAGGATCCCGAAGGTCGCCGCCAGCGCCATCGCGATCGGCACGATGATCAGGAACGGGATGTGCAATCCGCCGGGCGCGAGGGCCGCGATCCACTCGAACTGCGAGCTCAGGTGCGGCGAAGACAGCAGCGCCGCGGTGTACGCGCCCACCGCGTAGAACGCGATGTAGCCGAGGTCGAGCAGGCCGGCGAAGCCGACCACCACGTTCAGGCCGAGCGCGAGCATCACGTACAGCATCGCGAAGTCGAGCACGCGGACCCAGTAGTTGCCGCCGGCCG
>NZ_CAJPGH010000094.1:0-446 GCF_905339605.1 Burkholderia sp. BCC1972 | reverse complement strand
TGAACTGAACCCCAGAAGTTGGACGGTTCAGGAATGCTAGGCCAGCCGGGGCTGGGTTCTGTATTGAACAGGACTCAGCCCTTTTAGCTTCAGCCGGATACGTTCGTGGTTGTAGTAATGGATGTACTGCTGGATTCCGGCCTGCAATTGTTCGACGCTGTCGAACTCGTTCAGGTGGAAGAACTCGGCCTTGAGGGTACCAAAGAAGCTCTCTATGGCGGCGTTGTCCAGGCAGTTGCCTTTGCGTGACATGCTCTGGCGAACGGCGCGCTGATCCAGCAAGCGACGATAGGCTGGCATCTGATACTGCCAGCCCTGATCGGAATGCAGCAACGGACGTTCGCCGCGCGTCAGCCTTGAGAAGGCCTTCTTGAGCATGCTGCTGATCAAATCGAAGCTCGCTCGGGTAGCACTGTGCCAGGCGATGATTTCGCCGTTATACAAGT
>NZ_CAJPGH010000093.1:0-452 GCF_905339605.1 Burkholderia sp. BCC1972 | reverse complement strand
TTGCGTTCAGCGCCTGCGCACGCGCACGCGCCTGCGCCTGCTGGTTCGACAGCGCCTGTTCGACCACCGTCTGCGCCTGGCGCAACTCGAGTTCGGAGCCCGTGCCGTTGTCGAAGCGCAGCTTCGTCAGGTCGTACTGCGCCTGAGCGGACTTCAGCGTGTCCTCCGTGACCTTCAGCAGGTCATCGGTCGACAGCAGCGTCAGGTATTGATCGGCCACCTGCGACACCAGCGAGATCTCCGACGCCTGCCGTGCGTACGACGTCGACAGGTACTGCGCGAGCGCCTGGTCCTTCAGGCTCTGCACGCGGCCGAACAGGTCGAGCTCCCACGATGCGGACAGCCCGACGTTGTAGGCGCGCGAGATGTACGGCGCACCGGTTTGCGAAAGGCCCTGCGGCACGCGCTGGATGTTGCCCGTGCCCGTACCGTCGAGCGTCGGGAACAGCCCC
>NZ_CAJPGH010000092.1:0-452 GCF_905339605.1 Burkholderia sp. BCC1972 | reverse complement strand
GTGCGTTCAGCGCCTGCGCACGCGCACGGGCCTGCGCCTGCTGGTTCGCGAGCGCCGTCTCGACCACCGTCTGCGCCTGGCGCAGTTCGAGCTCGGAGCCCGTACCGTTGTCGAACTGCAGCTTGGTCAGGTCGTACGACGCCTGAGCGGACTTCAGCGTGTCCTCCGTGACCTTCAGCAGGTCGTCGGTCGACAGCAGCGTCAGGTATTGATCGGCCACCTGCGACACCAGCGAGATCTCCGACGCCTGCCGCGCATACGACGTCGACAGGTACTGCGCGAGCGCTTGATCCTTCAGGCTCTGCACGCGGCCGAACAGGTCGAGCTCCCACGACGCCGACAGCCCGACGTTGTAGGTGCGCGAGATCAACGGCCGGCCCGTCTGCGATACACCGGCCGGGAAACGCTGGATGTCGCCCGTGCCCGTACCGTCGAGCGTCGGGAACAACCCT
>NZ_CAJPGH010000091.1:0-473 GCF_905339605.1 Burkholderia sp. BCC1972 | reverse complement strand
CTTCAAGCTGGACGGCACGAACTACACGCCGACGGCCGTGCACCAGGTGGCCAAGGCCGGCATCGCGCGCACGTTCCAGAACATCCGCCTGTTCGGCGGGATGACGGCACTCGAGAACGTGATGGTGGGCCGCCACGTGCGCACCAAGCACGGGCTGCTCGGCGCGGTGTTCCAGACGCCGGCCGAACGCCAGGAAGAGCGCGAGATCAAGGAACGCGCGATCGAGCTGCTCGAATACGTGGGCGTGCTGCAGTACGCGGACTACACGTCGCGCAACCTGTCGTACGGCCACCAGCGCCGTCTCGAGATTGCGCGCGCGCTGGCGACCGACCCGAAGCTGCTCGCGCTCGACGAGCCGGCGGCCGGGATGAACGCGACCGAGAAGGTCGAACTCACGCGCCTGCTCGACAAGATCCGCTCGGACGGCCGCACGATTCTCCTGATCGAGCACGACGTGAAGCTCGTGATGGGGC
>NZ_CAJPGH010000090.1:0-473 GCF_905339605.1 Burkholderia sp. BCC1972 | reverse complement strand
ATCCCATCACGAGCTTCACGTCGTGCTCGATCAGCAGAATCGTGCGGCCGTCCGAGCGGATCTTGTCGAGCAGGCGCGTGAGTTCGACCTTCTCGGTCGCGTTCATCCCGGCCGCCGGCTCATCGAGCGCGAGCAGCTTCGGGTCGGTCGCCAGCGCGCGCGCGATTTCCAGCCGGCGCTGGTGGCCGTACGACAGGTTGCGCGACGTGTAGTCCGCGTACTGCAGCACGCCGACGTACTCGAGCAGCTCGATCGCGCGTTCCTTGATCTCGCGCTCTTCCTGGCGCTCGGCCGGCGTCTGGAACACCGCGCCCAGCAGGCCGTGCTTGGTCCGCACGTGGCGGCCCACCATCACGTTCTCCAGTGCCGTCATCCCGCCGAACAGGCGGATGTTCTGGAACGTGCGCGCGATGCCCGTCTTCGCGACCTGGTGCACTGCGGTCGGCTTGTATTCCGTGCCGTCCAGCTTGAAC
>NZ_CAJPGH010000089.1:0-490 GCF_905339605.1 Burkholderia sp. BCC1972 | reverse complement strand
TTCGATCGATTCGCTGTCGACCTCGACCTCGACGGGCCTCTCGTCCGCGAACAGCTCGATCACCTCGCTGTCGACTTCGACTTCGACGGGTCTGTCGTCCGCGAATAGCTCGATCACTTCCCTGTCCACGTCGACTTCGACGGGTCTGTCCTCGGCCAACAGCTCGATCACGTCGCTGTCCACCTCGACGTCGACCGGCCTGTCGTCGGCGAATAGCTCGATCACGTCCCTGTCGACCTCGACTTCGACGGGCTTGTCGTCGGCTAACAGCTCGATCGGCTCCCTGTCGACTTCAACGTCGACGGGCCTCTCCTCGGCGAACAGCTCCATTACGTCCCTGTCCACGTCGACTTCGACGGGTCTGTCCTCGGCCAACAGCTCGATCACGTCGCTGTCCACGTCGACCTCGACCGGCTTGTCGTCGGCTAACAGTTCGATCGATTCGCTGTCGACTTCGACCTCGACCGGTCTGTCCTCGGCGAACAGCTCG
>NZ_CAJPGH010000088.1:0-507 GCF_905339605.1 Burkholderia sp. BCC1972 | reverse complement strand
ATCACCTTCGAATCCTTCATGCCGGCCAGATGCTGGATCGCACCCGAGATGCCGACCGCGATGTACAGCTGCGGCGCGACGATCTTGCCGGTCTGGCCGACCTGGTAGTCGTTCGGCACGTAGCCGGCGTCGACTGCCGCGCGCGATGCGCCGAGTGCTGCCGACAGCTTGTCGGCCAGCGGCTCCAGCACCTTCGTGTAGTTCTCGCCGCTGCCCAGGCCACGGCCGCCCGACACGATGATGCTCGCGCTCGTCAGTTCCGGACGGTCCAGCTTCGTCACTTCACGGCTCACGAACTGCGACTTGCCGGCGTCTGCCGCTGCTTCGATCTTGTCGACCGATGCGCTGCCGCCTTCCGCTGCGACCGGATCGAAACCCGTTGCACGCACCGTGATGACCTTGATCGGGTCGCTCGACTGCACCGTTGCGATCGCGTTGCCCGCGTAGATCGGGCGCTCGAACGTGTCGGCCGAATCGACCGCCGTGATGTCCGAGATCTGCGCGACA
>NZ_CAJPGH010000087.1:0-550 GCF_905339605.1 Burkholderia sp. BCC1972 | reverse complement strand
TGGTGCTGCTGATCGGCGAGCCGCTGCCGGACGATCTGCCGGCGGGCATGCCGCTCGACGCGCAGAACCTGCTGACGGACGTGCCGGCAGGCCTGCCGTCGGATCTGCTGACGCGTCGCCCCGACGTGATGCAGGCCGAGCAGACGCTGCTGGCCGCGAACGCGAACATCGGTGCGGCCCGTGCGGCGTTCTTCCCGAAGATCTCGCTGACGGGTGCGTTCGGCACCGGCAGCCCGACGCTCGGCGGGCTGTTCAAGGCCGGCACGGCCGCATGGTCGTTCGCGCCGCAGATCACGATGCCGATCTTCGAAGGTGGCCAGAACATTGCGAACCTGAACCTCGCGCATGTGCAGAAGCGCATCGAGATCGCCAACTACGAGAAGGCGATTCAGTCGGCATTCCGCGAAGTGGCGGATGGTCTGGCCGCACGCGGCACGTACGACCAGCAGATCGCGGCGCTGGAGCGCAACGAGCATGCGCAGCAGCGACGTTTCGACCTGTCGGACCTGCGCTACAAGAACGGCGTCGACAGCTACCTGTCGGTGCTGAC
>NZ_CAJPGH010000086.1:0-622 GCF_905339605.1 Burkholderia sp. BCC1972 | reverse complement strand
GAAAGGCGAAGTGGTCGTCGTGTGCGGCCCGTCGGGCTCGGGCAAGTCGACGCTGATCAAGACCGTCAACGGCCTCGAGCCGTTCCAGCAGGGCGAGATTCTCGTGAACGGCCAGTCGGTCGGCGACAAGAAGACGAACCTGTCGAAGCTGCGCTCGAAGGTCGGGATGGTGTTCCAGCATTTCGAGCTGTTCCCGCACCTGTCGATCACCGAGAACCTGACGCTCGCGCAGGTCAAGGTGCTCGGCCGCGGCAAGGACGAGGCGAACGAGAAGGGCATGAAGCTGCTCGACCGCGTCGGCCTGAAGGCGCACGCGCACAAGTTTCCGGGCCAGTTGTCGGGCGGCCAGCAGCAGCGTGTCGCGATCGCGCGCGCGCTGTCGATGGACCCGGTCGCGATGCTGTTCGACGAGCCGACGTCCGCGCTCGATCCCGAGATGATCAACGAAGTGCTCGACGTGATGGTCGAACTCGCGCAGGAAGGGATGACGATGATGGTCGTCACGCACGAGATGGGCTTCGCGAAGAAGGTCGCGCATCGCGTGATCTTCATGGACAAGGGCGCGATCGTCGAGGACGACCGCAAGGACGATTTCTTCTCGAATCCGAAATCGGAACGCGCG
>NZ_CAJPGH010000085.1:0-655 GCF_905339605.1 Burkholderia sp. BCC1972 | reverse complement strand
ATGAGGGCGACGCGATGAGAACCTCTGCTTCCACGCCCTCCACGCCGGTGTCGACCGGCGCCGCAAGCGCCGGCGCGGGCCGCGCCCGCCCGGGCCGCTTCGCCGCGCTGGCGCGCTTCTTGCCGTCGGGCCGCAGCGTCGCGATCGGCGTGCCGTTCCTGTGGCTCGCGGTGTTCTTCGCGCTGCCGTTCGTGCTGGTGCTGAAGATCAGCTTCGCCGACCAGGTGATGGGCATCCCGCCGTACACGTCGCTCGTCGAGTTCAAGGACGGCGTCGTGCACTTCGCGCTGCAGCTGTCGCACTATGCGTTCCTGCTGCAGGACGACCTGTATGTCGCGACCTACCTCAGCTCGCTGAAGATGGCCGCCGTGTCGACCGTGCTGTGCCTGTTGATCGGCTATCCGATGGCGTACTACATCGCGCGCTCGGAGCCGAACCGCCGCAACGTGCTGATGATGGCCGTGATGCTGCCGTTCTGGACCTCGTTCCTGATCCGCGTGTACGCATGGATCGGCATCCTGAAGGACGACGGCCTGCTGAACCACACGCTGATCGCGCTCGGCATCATCCACACGCCGCTGCGGCTCTATCACAGCGACGCGGGCGTCTACATCGGGATGGTCTATTCGTACCTGCCGTTCATGGTGATGCCGCT
>NZ_CAJPGH010000084.1:0-708 GCF_905339605.1 Burkholderia sp. BCC1972 | reverse complement strand
TGCCTGCAGCCCGCCGAAGCGTTTGTTCACGCCCGAGACGGACAGTCGGATTTGCTTGTCGCTCATGTGTGTATCCCCTTGTCCGTTGGTTAAGCGCGCACCGGCTTCTTGCTGTTGCGCTTCGCCAGTTTCGCGATCTTGTCCTCATGCTTCGGCGCGGGCCACAGGCCTTCCGAGCGATACAGCATGATGATCACCATCGCGAGGCCGTACAGCGCCTGACGGATCACTTCCGTATCGACGATGTCGTGACCGAACAGCGCGTGCTGCAGCGGGCTCATCGTCGAGCGCAGGAATTCCGGGAAGATCGCGAGCAGCACCGCACCCAGGATCACGCCCGGGATGTGGCCCATGCCGCCGAGCACCACGCACGCCAGCACGACGATCGATTCCCAGAACGTGAACGATTCCGGCGACACGAAGCCCTGGAACGAACCGAACATCGCGCCCGACAGGCCGCCGAACGACGCGCCCATCGCGAACGCGAGCAGCTTCACGTTACGGGTGTTGATGCCCATCGCCTTTGCCGCGATCTCGTCCTCGCGGATCGCCGCCCATGCGCGGCCGATGCGCGAATGCTGCAGGCGCGTACACGTCCAGATCACCAGCAGCGAGCACAGCACGAACAGGTAGTAGTACATGTACACCGACGGCAGCTGCAGGCCGAACAGCGAGTGCGTCTGCGACAGGTTGAAGCCGCCGACATGT
>NZ_CAJPGH010000083.1:0-708 GCF_905339605.1 Burkholderia sp. BCC1972 | reverse complement strand
CGCCTGCAGCCCGCCGAAGCGCTTGTTCACGCCCGAGACGGACAGTCGGATTTGCTTGTCGCTCATGTGTGTATCCCCTTGTCCGTAGGTTAAGCGCGCACCGGCTTCTTGCTGTTGCGCTTCGCCAGTTTCGCGATCTTGTCCTCATGCTTCGGCGCGGGCCACAGGCCTTCCGAGCGGTACAGCATGATGATCACCATCGCGAGGCCGTACAGCGCCTGACGGATCACTTCCGTATCGACGATGTCATGACCGAACAGCGCGTGCTGCAGCGGGCTCATCGTCGAACGCAGGAATTCCGGGAAGATCGCGAGCAGCACCGCGCCCAGGATCACGCCCGGGATGTGGCCCATGCCGCCGAGCACCACGCAGGCGAGCACGACGATCGATTCCCAGAACGTGAACGACTCGGGCGACACGAAGCCCTGGAACGCACCGAACATCGAGCCCGACAGGCCGCCGAACGACGCGCCCATCGCGAACGCGAGCAGCTTCACGTTACGGGTGTTGATGCCCATCGCCTTCGCGGCGATCTCGTCTTCGCGGATCGCTGCCCAGGCACGGCCGATACGCGAGTGCTGCAGACGCGTACACACCCAGATCACCAGCAGCGAGCAGAGCACGAACAGGTAGTAGTACATGTAGACCGACGGCAGCTGGAAGCCGAACAGCGTATGCGTCTGCGACAGGTTGAAGCCGCCGACGTGC
>NZ_CAJPGH010000082.1:0-744 GCF_905339605.1 Burkholderia sp. BCC1972 | reverse complement strand
CTGAATGGCAAGACCGCAGTCGTCACGGGCGCCGCGAGCGGCATCGGCAAGGAAATCGCACTCGAGCTCGCCAAGGCGGGCGCGGCGGTCGCGATCGCCGACCTGAACCAGGACGGCGCGAACGCGGTCGCCGACGAGATCAACAAGGCAGGCGGCAAGGCGATCGGCGTCGCGATGGACGTGACGAACGAGGAAGCCGTGAACAGCGGCATCGACAAGGTTGCCGAAGCATTCGGCTCGGTCGACATCCTCGTGTCGAACGCCGGCATCCAGATCGTCAACCCGATCGAGAACTATTCGTTCTCCGACTGGAAGAAGATGCAGGCGATCCACGTCGACGGCGCATTCCTGACGACGAAGGCCGCGCTCAAGCACATGTACAAGGACGATCGCGGCGGCGTCGTGATCTACATGGGTTCGGTGCACTCGCATGAAGCGTCGCCGCTGAAGTCGGCATACGTGACGGCCAAGCACGGCCTGCTCGGCCTCGCCCGCGTGCTGGCGAAGGAAGGCGCGAAACACAACGTGCGCTCGCACGTCGTGTGTCCGGGCTTCGTGCGCACGCCGCTG
This sequence comes from Burkholderia sp. BCC1972, assembly GCF_905339605.1. Classification (NCBI taxonomy): domain Bacteria; kingdom Pseudomonadati; phylum Pseudomonadota; class Betaproteobacteria; order Burkholderiales; family Burkholderiaceae; genus Burkholderia; species Burkholderia sp. BCC1972. Next base: position 174 of record NZ_CAJPGH010000082.1, on the reverse strand, counting down.
GTCGACAAGCAGATTCCGGAGCAGGCGAAGGAGCTCGGCATCAGCGAAGAGGAAGTGATCAAGAAAGTGATGCTCGGCAACACGGTCGACGGCGTGTTCACGACGGTGCAGGACGTCGCGCAGACGGTGCTGTTCCTGTCGGCGTTCCCGAGCGCCGCGCTCACGGGCCAGTCG
>NZ_CAJPGH010000081.1:0-780 GCF_905339605.1 Burkholderia sp. BCC1972 | reverse complement strand
CTGATCGATACGCTGCGCGAGCAGTGGAACGGGCTGGCGGAGCTGGATAAGCAGATTGCCAGCATCGAACGGCGCTTACAGATGTGGATGAGAGAGGACAAGGCATGCAAGGCGATCGCGGCGATACCGGGCGTAGGTCTCCTGACGGCGACGGCGGCCGTCGCGACGATGGGCGATGCGAAGACGTTTCGGTCCGGGCGCGAATTCGCAGCCTGGATCGGACTGGTGCCCAAGCAAACGGGCTCGGGCGGCAAAGTCCAGTTGCTGGGAATCAGCAAGCGCGGCGACACGTATCTGCGCAAGCTGCTAATTCATGGTGCCCGGGCAGTGCTGTGCCTTACGAAGGAACCAGGGCCGTGGGCTGAAGGGATCAGGAAGCGGCGACCGCTGAATGTGGCGATCGTGGCACAGGCGAACAGGATAGCCCGCACGATCTGGGCGATTCTGGCGCATGACAGGCCGTACGAAAAGGGCTACGTGAGCGCGAAGCCGGTTTGACCGAACGGCGTTGCGTAGCAGGAAGATCAACTTTTACAGGGTGATACGTCGAAAGGTTGCGCTGGCAATCGTAAGTAATGACAAGACAGGTCGGACCGGGACCCGCCAAACCTGAATAGCCCCTCGAGCTTCTAGCTCGCTAAGTAAATGAGGTGCGGGTCAGCGGATTTCATGGTGGGCCGCAGCGTATCAGGCTGCAACAAGCCCGGATATAAAGCTGCAACCCATCCTGTCGCAGTCAGAGCACACGAAAACCCTTCGCAAACGGGAGGCGTTCATATA
>NZ_CAJPGH010000080.1:0-798 GCF_905339605.1 Burkholderia sp. BCC1972 | reverse complement strand
AAAGGGCACGTGAAGTACAGCGCACAGTTCAAGCTGGAGGCGCTGGAACGCATGCAGCGGGAGAATCTATCCCGCACGCACATGCAAGCGCTGCTGGACATTCGTGATGCAGGAGCCATCGCCCGTTGGGAACGCCAGTATCATGAGGGTGGTTTCGCCGCCCTCCTACTACGTCCGAAGGGACGCCGCCCCAAGATGTCGACTTCGCCGCTTCCCGAACCTGCGCCGCCAGAATCCGAACCGGATACTCGCACCCGAGAGCAATTGCTCAAGGAAGTTGAGTACCTGCGCGCGGAGGTAGCCTACCTAAAAAAACTCGATGCCTTGATTCGGGCGGAGCAACGTCAGACACGACGCGCAAAGCGCAAGTAGTGCTCGAATTGAGGCAGCACCATCCCCTGTCGATCCTACTGAACGTGGCGGGATTGGCGCGTAGTACCTTTTACTATCAGCAAAAGATGCTTCTGGCCGGGGATCGCTACGCCGCACTCAAGCAGCGCATCCGGACGATCTATGAATGTCACCGGGGCCGTTATGGCTACCGGCGCATCACGGCGGTCATCCGGCAAGCGGGGACACCGGTCAACCACAAGCTGGTCCGGCGCCTGATGCTTCAACTCGGCTTGAAGTCGCTGGTGCGAGCGAAGAAGTACCGTTCCTGGCGGGGAATGGTGGGTTGTGTCGCGCCGAACTTGCTCAACCGGCAGTTCAAGGCGGAACGCCTCAACCAGAAATGGGTGACCGACGTCACGGAATTCAACGTGAAAGGCCAGAAGCTTTACCTGTCACCGGTGATGG
>NZ_CAJPGH010000079.1:0-940 GCF_905339605.1 Burkholderia sp. BCC1972 | reverse complement strand
CGATGTCGAAGATCCGTGGGGACGTAGCGGGCATTGCGTGGCGGATGCCTACGTACTGGCGAATGCGCCGTACAGCCTTGCGCGCGCAGACGGCCCCAATCCATCCGATACGTTCATGGATACCTGGTCGCAACGCGCGACCAGGGACGGTGGCGGCCGTCGCGGACGGCAGACCTACGCCGCCCGTACGAAAACGTTCGGCAAGTTTCTGTCGATCATCGGCACGCGCAAAGCCTACGAACTGCCCGCCGGCAAGATCGATGAAGATATGGCCAACGAACGAGTATCGCCGACCAGCAAGCGGTCCTATGCGGCACAAGAGGATCGGGCTCGCCACGGCCTGAACGAATCGACATATGATCGCGTCACCGCGTATTGCTGTCCACACGACCAGGTGATTTCGGCGGTCACGGTTCAAGGCATCGGCTGGCGTGGCATCGACGAGAACGAGCTGAACGATATCAGCGTCCCCGGCGTGCTGACGCAGCGCGTCTTTGCCTCTGGTTTCCAGGTTGGCGTGCAGGAGCGCTATCGGTATCGGGAAGACGACTGGCGGTATCGGCAAAAGGGAAAGACGTCGGGATTCTGGTATCCGCCTTCGCCGCCGGCCAAGTTCAATCTCATCGGCGCACTCAAAGGGAACGAAAGTGTCTGGGGCGTGGCGGCTACGCTTGCAACCGCGCCGCTGATGTTCGTCGTGACCGGGTTCAGCTCGGCGTTGAACATGTTCCGCGTGAATGCCAATCCGCCGAAGGGCTGGAGCGTGGTGGCGGACGCGCCGGCACTCGACGAACCGTTCCCGCCGCAAGCGTTGCGGTTCGGCAAGCCCATCGAAACGACGGACGGCAATGCGAAGAGCGACTTCAACGAAGGCAACGATCCGCCTGCCGCATGGCGCGACGCAAGCAAGAGCGAGGCAGACAAGCGCGCGGACGATCCT
>NZ_CAJPGH010000078.1:0-940 GCF_905339605.1 Burkholderia sp. BCC1972 | reverse complement strand
GGGATCATCAGCGCGCTTGTCGGCGTCTGTCTTGCTTGCGTCTCGCCACGCGGCTGGCGGATCGTTGCCTTCGTTGAAGTCGCTTTTCGCATTGCCGTCCTTCGTTTCGATGGGCTTGCCGAACCGCAACGCCTTCGGCGGGAACGGTTCGTCGAGTGCCGGCGCGTCCGCCACCACGGTCCAGCCTTTCGGCGGAATGGCGTTCACGCGGAACATATTCAATGCCGAGCTGATCTGGGTCACGATAAACATGATCGGCGCGGATGCAAGCGTGGCCGCCACCCCGAACACGGACTCGTTTCCCTTGAGCGCACCGATGAGATTGAACTTGGCAGGTGGCGAAGGCGGATACCAGAATCCCGACGTCGTCCCCTTTTTGCCATGCCGCCAGTCATCTTCCCAATACCGATAGCGCTTCTGCACGCCAACCTGGAAGCCGGAGGCAAAGACGCGCTGCGTCAGCACGCCGGGGACGCTGATATCGTTCAGCTCGTTCTCGTCGATGCCGCGCCAGCCGATGCCTTGAACCGTGACCGCCGAAATCACCTGGTCGTGTGGACAGCAATACGCGGTGACGCGACCATATGTCGATTTGTTCAGGCCGTGGCGAGCCCGATCCTCTTGCGCCGCATAGGACCGCTTGCTGGTCGGCGATACCCGTTCGTTGGCCATATCTTCATCGACCTTGCCGGCGGGCAGTTCGTAGGCTTTGCGCGTGCCGATGATCGACAGAAACTTGCCGAACGTTTTCGTGCGGGCGGCGTAGGTCTGCCGTCCGCGACGACCGCTGCCGTCCCTGGTCGCGCGTTGCGACCAGGTATCCATGAACGTATCGGATGGATTGGGGCCGTCTGCGCGCGCAAGGCTATACGGCGCATTCGCCAGTACGTAGGCATCCGCCACGCAATGCCCGCTACGTCCCCACGGATCTTCGACATCA
>NZ_CAJPGH010000077.1:0-978 GCF_905339605.1 Burkholderia sp. BCC1972 | reverse complement strand
AGACAGCACCAGGTCGTCGATCGACAGCGTGAACGACAGCAGCCACCCCGACAGCAGCGCCTGCGAGATCAGCGGCAGCGTCACCACGAAGAACACCTTCAGCGGCGTCGCACCCAGATCCAGCGCAGCCTCCTCCAGCGACTTGTTCATCTCCTTCACGCGCGACTGCACGATGATCGCCACGTACGACACGCACAGCATCACGTGACCGATCCAGATCGTCACCATCCCGCGCCCCTTCGGCCAGCCGAACATCTGCTCCAGCGCCACGAACAGCAGCAGCAGCGAGATGCCCTGGATCACTTCCGGAATCACCAGCGGCGCGTTGATCATCCCCGTGTACAGCGTGAAGCCCTTGAAGCGGCCGAAGCGCGCGAGCACGAAGCCCGCCCACGTGCCGATCACGACCGACGCCGTCGCCGTCAAGAGGCCGATCTTCAGCGACAGCCACGCGGCCGTCAGCAGCTCGTCATCCTCCAGCAGCGCCGCGTACCACTTCAGCGAGAAGCCCGACCACACCGTCACCAGCTTCGACTCGTTGAACGAGTACACGACGAGACTGATGATCGGGATGTACAGGAACAGGAAGCCGAAGGCGAGGACGCCCGTCGACAGCGGTTTGCTCGGCTTGATCATTTCGCTTCCTCCAGTTCCTTGACCTGGTAGTACTGGAACAGCGCCATCGGCACCAGCAACAGCAGCACCATCGCGACCGTCACCGCCGACGCCATCGGCCAGTCCATGTTGTTGAAGAACTCATCCCACATCACGCGGCCGATCATCAGCGTGTCGGCGCCGCCGAGCAGCTCCGGAATCACGTACTCGCCCACCGCCGGAATGAACACCAGCAGGCTGCCGGCGATGATCCCGTTCTTCGAAAGCGGCAGCGTGATGCGCGTGAACGCGACCCACGGCTTCGCGCCCAGGTCGTACGCGGCTTCGAGCAGCGTCAGGTCCATCTTCACGAGGTGCGCGTAC
>NZ_CAJPGH010000076.1:0-1018 GCF_905339605.1 Burkholderia sp. BCC1972 | reverse complement strand
CCGTAGCTGTGCAGCCCGGACAGGAACATGTTGACGCCGAGGAACGCGAACGTCGTGACCAGCAGGCCCGTGAGCGCCCACCACGCGGCGACCGCGCCGCGCAGCCCCTTCATCAACCGCATGTGCAGCCACGCCGCGTAGTTCAGCCACACGATCAGCGCCCAGGTCTCCTTCGGGTCCCAGCTCCAGTAGCCGCCCCACGCTTCGGCCGCCCACAGCGCGCCGAGGATCGTCGCGATCGTGAAGAACGCGAAACCGACCGCGATCGACTTGTACATCACGTCGTCGAGCACTTCGAGCGTCGGCAGGCGATCGGCGAGCACGCCGCGCTCCTTCATCAGGTACGCGACCGACACCATCGCCGACAGCGCGAAGCTGCCGTAGCCGATGAAGTTCGCCGGCACGTGGATCTTCATCCACCAGCTCTGCAGCGCCGGCACGAGCGGCTGGATCTGCTGCGCGTCGCGCGCGACCGAGTACCACATCAGGAAGCCGACAGCCGCACTGATCACCAGCAGCACGAACGCGCCGAGCGAACGCGTGCCGTAGTGGCCTTCGTAATACAGGTACAGCAGCGCGGTGATCAGGCTGAACAGGACGAACACTTCATAGAGGTTCGACACGGGGATGTGACCGACATCCGCACCGATCAGGTAGGACTCGTACCAGCGCACCATCAGCCCCGTGAAGCCCATCAGCACGGCGACCCACGTGAGCTTCTGGCCGATCGCGGCGCCCGTTTCCGAGCGGGCGAGCAGGCCGATCCAGTAGAAGATCGTCGCGAGCACGAACAACGCGCTCATCCACAGGATCGCCGACTGGCTCGACAGGAAGTACTTGAGGAAGAATGCCGAATCGGCGCGGGCGAGATCGCCCTGGTAGATCTGGATCGACAGCAGCGACAGCACGGCGATCGACGCCATCATCAGCCGCGCGGGCTTCCAGCGCCAGCCGAGCGCGACGAGCGCCGGCACGGTGCCGATCATCACCGCCTTGTCGTAGTAATCCATGTGCGCGT
>NZ_CAJPGH010000075.1:0-1025 GCF_905339605.1 Burkholderia sp. BCC1972 | reverse complement strand
CGCGCGCTCGACGCCGCGCACCACATCCACCCGTTCTCGGACATGGGCGCGCTGAACCGCGCCGGCAGCCGCGTGATCGTCAAGGCCGACGGCGTCTACCTGTGGGACTCGGACGGCAACAAGGTGATCGACGGGATGGCCGGCCTGTGGTGTGTGAACGTCGGCTACGGCCGCAAGGAGCTCGCCGACGCCGCGTATCGCCAGCTGCAGGAACTGCCGTTCTACAACACGTTCTTCAAGACCACGCACCCGCCGGTGATCGAGCTTTCCGCGATGCTCGCGGAAGTGACGCCGGCCGGCTTCAACCACTTCTTCTATTGCAACAGCGGCTCGGAAGGCAACGACACCGTGCTGCGCCTCGTGCACCAGTACTGGCGCGTGCAGGGCAAGCCGCAGAAGAAATACGTGATCTCGCGCAAGAACGGCTACCACGGCTCGACGATCGCCGGCGGCACGCTCGGCGGGATGGGCTACATGCACGAGCAGATGCCGTCGAAGGTCGAGCACATCGTGCATATCGACCAGCCGTATTTCTTCGGCGAAGCGCAAGCAGGCGAGACGCCGGAAGCGTTCGGCCTCGCGCGTGCGCAGCAGCTCGAAGCGAAGATCCTCGAACTTGGTGCGGAGAACGTCGCGGCGTTCATCGGCGAGCCGTTCCAGGGCGCGGGCGGCGTGATCTTCCCGCCGTCGACGTACTGGCCGGAAATCCAGCGGATCTGCCGCAAGTACGACATCCTGCTGGTCGCCGACGAAGTGATCGGCGGGTTCGGGCGCACCGGCGAATGGTTCGCGCACCAGCACTTCGGCTTCGAGCCGGACCTGATCACGATGGCCAAGGGCCTGACGTCGGGCTACGTGCCGATGGGCGCGGTCGGCATTCACGAGCGCGTCGCGCGGCCGATCATCGACAACGGCGAATTCAATCACGGCCTCACGTACTCGGGCCACCCGGTGGCGGCGGCCGTCGCGGTCGCGAACCTGAAGCTGCTGCGCGACGAAGGCATCGTCGAGCGCGTGAAGAACGA
>NZ_CAJPGH010000074.1:0-1096 GCF_905339605.1 Burkholderia sp. BCC1972 | reverse complement strand
GCAAAGCGGTGTGACCTCCCTGTCGACAAGCCTGACCACGACCAACAGCACCCTCGGTGCATTGTCGACCCAGGAATCGACCGACGTCGGATCGTTGTCGACCAGCTTGAATACGACGAACAGCAACGTGACGAGCCTGTCGACCTCGACTGCGGCTGGCATCAGCACGGCACAAAGCGGTGTGACCTCCCTGTCGACGAGCCTGACAACGACCAACAGCTCCCTCGGTGCACTATCGACTCAGGAGTCGACCGATGTGGGCTCGTTGTCGACCAGCGTGAATACGACAAACAGCAACGTGATGAGCCTGTCGACGTCGGCCGCGGCCGGCATCAGCACGGCGCAAAGCGGCGTGACCTCCCTGTCGACGAGCCTGACCACGACTAACAGCACCCTTGGTGCACTGTCGACGCAGGAATCGACCGACGTCGGATCACTGTCGACCAGCGTGAATACCACCAACAGTAACGTGGCAAGCCTGTCGACCTCGGCTGCGGCCGGCATCAGCACCGCACAAAGCGGCGTGAGCTCCCTGTCGACGAGCCTGACCACGACCAACAGCACCCTCGGTGCACTGTCGACCCAGGAATCGACCGACGTCGGATCGCTGTCGACTAGCGTGAATACCACCAACAGCAACGTGGCGAGTCTGTCGACGTCGGCCGCGGCCGGTATCAGCACCGCGCAAAGCGGCGTGAGCTCCCTGTCTACGGGCCTGAACACCACCAACAGCACCCTCGGTGCGCTGTCGACGCAGGAGTCGACAGACGTGGGCTCATTGTCGACCAGCCTGAATACGACCAACGGCAACGTCAGCTCGTTGTCGACGGGTCTGAACGTCACGAACAGCAACGTGACAAGTCTGTCGACCTCGGCTGCGGTCGGTATCAGCACGGCGCAAAGCGGTGTGACCTCCCTGTCGACGGGCCTGGCCACGACTAACAGCACCGTCGGTGCGCTGTCGACTCAGGAGTCGACAGACGTGGGCTCGTTGTCGACCAGCGTGAATACGACGAACAGCAACGTGGCGAGCCTGTCGACCTCGGCCGCGGTCGGTATCAGCACCGCACAAAGCGGTGTGAGTTCCCTGTCGACA
>NZ_CAJPGH010000073.1:0-1175 GCF_905339605.1 Burkholderia sp. BCC1972 | reverse complement strand
ATGACGGACGTAGTGATCGTATCGGCCGCGCGAACCGCGGTCGGCAAATTCGGTGGCTCGCTTGCGAAGGTCGCGGCGCCGGAACTGGGCGCGACGGTGATCCGCGCGGTGCTGGAGCGTGCGGGCGTGAAGCCCGATCAGGTGAGCGAAGTGATCATGGGCCAGGTGCTGACGGCCGGTTCGGGGCAGAACCCGGCGCGCCAGTCGCTGATCAAGGCCGGCCTGCCGACGGCAGTGCCGGGGATGACGATCAACAAGGTGTGCGGCTCGGGCCTGAAGGCCGTGATGCTGGCGGCGAACGCGATCGTCGCGGGCGACGCGGACATCGTGATCGCGGGCGGGCAGGAGAACATGAGCGCGTCGCCGCACGTGCTGCCGGGCTCGCGCGACGGGTTCCGGATGGGCGACGCGAAGCTGGTCGACACGATGATCGTGGACGGCCTGTGGGACGTGTACAACCAGTACCACATGGGCATTACGGCGGAGAACGTCGCGAAGGAATACGGGATCACGCGCGAAGAGCAGGACGCGTTCGCGGCGTTGTCGCAGAACAAGGCGGAAGCCGCGCAGAAGGCCGGCCGCTTCAACGACGAAATCGTGCCGGTGTCGATCCCGCAACGCAAGGGCGAGCCGCTGCAGTTCGCGACCGACGAGTTCGTGCGTCACGGCGTGACGGCGGAATCGCTGTCGGGGCTGAAGCCGGCGTTCTCGAAGGACGGCTCGGTGACGGCGGCGAACGCGTCGGGTCTGAACGACGGCGCGGCGGCCGTGCTGGTGATGTCGGCGCAGAAGGCGGCGGCGCTCGGCCTGACGCCGCTCGCGCGGATCAAGGCATATGCGAACGCGGGCGTCGATCCGAGCGTGATGGGCATGGGTCCGGTGCCGGCATCGCGCCGGTGCCTGGAGCGCGCGGGCTGGACGCCGGGCGACCTGGACCTGATGGAAATCAACGAAGCGTTCGCGGCGCAGGCGCTGGCGGTGCACAAGCAGATGGGCTGGGACACGTCGAAGGTGAACGTGAACGGCGGGGCGATCGCGATCGGTCATCCGATCGGCGCGTCGGGCTGCCGGATCCTGGTGACGCTGCTGCACGAGATGGTCAAGCGCGATGCGAAGCGCGGGCTGGCGTCGCTGTGCATCGGCGGCGGGATGGGTGTCGCGCTCGCGGTCGAGCG
>NZ_CAJPGH010000072.1:0-1206 GCF_905339605.1 Burkholderia sp. BCC1972 | reverse complement strand
CTAGGGAAACACTGATTTATCCGGCTCGGCGGTCATCGCCGACGCAGCCGAGGACGTTGTAGAAGATAGTTCACGGAACGAACCGACGACGATGAAACGGCAAATGAGCTTTGCGGAAGCGGAAAGTGCGGGCAAGAAGCGCGTGACTCGGCGTCAGCGTTTCCTGGACGAGATGGAGAAGCTGGTGCCGTGGTCGCGGTTGCTGACGGCAATCGAGCCGTACTACCCGAAAGGAGCTCGCGGGCGCCCGCCGATCGGTCTGGAGCGGATGCTTCGAATCTACTTCCTGCAGCAGTGGTACAGCCTGTCGGACGAAGGGCTGGAGGATGCGCTGTACGACAGCATCGCGATGCGGGCGTTTGCCGGGATCGATTTGGCCGTCGAGAACGTGCCGGACGCGACCACGCTGCTGAAGTTCCGGCGCCTGCTTCTCGAACATGACCTGACGCGCAAGCTGTTCGACGAGATTGGCATCTCGCTGTGCGAACGCGGGCTGATGATGAAGGAAGGCACGCTTGTCGATGCAACGATCATCGAAGCGCCGCCGTCGACCAAGAACGCCGAGAAGTGTCGCGATCCGGACATGCATCAAACGAAGAAAGGCAACGAGTGGTACTTCGGCATGAAGGCGCATATCGGCGTCGATGCCGATTCGGGGCTGGTTCACAGCGTGGTCGGCACATCCGCCAACGTGTCGGATGTTTCGCAAGCACACGCACTGTTGCACGGTCACGAGCAAGAAGCGTTCGGCGACGCGGGCTACATCGGCGTGGACAAGCGCGATGAAATGAAGAGCAAGTCGGTGAAGTGGCGCGTGGCGGCCAAGCGAGCAAAAATCAAGGCGATGCCCGACGGTGCGCAGAAGGATTTGATGATCGCGCTCGAGCGAACCAAGGCGCAAATCCGCGCGCGGGTCGAGCATCCGTTTCATGTCGTCAAGAATCTGTTCCGTCATCGCAAGGTGCGCTACAAGGGGTTGCTCAAGAACACCGCGCAACTGTTCAGCCTGTTCGCCTTGGCGAATCTGGTGATCGCGCGAAACCGGCTGCGCTCGATTCATGGAAGAAGTCCGTCAAGCGTATGAGAAATGCGGGAAATCAAGCGCATCCTCGGGTCAAACTTCTCCGAATAGGTGGCGCTTCGCTTCGGTATTCGGCCATTCGTCGACCACCTCGCGCCATCACCTATTAATCAGTGTTTCCCTAG
>NZ_CAJPGH010000071.1:0-1239 GCF_905339605.1 Burkholderia sp. BCC1972 | reverse complement strand
ACGCAGGCCGTCGGCCAGGCGCAATGCGACCGGAGCTGAAGCGTTGACGACGTCGAATAGAGCCGAGATCACATTCGCGCAATCGGTGTAAATTCACTCCGACTATTTGGGATTTGGGGTGACCGAGCACCGGCAACGGATGTTGCCGAGGCCGGTATCCTCCCGCCGACTGTTCGAAGTAGTCAGTTCTCGGTCGGCAGCCGTTCTGATCGAGTGCTCGACCGCCAATTCGCTGCGATTTCCTGCCAGAGATTTGCGCGACACCGCGCGGCCAGACGCGATGCGTCTTGCTGTCCGGCAATTAACCATTTCTTCCCATCGGCGCGCGTACTGAGCGCATCTCCTGCGAAAGTTGCGGCACTCGTTCCGCGACTACGAGGCGCGTTTTGCGTTTCTCGCAACCAGATGCGCCGTGCGCGAGAGCGGCATGCCGGGTTCCGCTTGCCTGAACCAGACGTTTCTTGTCGAAGGCGCTGAACGATCGAGGCGCAAAGAAATTCCGCGCCGGAATTGCATCGGGTAACACGAAGTGGCGCTATCAAGTGCCGTTCTTCGCCTAATCCACCGGATATCGCCCGCAACAGGCTCGTTCGAGATATTGGGTGCCCGGCTCGCCGGAAGGCGGGGGATCCGATCGCAGCGCCAGTTGCAACGTGTGCGCGCGGTCGGGCGGAAGTCGTCAGCAATTGGCGCGGCACTGCAGGACGTTTGCCGCGGTCGCGGCTCGGAGCTTGTTAGGCCCACCTGGGTGTGAGCGCATATCGTCGCCGAGCCGGGGCTGCAATGCGTCCAGGCGCGCCGCATTGTCAGATTCGGCTGGCGAGGCGAGACGCTGTCGCCGGCAGCGATGAGGCGGGCGGACGCCCCGTTGAGCAGCCATGCATAGGCGCTCGCATCCTGATTTATCGGCTGCGCTACGGGCGAGCCGATATGCGTCGAGCTCAGGCTGCCGGCATCGAGCGCCTGCTTCAACTGGTCATGTGCAACAGGGCGCTGCAGTCGTTCTGGTGAGTCCTGTGGTGCGGCTGTCTTCCCGAGCCCGCTGACGGATCTAGCAATGATGCTTGAGCGACACTAGGCGCCTGCGGGATCGGCCGCATGTGCGGTCCGGTATGGTCAAGGCGGTGAAGGCAATGGCGAGAGCGAGCAGGCGCATGAGGATTCGCACGGGAAGATGATGGAAGCCGGGTATCCTGCCAGCGACCGGCGACCGGCGACCGGCGACCGGCGACCGGCGAC
>NZ_CAJPGH010000070.1:0-1290 GCF_905339605.1 Burkholderia sp. BCC1972 | reverse complement strand
CGCTTGCTGCAGTGCGAAGACCGCTATTCTAGCGTGTCGGCGGAGTCTGTCAACACAATTTCATCCGAAGTGATAAAAATATTCGCCCCGCGCGTGGCAGGCACTCACGCGCCGACCGGCTCCGCGCGCCTTGCCGTGAAATTCCAGCGCTGAGCCTGTCCCGTATCGACGCGAGCGGGCAGCAGTCCGGCTGCGAGGAAGGTGTCGGCGATCTTCTGTTGTTCGCCGAAGTTTTGCGCGACCACGGCGCGGACGAGATAGCTGCGTCGCGCATTCGCACGTGCGATCGTTACCGCGTCGAGCCCCCAGATCGGCGCGAGCGTGTTCGCGGCTTCCTGCGGGTGGTCGCGCAGCCACGTGCCGGCTTGCGACAACTGGTCGAACAGGATCTGGACGACGTCGGGTCGCGCGGCGGCGAAACTGCTCGACGCGAGGTAGTAGCGCTGGTACGACGCGAGTCCGTCGCCGTCGGCCAGAATTCGCACGTCGGGATTTCGGTCGACCGATGCGACATAGGGATCCCACGTGATCCATGCGTCCACGCTGCCGCGCTCGAATGCGGCACGGCCGTCTGCAGGCGTCAGGTAGTGGATCGCCGCATCGGCGGGCGTGAGCTTCGCGCGTGCGAGTGCGGCAAGCAGCAGGTAGTGGCTGCCAGCCGCTTTCGTGACCGCGATGCGCTTGCCTTTGAGATCGGCGAGCGTGTGCAGCGCGCTGTCCTGCTTCACGACGATCGCCTGCGCTTTCGGTGAAGGCGCTTCCTGCGCGACGTACACGAAGCGCGCATGCGCGGCCTGCGCGAAGACCGGAACCGTATCGGCCACGTCGGCGCTGAAATCGACGGCGCCGACGTTGAGCGCTTCGGTAAGCGGCAATCCGCTCGCGAATTCATGCCACGATACGAGCAGGCCGAGCGGTGTCAGCGCCTGCTCGAGCGTGCCGCGCGTCTTCAGCAGCGTGATGAGCGTCGACGACTTCTGGTAACCGATGCGCAGCGTGGCGGGCGCGTTCTCCGCGTGCGCCCGTACGCCCGCGACAGTGAGGCCTGCGGCCAGCATCGCGCGCGCGAATGCGCGGCGGTTCATCGACGTCATGAGTCGTGCTCCTCGTTGGATGCGTTGAAAGCAAGGCGGCTAACGTAGCAACGGGGAGGGCGATTGATAAACGATTAATTCTGCTATCGATCGGAATGGCCGACATAAGGGCCTAAGGGCCGGTGGCCGGCTCCGCGAGACGGGCGCTGAAAATGAAAAAAGGCCGGCTAGAAGCCGACCTTTTTTATCAATCGAG
>NZ_CAJPGH010000069.1:0-1355 GCF_905339605.1 Burkholderia sp. BCC1972 | reverse complement strand
GGCGGTATCCGGAATTCCGTGTGTGAGGCGGGTTGAGATTCAGACTCCAATGTTGAATCGTTCCGGGTAAAGCAGTGCGAACTGCGTCATCGCGCTCTTCCAATCGTGCCGGGAGCCGGTCCACTTGGCCACGACGTTGCGCAGCGCCAGCCAGATCAGTTTGAGCGCGGCCTCGTCCGACGGGAAGTGGCCGCGCGCCTTGATGATCTTCCGAAGCTGCATGTGCAGCGACTCGATCGCGTTGGTCGTATATACAATTTTCCGGATGTCAGGCGCGAAGGCGTAGAACGGAATCACCTGATCCCAGGCTCGGCGCCAGAGCGCGGCGATCGGAGGGTATTTCGCACCCCACGGGCTCGTATCGAACGCGTCCAGCGCCACGGCGGCCGCTTCGGCCGACGGTGCCCGATAGACCTCCTTGAGCGCCGCTGCGACCGATTTCCTGTCTTTCCAGCTGGCGAAGTCCAGTGAGTTCCGGATCAGATGCACGATGCAGGTCTGGACCGTCGTTTCCGGGAACACCGTGTTGATCGCTTCCGGGAAGCCCTTCAGGCCGTCGACCACGGCGATCAGGATATCCTGCACGCCGCGCAGCTTAAGGTCGTTCACTACCCTCAGCCAGAACTTGGCCCCCTCGGTCTGCTCGATCCAAAGGCCCAACACGTCGCGTGTGCCGTCGCGGCGCACGCCCAGCGCCAGGTAGATCGCTTTGTTGCGCACGACGCCTTCGTCGCGGATCTTGACTCGCAAGGCGTCGAAGAACACGACCGGGTACATCGGCTCGAGCGGCCGCTGCTGCCATTCGCGCACTTCGTCGATCACGGAATCGGTCACCGTACTGATGAAGTCCGGCGACACCTCGATGCCGTACATCTCCAGCAGGAAACCCTGAATCTCCCGCACGCTCATGCCGCGTGCGTACATCGCGACGATCTTGTCGTCAAAGCCGGTGAAGCGTCGCTCGCCCTTGGCGATCAGCACCGGATCGAAGGTGCCTTCGCGGTCGCGCGGAATCTCGACGTCGAGCAGGTCGTCGTCGGTCGTGATGCGCTTGCGGCTGGTGCCGTTGCGGTGGTTCGTGCGGCCTGCCGGCTTGGCATCGCCCTTCTCGTAACCGAGGTGGTGGGTCAGTTCGCCGCCCAGCGCGCGTTCGAAGATTGCCTTCTTGAGCGCCGCAAGCTGCTCGTTGATCGTCGCCCGGTCCAGCGTCCCGGGCACCAGTTGCTTGATCAGCTCCGGGTCCAGGTTCAAGCCCTTGCCCGGTTCTATCGTCACTTCTTCCTTGCGTTTACGTGGCATAAAGTGGCTCCTTGGCCATCAGTTTATGCCTCACACACAAACATTCGGATAGGCTC
>NZ_CAJPGH010000068.1:0-1388 GCF_905339605.1 Burkholderia sp. BCC1972 | reverse complement strand
GCCGCGGTCGGTATCAGCACCGCACAAAGCGGCGTGAGCTCCCTGTCTACTGGCCTGAACACGACCAACAGCACCCTCGGGGCGCTGTCAACTCAGGAATCGACCGACGTGGGATCGCTGTCAACCAGCGTGAATACCACCAACAGTAACGTGGCGAGTCTGTCGACATCGGCCGCGGTCGGCATCAGCACGGCGCAAAGCGGTGTGACCTCCCTGTCGACCAGCCTGACCACGACCAACAGCACCCTCGGGACGCTGTCGACCCAGGAGTCGACCGATGTGGGCTCGTTGTCGACCAGCCTGAATACGACCAACGGCAACGTCAGTTCGCTGTCGACCAGCGTGAATACCACCAACAGCAACGTGGCGAGCCTGTCGACTTCGGCTGCGGTCGGTATCAGCACGGCGCAAAGCGGCGTGACCTCCCTGTCGACAAGCCTGACTACGACCAACAGTACCCTAGGTGCACTGTCGACTCAGGAGTCGATCGACGTGGGATCGCTGTCGACCAGCTTGAATACCACCAACAGTAACGTGGCGAGTCTGTCGACTGGCCTGACCACGACCAACAGCAACGTGGCAAGCCTGTCGACCTCGGCTGCGGTCGGTATCAGCACGGCTCAAAGCGGCGTGAGTTCCCTGTCGACGAGCCTAACCACGACCAATAGCACCCTCGGTGCACTGTCGACGCAGGAATCGACCGACGTGGGCTCGTTGTCGACTAGCGTGAATATGACGAACAGCAACGTGACGAGTCTGTCGACCTCGGCTGCGGTCGGCATCAGCACGGCGCAAAGCGGCGTGAGTTCCCTGTCGACAGGCCTGACTACGACCAACAGCACCCTCGGGGCGCTGTCGACCCAAGAATCGACCGATGTGGGCTCGTTGTCGACCAGCGTGAATACGACGAACAACAACGTGACGAGTCTGTCGACGTCGGCCGCGGTCGGTATCAGCACCGCACAAAGCGGCGTGAGTTCCCTATCGACGAGCCTGACCACGACCAACAGCAACGTGGCGAGCCTGTCGACTTCGGCCGCGGTCGGCATCAGCACGGCGCAAAGCGGCGTGACCTCCTTGTCGACGGGCCTGGCCACGACCAACAGCACCCTCGGGGCACTGTCGACCCAGGAGGCGACCGACGTCGGATCGTTGTCGACCAGCTTGAATACGACAAACAGCAACGTAGCGAGTCTGTCGACCTCGGCTGCGGTCGGTATCAGCACGGCGCAAAGCGGCGTGAGTTCCCTGTCGACGAGCCTGACCACGACCAACAGCAACGTGGCAAGCCTGTCGACTTCGGCTGCGGCCGGTATCAGCACCGCACAAAGCGGTGTCAGTTCCCTGTCGACCAGCCTGACCACGACCAACAGTACCCTCGGTGCACT
>NZ_CAJPGH010000067.1:0-1446 GCF_905339605.1 Burkholderia sp. BCC1972 | reverse complement strand
TGAATTGACCCCCAAGAGTTGGACATCACTCCAACCCTTGGGGGTTTTTTCATGACGAAGTATGACCCGTCGTTCAAGCAACAATTGGTCAAGGCGTATCTGAGCGGCGAAGGCAGTTGCGAGTCGCTCGGCCGGAAGTACGGAGTTGGGTATTCAACACTGCGGCGTTGGGTGAGCGCTTTCCGGGTACATGGCAAAGCAGGGCTGCGCAAGAAGCACGAGACGTACAGCGCTGACTTCAAGATGTCGGTGCTGCAACACATGTGGCGCCATGAGCTGTCATACCAGCGCACCTGCGCGGTATTCGATTTGCGCGAAGCCAACTGCGTCAGTCGCTGGGAGCGCCAGTATCATGAGGGTGGTTTCGAAGCCCTCATGCCGCGCCGCAAAGGCCGGCCACCCAAGATGTCAAAGCCCAAACAGCCTGCCCAGCCTACGACCGTGCCCGCAGACGAGCGCTCACGCGAAGACCTTCTTAAAGAGAATGAGTATCTGCGCGCGGAGGTGGCGTACCTAAAAAAGTTGGACGAACTGCTCCGAGCCAAGGAGCAAGCAAAGCCAAAGAAACCGCGCAAATCGTGAACGCCTTGCGTGAGCATCATTCGTTGAGGGTCTTGCTCAAGGTCTCAGGCCTGGCTCGTAGTACGTTCTATTACCAAGTGGCAGCGACCAAGGCGGGAGATCGTCACGCCGAGCTCAAGGCGAAGATCGCCCATGTCTTCGCCCAGCATAAGGGGCGTTACGGCTATCGCCGGATCACGCTTGCATTGCGTCGAGCCGGCACCTGGGTCAACCGCAAGACGGTGCAGCGACTGATGTCAGTGCTGCGTCTGAAGTCGCTCGTTCGGCCCAAGAAATATCGGTCCTATCGGGGAGAGCGTGGGCGCATCGCGCCGAATCTACTCAACCGCCAATTCAAAGCCAGCAGGCCCAATGAGAAGTGGGTGACGGATGTGACCGAATTCAATGTCGGCGGCAAGAAGCTATATTTGTCGCCGGTTCTGGATTTGTACAACGGCGAGATCATTGCCTGGCAAATGAGCGAGCGCCCTGACTTCGCCATGATCAAAGCCATGCTGGACAAGGCACTCAAGCGACTGGCAGCTGATGAGACACCGATGCTGCACTCGGATCAAGGCTGGGCTTATCAAATGCGAGAGTACTGCGAACAGCTTGCTGAGCGAGGCATGCCGCAGAGCATGTCACGCAAGGGCAACTGCTTGGATAATGCCGCGATGGAAAGCTTCTTCGGCACACTCAAATCCGAGTGCTTCCGGTTGACACACTTCGCAGACGTCCAGCAATTGCGTCGCGCCATTGCCGACTACATCCGCTATTACAATCACGACCGCATCAAGCTCAAGCTAAAAGGGCTGAGTCCCGTGCAGTACAGAACTCAGCCCTTGGCGGCCTAATTTACCCGTCCAACTTTACGGGGTCAGCTCA
>NZ_CAJPGH010000066.1:0-1623 GCF_905339605.1 Burkholderia sp. BCC1972 | reverse complement strand
GCAATACGGCCCGCGCGAATCGATGGAATACGACGTCGTGATCGTCGGCGGCGGCCCCGCCGGGCTGTCGGCGGCGATCCGGCTCAAGCAGCTGGCCGCCGAGAAAGGCACCGAGATCGGCGTGTGCGTGCTCGAGAAGGGTTCCGAGATCGGCGCGCACATCCTGTCGGGCGCGGTGATGGACCCGCGCGCGATCACCGAACTGTTCCCCGACTGGAAGGAACGCGGCGCGCCGCTCGACGTCGAGGTGACGGAAGACCGCTTCCTGTTCCTGTCCGAGAAGAGCGCCGTCACGACGCCCAACTGGGCGCTGCCCGCCAACTTCCAGAACCACGGCAACTACGTCATTTCGCTGGGTAACGTGACCCGCTGGCTCGGCCAGCAGGCCGAGGCGCTGGGCGTCGAGATCTTCCCGGGCTTCCCGGCTGCCGAGATTCTCTATAACGACGACGGTTCCGTGAAGGGCGTCGCGACCGGCAACATGGGCGTGGGCAAGGACGGCGAGCCGACCGAGAACTTCCAGCTCGGCATGGAGCTGCACGCGAAGTACACGCTGTTCGCCGAAGGCTGCCGCGGCCACCTCGGCCGCCAGCTGATCTCGAAGTTCAAGCTCGACGCGAACGCCGATCCGCAGGCGTACGGGATCGGCATCAAGGAACTGTGGGAAATCGATCCGGCCAAGCACAAGCCGGGCCTCGTGATCCACACGGCCGGCTGGCCGCTGAAGTCCGATACCTACGGCGGCTCGTTCCTGTATCACATGGACAACAACCAGGTCGTGGTCGGCTTCGTGGTGGGCCTGGGCTACACGAACCCGTACCTGTCGCCGTTCGAGGAATTCCAGCGCTACAAGACGCACCCGTCGATCCGCGCGTTCCTCGAAGGCGGCAAGCGCGTGTCGTACGGCGCGCGGGCGATCACCGCCGGCGGCCTGCTGTCGCTGCCGAAGACGGTGTTCCCGGGCGGCGCGCTGATCGGCGACGACGCGGGCTTCCTGAACGCGTCGCGGATCAAGGGCAGCCACGCGGCGATCAAGACCGGCATGCTGGCGGCCGACGCCGCGTTCGACGCGGTGCAGGCCGGCCGTCAGTCGGACGAGCTCAACGCCTACCCGGACGCGTTCAAGCAATCGTGGCTGTACACGGAGCTGTACCGCGCGCGCAACTTCAAGCAGTGGATGGCCAAGGGCCTGTATCTCGGCACGCTGATGGTCGGGCTCGAGCAGAAGGTGATGGGCGGCAACGTGCCGTGGACGCTGCACCACAAGCATGCGGATCACGAGATGCTGAAGCCGGCGTCGCAGTGCACGCCGATCGAGTATCCGAAGCCGGACGGCAAGCTGACGTTCGACCGGCTGTCGTCGGTGTTCATCTCGAACACGAACCACGAGGAGAACCAGCCGGCGCACCTGACGCTGAAGGACGCGAGCGTGCCGGTGAACGTGAACCTGCGCACGTATGCGGGGCCGGAGGCGCGCTTCTGCCCGGCGGCCGTGTACGAGTTCGTGAAGAACGACGACGGCGGCGATCGGCTGGTGATCAACGCGCAGAACTGCGTGCACTGCAAGACCTGCGACATCAAGGACCCGACGCAGAACATCGTGTGGGTCACGCCCGAAGGCGG
>NZ_CAJPGH010000065.1:0-1662 GCF_905339605.1 Burkholderia sp. BCC1972 | reverse complement strand
TGTCATGCCCGGATTCAGATGTCGTAGCGCCAGCTAAATACAGATGTCGCATGTTTCATCGGCCTTTCCGTCCTTCAACGTTGAAGCGCCGAGCTCGAAGCAGCAGGGCGCTTACGCTCACCCGCGAGCCTTCGCAGGCCGCCGGTTCGATTCCGTTTGATGCGTTTGTGAAGCGACCTGCAGGATGGCTGCTTCGATATCAGCTTCGGTGAACGCACGCTGCTTCTTGGCACCCGGCAACGATGCCTTGGCGCGTACCGGTAGCCCTCGATTGGCGCGCGAAGGTGAGCCCGAGATCCGCCGGTTGTCGCGCTGCGCCTGGATCGCTTCAGCCACCTGCAGCGCATGACTCAGGCGCTTGTGTTCGATGATCGCGCCTTGATCGACCTCTGCCAGCTTGTCGTAAAGGCGGCATCGCAATAGCTCTCCATCGGCTCGTATTTCGATCCGGCCATCCGGGTACTCCCACACGTCGATGTAGCGATGAATCAGTTTCCGATTCTCGAGCGTATCGTCCAGCAAATACAGCACCCGGTCGTACAGCACCGTCAGCGACTTCGAGACCCGACGCGTCTCACGCCAAGTCATCACCCGGTCCAGATTCTCGTCGTCTCGCAGCGGTCGGTGCGCATTGAAGTCGCTGCGCGGCGGCTTCGCGAAGCGACGGTTGAAATCAGCGATGAAGGAGGGCGCATACGCGTTGGCGTCGGCTACCGTGCTGATGCCGCGCAAGCGCATTTCCTTGACCAACCGGTCCTGCAGCGTCAGGTTGGCCCGTTCCACACGTCCCTTCGCCGAACTGCTGTTCGCGCAGAACGTGTCGATATTCAGCTCATACATGGCCCGGCCAAACTGCGTCACGCTGCTGCCGGTCTTGCCTGCGGTCGGGCTGCGGAACACGCTGTACTTGTCGCTGTAGAACGCCACCGGCTTGCCGTAACGTTCCAGATATGCCCGCGTCGCCTCGAAGTAGCTGAACGTCGATTCGGTCGTCGTAAAGTGCAGTTGCATCAACCGGCTCGTCGCGTCGTCGACGTACACCAGCAGCGTGCAGGCCGGCGCTCGCTCCTCGAACCATCGATGATCGCTGCCGTCGATCTGGATCAGCTCGCCGAGGCAGGCCCGGCGCGCTCGCGGCTGATAGACCTTGGGCGGTCGTTGCCGGCGCGGAATCCACAGCCCAGCCTCCGTCATCAGCTTCCGGACTGTTTCCTTCGACAACTGCAGCCCGTGGCATTCCCACAGCTTCTCGCAGGCCAGCGTCGGCCCAAAGTCGGCGTAGCGCTCACGAATCAGGCTCAAGGCGCGATGAGCGCGATCCTCAGGCAACTGATGATTGCTCGCGTGGCCACGACGCTGCGAAACCAGCCCGACCGGCCCGGCAGCACGATACCGGGCGACCAGCCGTTCAATCTGCCGTCGACTGATCCCGAGCCGCTCCGCGGCTCGCCAAGGCATCAGACGCTGCTCGATCACGGCTTCGACGACCTTCAGACGATCCAGCTCCCGCATGCTCATGGTGATCAGTCCAGGTTGGCCCACGATGCGCTCCGGCAGTTCAAACCGCCGCCAGCATGCGCCGAAACCCTCGAACTACGACATTTCAACTTTGCCCAGATGCGACATTACAACTTTGCTCTTACAGTTGTTATGTCGATAATT
>NZ_CAJPGH010000063.1:0-1707 GCF_905339605.1 Burkholderia sp. BCC1972 | reverse complement strand
CGGCGGCAGCCCCTCTTCGGCCATCACGCGCTCGACGTTCTCGACCACCACGATCGCGTCGTCGACCAGCAGGCCGATCGCGAGCACGAGGCCGAACATCGACAGCGTGTTGATCGAGAAGCCGGCGACACCCATGATCGCGAACGTGCCGAGCAGCACGACCGGCACCGCGATCGTCGGGATGATCGTCGCCCGCAGGTTCTGCAGGAACAGGTACATCACGAGGAACACGAGCACGATGCCCTCGATCAGTGTCTTGACCACTTCCTCGATCGACAGGCGCACGAACGGCGTCGTGTCGTACGGGTAGTGGACGACCAGACCGTGCGGGAAGTACTTCGACAGCTCGTCGATCTTGGCCCGCAGCGCCGTCGCGGTCGCCAGCGCGTTCGCACCGGTCGCGAGCTGGATACCGAGGCCGGCCGTCGGCTGCCCCATGTACTTCGTGTCGAACGTGTAGTTCTCCGAACCCAGCGCCGCGCGACCGACGTCCTTCAGCCGGACCTGCGAGCCGTCCTGGTTGACCTTCAGCAGGATGTTGCCGAACTGCTCGGGCGTGCGCAGCAGCGTCGATTCGGTGATCGTCGCCTGCAGCATCGTGCCCGGCTTCGCCGGCGTGCCGCCGATCTGGCCGCCCGCGATCTGCACGTTCTGCTGCGTGATCGCAGTCGATACGTCGATCGGCGTGAGGCCGTAGTTGGTCAGGCGGGTCGGGTCGAGCCAGATCCGCATCGAGAACTGCGAACCGAGCAGCAGCGTCTGGCCGACGCCGTTCACGCGGCTCAGCGGATCGAGCACGTGCGAGGCCACGTAGTTCGTCAGGTCCTCCTTCGACATCCTGCCGTCCTCGGAGTTGAACGCAAACCACATCAGCCAGTTGCTGCTCGACTTCGTGACCTGCATGCCGAGCTGCTGCACGACCTGCGGCAGGTTCGGTGTCGCGAGCGACAGCTTGTTCTGCACCTGCACCTGCGCGACGTCCGGATTCGTGCCCGGCGAGAAGGTCAGCGTGATCGTCGCGTTGCCCGAATCGTCGCTGGTCGACGACATGTACAGGAAGTTGTCGAGACCGCTCATCTGCTGCTCGATCACCTGTGTCACCGTGTCTTCCACCGTCTTCGCGGAAGCGCCCGGATAGTTCGCCTGGATCTGGATCGTCGGCGGTGCGATCGTCGGATACTGCGCAATCGGCATCTTGAAGATCGATGCGACGCCGGCCAGCATCAGCACGATCGCGATCACCCACGCGAAGATCGGGCGATCGATAAAGAACTTGGCCATGAAACGGACTCCCGGTTATTGCGCGGCCGACGCGGCGGCCGAACTCGCAGCAGCATTGGCGGCGGTACTCGCCGGCGCGGCGTTTGACGGTGTAGCGGAAGCGGCATCCGGCGCCGGTGCGAGCTGCGCCGCGACGGTCTTCACGGTCGCGCCCGGGCGCACCTTGTCGACGCCCTGCACGATCACGTGATCGCCCGCTTGCAGACCGCCTTCGACGATCCAGTCCTGACCGTACGTGCCGGTCGTCGTCAACGGACGCATCTCGACCTTGTTGGCCGCGGTCACGACCAGTGCGGTCGCCTGCCCCTTCTGGTCATGCGTGACGCCGATCTGCGGCACCAGGAACGCGTTCTCGTTCACACCTTCCTCGATCCGTGCGCGCACGAACATGCCCGGCAGCAGCACGCGGCCTGGATTCGGGAAGAT
>NZ_CAJPGH010000062.1:0-1749 GCF_905339605.1 Burkholderia sp. BCC1972 | reverse complement strand
GTGTTCCCGAACCCGGGCCGCGTGCTGCTGCCGGGGATGTTCGTGCGCGCCCGGATCGAGGAAGGCGTGAACGAGAACGCGTTCCTGGTGCCGCAGATCGGCGTCACGCATGACCAGAAGGGGCAGGCGATCGCGATGGTGGTGAACGCCAGCAACAAGGTCGAGCCGCGTCCGCTGAAGACGACCGGCATGCAGGGCCCGAACTGGATCGTCGAAAGCGGTCTGCAAGCGGGCGATCACGTGATCGTCCAGGGCGTCGACAAGGTGCGCCCGGGCGCGACCGTGAAGACGGTCCCCGCCCAGCTCGCACCGGCGGCCGATGCCGCGTCGGGCGCCGCTGCCGCTGCCTCCGCCGCGCCGGCTGCCGCCGGTTCCGGCGCCGCTGCCGCTTCCGGTGCCGCCGCATCGGGCGTCGCGCCCGCGAGTGCCGCCGCTGCTTCGAGCGCGCAATAACAGGGAGCCTGCTTCATGGCAAAGTTTTTTATCGATCGCCCGATCTTCGCGTGGGTGATCGCCATCATCCTGATGCTGGCCGGGGTTGCGGCGATCTTCACGCTGCCGATCTCGCAGTATCCGACGATCGCGCCGCCATCGATCCAGATCACCGCGAACTACCCGGGCGCTTCCGCGAAGACGGTGGAAGACACGGTGACGCAGGTGATCGAGCAGCAGATGAGCGGTCTCGACAACTTCCTGTACATGTCGTCGACGAGTGACGACTCGGGCAACGCGACGATCACGCTGACCTTCGCGCCGGGCACCAACGCCGACATCGCACAGGTTCAGGTGCAGAACAAGCTGTCGCTCGCGACGCCGGTTCTGCCGCAGGTCGTGCAGCAGCTCGGCCTGTCGGTGACGAAGTCGAGCAGCAGCTTCCTGCTGGTGCTCGCCTTCAACTCCGAAGACGGCAGCATGAACAAGTACGACCTCGCGAACTTCGTGGCGTCGCACGTGAAGGATCCGATCAGCCGGTTGAACGGCGTCGGTACCGTCACGCTGTTCGGCTCGCAGTACGCGATGCGGATCTGGCTCGACCCGACCCGCCTGACCAACTACGGCCTCACGCCGGTCGACGTCAGCTCGGCGATCACCGCGCAGAACGTGCAGATCGCGGGCGGCCAGCTCGGCGGCACGCCGGCGAAGCCGGGCACGATGCTGCAGGCGACGATCACCGAATCGACGCTGCTGCAGACGCCCGAGCAGTTCGGCAACATCCTGCTGAAGGTCAACCAGGACGGCTCGCAGGTTCGCCTGAAGGACGTCGCGCAGATCGGCCTCGGCGGCGAAAACTACAACTTCGACACGAAGTACAACGGTCAGCCGACCGCGGCACTCGGTATCCAGCTCGCGACCAACGCGAACGCCCTCGCCACCGCGAAGGCCGTGCGCGCGAAGATCGACGAACTGGCACCGTTCTTCCCGCACGGCCTCGTCGTGAAGTATCCGTACGACACGACGCCGTTCGTGAAGCTGTCGATCGAGGAAGTGGTCAAGACGCTGCTCGAAGGTATCGTGCTCGTGTTCCTCGTGATGTATCTGTTCCTGCAGAACCTGCGGGCGACGATCATCCCGACGATCGCGGTGCCGGTCGTGCTGCTCGGTACGTTCGCGATCATGTCGATGGTGGGCTTCTCGATCAACACGCTGTCGATGTTCGGCCTCGTGCTCGCGATCGGCCTGCTGGTCGACGATGCGATCGTGGTGGTCGAGAACGTCGAGCGCGTGATGGCCGAGGAGGGGCTGTCGCCA
>NZ_CAJPGH010000061.1:0-1763 GCF_905339605.1 Burkholderia sp. BCC1972 | reverse complement strand
GGGCCTCTCGTCGGCCAACAGCTCGATCGGTTCGCTGTCCACGTCGACCTCGACCGGCATCAATTCGCTGTCCACCGGCCTGAGCTCGACCAATAGCTCGGTCACGTCGCTGTCGACCTCGACCTCGACCGCAATCAACGCCGCGAAGACGCACTACTACAGCGTCAACGACGGTGGCACGCAGAAGGCCAACTACGACAACACCGGCGCGACGGGCACCAACGCCCTCGCGGCTGGCGTGGCTGCAAGCGCCGCAGGTGCGAGTAGCGTTGCCGTCGGCGACACCGCGAACGCGAAGGCGAACGGCGCAGTCGCCATCGGCCAGAACGCCACGGCCAACAACGCAGGCGACGTCGCACTCGGCAGCGGCTCCATCACGTCGACGGCGAACCCGACGCCGACCGGCACCATCGGCGGTGTAACCGCAACGTTCGCGGGTGGCAATCCAACCAGCGTGGTCAGCGTCGGCAAACCTGGCGCCGAGCGTCAGGTCACCAACGTTGCAGCCGGTCAAATCACCGCAAACAGCACCGATGCGATCAATGGCTCGCAGCTGTTCGCAACCAATTCGATCGTCGACTCGCTGTCGACCACGGTGTCGACGTCCGGCAGCGCCATTGCCTCGCTTTCGACCGGCATCACGTCGCTGTCCACGGGCCTCAGCTCGACCAACAGCTCGGTGACATCGCTGTCCACGTCGACCTCGACCGGTCTGTCCTCGGCGAATAGCTCGATCACGTCGCTGTCGACCTCGACGTCGACCGGCTTGTCGTCGGCCAACAGTTCCATCACGTCGCTGTCCACGTCGACTTCGACGGGCCTGTCGTCGGCTAACAGCTCGATTTCGTCACTGTCGACCTCGACGTCGACCGGCCTCTCGTCGGCAAACAGCTCCATCACGTCGCTGTCCACGTCGACTTCGACGGGTCTGTCCTCGGCAAACAGCTCGATCACCTCGCTGTCGACTTCGACGTCGACCGGCCTCTCGTCGGCGAATAGCTCGATTTCGTCCCTGTCGACCTCCACGTCGACGGGCCTCTCGTCGGCCAACAGTTCCATCGGTTCGCTGTCGACTGGCCTCAGCTCGACCAACAGCTCGGTCACGTCGCTGTCCACCTCGACCTCGACCGGCTTGTCGTCGGCCAACAGCTCGATCACGTCGCTGTCCACGTCGACCTCGACTGGCTTGTCGTCGGCTAACAGCTCGATCACGTCGTTGTCCACATCGACGTCGACGGGCCTGTCGTCGGCAAACAGCTCGATCACGTCGTTGTCCACCTCGACCTCGACGGGCCTGTCGTCGGCAAACAGCTCGATCACGTCGCTGTCCACCTCGACCTCGACTGGCCTGTCCTCGGCCAACAGCTCCATCACGTCGCTGTCGACCTCCACGTCGACCGGCTTGTCGTCGGCCAACAGCTCGATCACGTCCCTGTCGACTTCGACTTCGACGGGCCTGTCGTCGGCTAACAGCTCGATCACGTCGCTGTCGACCTCGACCTCGACCGGCCTGTCGTCGGCCAATAGCTCGATCGGCTCCCTGTCGACGTCCACGTCGACGGGCCTGTCGTCGGCCAATAGCTCCATCACCTCGCTGTCGACTTCGACCTCGACGGGTCTGTCGTCCGCGAATAGCTCGATCACGTCGCTGTCCACGTCAACCTCGACCGGCCTGTCGTCGGCCAATAGCTCCATCACGTCGCTGTCGACTTCGACGTCGACGGGCCTGTCGTCGGCCAACAGCTCGATTACGTCGCTGTCCA
>NZ_CAJPGH010000060.1:0-1819 GCF_905339605.1 Burkholderia sp. BCC1972 | reverse complement strand
GACTTTCGATCGCAGTCGCGATCGCTACACGGGTGGCGTGAACCACGTGATCCGCCGCTCGGGCCGCTGGCTCGTGATCTACCTGGCCGTGTTCATCGCGGTCGGCGTGATGTTCACGCGCCTGCCGAAGTCGTTCCTGCCCGATGAAGACCAGGGCTACATGTTCATGATCGTGCAGACGCCGTCAGGCTCGACGCAAGAGACGACCGGCAAGACGCTCGACAACATCAACACGTACCTGACGACCGCGGAGAAGGATGTGGTGGACTCGGTGTTCACGGTCAACGGCTTCAGCTTTGCGGGCCGCGGCCAGAACGCGGGCCTCGTGTTCGTGAAGCTGAAACCGTACGAGCAGCGCCAGCGTTCGGACCAGAAGGTGCAGGCGCTGATCGGCCGGACCTTCGCGCACTATTCGACGTACAAGGACGGGATGGTGATTCCGTTCAACCCGCCGTCGATTCCCGAACTCGGCACGGCCGCCGGCTTCGACTTCGAGCTGACGGACAACGCCGGTCTCGGCCACGAGGCGTTGATGGCCGCGCGCGGCCAGTTGCTCGGGATGGCCGCGAAGGATCCCGCGCTCGCGCTCGTGCGTCCGAACGGCCTGAACGACACGCCGCAGTACAAGGTCGACATCGATCGAGAGAAGGCGAATGCGCTCGGCGTGACGGCTGCGGCGATCGACCAGACGTTCTCGATCGCGTGGGCGTCGCAGTACGTGAACAACTTCCTCGATACCGACGGCCGGATCAAGAAGGTCTACGTGCAGTCGGACGCGCCGTTCCGGATGACGCCGGAGGACATGAACATCTGGTACGTGCGCAACAGTTCGGGCGGGATGGTGCCGTTCAGCGCGTTCTCGAGCGGCCACTGGATCTACGGCTCGCCGAAGCTCGAGCGCTACAACGGCGTGTCGTCGATCGAGATCCAGGGCCAGGCCGCGGAGGGCAAGTCGACCGGCCAGGCGATGGCCGCGATGGAAACGCTCGCGAACAAGCTGCCGGAAGGCATCGGCTACTCGTGGACGGGCCTGTCGTTCCAGGAAATCCAGTCCGGTTCCCAGGCGCCGATCCTGTACGCGATCTCGATCCTCGTCGTGTTCCTGTGTCTGGCGGCACTGTATGAAAGCTGGTCGATTCCGTTCTCGGTGATCATGGTCGTGCCGCTCGGCGTGGTGGGCGCGCTGCTCGCGACGATGTTGCGCGGCCTCGAGAACGACGTGTTCTTCCAGGTCGGCCTGCTGACGACCGTGGGCCTGTCCGCGAAGAACGCGATCCTGATCGTCGAGTTTGCGCGCGATCTGCAGGCGGCCGGGAACATGGGGCCGGTGCGCGCGGCGATCGAGGCGGCGCGCCTGCGGTTGCGTCCGATCCTGATGACGTCGCTCGCATTCATGCTCGGCGTGCTGCCGCTCGCGATCAGCAACGGCGCGGGTTCGGCCAGCCAGCACGCGATCGGTACCGGCGTGATCGGCGGGATGATCACGGCGACGTTCCTCGCGATCTTCATGATCCCGATGTTCTTCGTGCGGGTTCGCGCGATCTTCAGCGGCGAGACGGAAAACGTCGACGACGCATGGCGCCTCGTGCAGGCTGACCTGCAGCGCGGTCACGACGACGCACACGATTCGAAGGGACAGTAACGATGCAAAAACATGCTTTGACTGCAATCGCGGTCGCGCTCTTTGCCGCGGGCTGCACGATGGCGCCGCATTACACGCGCCCCGATGCACCCGTCGCGCAGGCGTACCCGGCCGGCGGCGTCTATGCGACGCAGCCGGGCGCTGCCGGCGCGCGCAGCGCGAACGGCCAGGCGGCGG
>NZ_CAJPGH010000059.1:0-1828 GCF_905339605.1 Burkholderia sp. BCC1972 | reverse complement strand
CACGTTCAACAACAGCCGCGACAAGTACCACGTCGGCGTGCACCACGTGATCAAGCGCTCGGGCCGCTGGCTCATCATCTATCTGGTCGTGATCGTCGCGGTCGGGCTGCTGTTCGTGCGCCTGCCGAAGTCGTTCCTGCCCGATGAAGACCAGGGCCTGATGTTCGTGATCGTGCAGACGCCGTCGGGCTCGACGCAGGAAACGACCGCGAAGACGCTCGCGAACATTTCCGACTACCTGCTGAAGGACGAGAAGGAAATCGTCGAATCGGCGTTCACGGTCAACGGCTTCAGCTTCGCGGGCCGCGGCCAGAACTCCGGTCTCGTGTTCGTGCGCCTGAAGGATTACTCGCAGCGTCAGCATGCGAACCAGAAGGTGCAGGCGCTGATCGGCCGGATGTTCGGGCGCTACGGCGGCTACAAGGACGCGATCGTGATCCCGTTCAACCCGCCGTCGATTCCTGAACTCGGTACGGCTGCCGGCTTCGACTTCGAGCTGACGGACAACGCCGGTCTCGGCCACGATGCGCTGATGGCCGCGCGTAACCAGCTGCTCGGGATGGCGTCGAAGGATCCGACGCTGCAAGGTGTCCGTCCGAACGGCCTGAACGATACGCCGCAGTACAAGGTCAACATCGACCGCGAAAAGGCGAATGCGCTGGGCGTGACGGCGGATGCGATCGACCAGACGTTCTCGATCGCGTGGGCGTCGAAGTACGTGAACAACTTCCTCGACACCGACGGCCGGATCAAGAAGGTCTACGTGCAGGCAGACGCGCCGTTCCGGATGACGCCGGAGGACATGAACATCTGGTACGTGCGCAACGGGTCGGGCGGGATGGTGCCGTTCAGTTCGTTCGCGACCGGTCACTGGACGTACGGTTCGCCGAAGCTCGAGCGCTACAACGGCGTGTCGGCGATGGAAATCCAGGGTCAGGCCGCACCGGGCAAGTCGACCGGCCAGGCGATGGCCGCGATGGAAACGCTCGCGAAGAAGCTGCCGGTCGGTATCGGCTATTCGTGGACGGGCCTGTCGTTCCAGGAAATCCAGTCCGGCTCGCAGGCGCCGATCCTGTACGCGATCTCGATCCTCGTCGTGTTCCTGTGTCTGGCGGCACTGTATGAAAGCTGGTCGATCCCGTTCTCGGTGATCATGGTCGTGCCGCTCGGCGTGATCGGTGCGCTGCTCGCGGCCACGATGCGCGGCCTCGAGAACGACGTGTTCTTCCAGGTCGGCCTGCTGACGACCGTGGGCTTGTCGGCGAAGAACGCGATCCTGATCGTGGAATTCGCGCGAGAGTTGCAGCAGACGGAGAAGATGGGGCCGATCGAGGCCGCGCTGGAAGCGGCGCGCCTGCGGCTGCGTCCTATCCTGATGACGTCGCTCGCGTTCATTCTCGGCGTGATGCCGCTCGCGATCAGCAACGGCGCGGGTTCGGCCAGCCAGCACGCGATCGGTACGGGCGTGATCGGCGGGATGATCACGGCGACGTTCCTCGCGATCTTCATGATCCCGATGTTCTTCGTGAAGATCCGCGCGATCTTCAGCGGCGAGAAGGAAGACGTCGACGAGGCGCTGCGCCTGGCTCAGGAGCACTCGCACCACGAAGAGAAGCCGGGCAACGGCGACGAAAGCAACAAGGGACAGTGATGATGCAAAAACACGCTTTGACTGCAATCGCGGTCGCGCTCTTTGCCACGGGCTGCACGATGGCGCCGCATTACAAGCGGCCCGACGCACCCGTTGCGCAGGCGTACCCGGCCGGCGGCGTCTATGCGACGCAGCCGGGCGCTGCCGGCGCGCGCAGCGCGAACGGCCAGGCGGCGA
>NZ_CAJPGH010000058.1:0-1866 GCF_905339605.1 Burkholderia sp. BCC1972 | reverse complement strand
CACGGGCCCGTACTTCCAGGCGTTGATGCGCGAGACCTTCGCGCGTCACCCGATCGTCGGCGAGGTGCATGGCCACGGCCTTGTCGCGAGCCTGCAGCTCGCGGAATCGCCGGCCGAGCGCCGCCGCTTCGCGAACGGCGGCGACGTCGGCACGATCTGCCGCGACTTCTGCTTCAACGGCAACCTGATCATGCGCGCGACCGGCGACCGGATGCTGCTGTCGCCGCCGCTCGTGATCACGCGCCAGGAAATCGATGAACTCGTGTCGAAGGCAAAGAAGGCCGTCGACGCAACCGCCCAGCAACTGGGTATTTCGTAACGGCTTTGCCTACAGGCGTGCGGCGGGCGCCGCACGCCGCCATAACCCAAGGGAATTCCACCATGCGTGCCTGCTTTCTTCGCCAAGCCTGTTCCGTTGCCGCCCTTGCCGCCGCGGCAGCGTTCACGTCAGTCGCCAGTCCGTCGGCGCATGCCGAGGACCTGAACGTCTACAACTGGTCCGACTACATCGCACCGGACACGATCCCGAACTTCCAGAAGCAGACGGGCATCCACGTCAAGTACGACAACTACGACAGCGACGACACGCTTCAGGCGAAGCTGCTGGCCGGCAGTTCGGGTTACGACATCGTCGTGCCGACGTCGAACTACATGGCCAAGCAGATCCAGGCCGGCGTGTACCAGAAGCTCGACAAGTCGAAGATTCCGAACCTCGCGAACCTCGATCCGCTGCTGATGAAGATGATTGCCGATGCCGATCCGGGCAACCAGTACGGCGTCCCCTGGGCCTACGGCACGGACGGCATCGGCTACAACGCGCAGGCGGTGAAGAAGGCGCTCGGCGACAAGGCGCCGGTCGACAGCTGGGCACTCGTGTTCGATCCGGCCAACATGGAGAAGCTGAAGAGCTGCGGCGTGTCGTTCCTCGACCAGGCCGTCGACGTGTTTGCCGCCACGCTGCAATACATGGGCAAGGATCCCAACAGCAAGAACCCCGGCGACTACCAGGCTGCGTTCGAAGTCCTGAAGAAAGTCCGCCCGTACATCACCCAGTTCAACTCGTCCGGCTACATCAACGACCTCGCGAACAACGACGTGTGCGTCGTGCTCGGCTGGTCGGGCGACGTCGGCATCGCGCACCGCCGCTCGTCGGAAGCGAAACGTTCGTACGACATCAAGTTCTCGAACCCGAAGGAAGGCGGCCTGCTGTGGTTCGACGTGATGGTGATCCCGAAGGATGCACCGCACCCCGAAGCCGCACTGAAGTGGATCAATTACGTGTCCGATCCGAAGGTCAATGCGGCGATCACCAACACGGTGTTCTACCCGACCGCGAACAAGGCCGCACACCAGTTCGTCACGCCGGCCGTCGCGCAGGATCCGACCGTCTACCCGCCTGAAGACGTGCTGAAGAAGATGGTGCTGATGAAGCCGATGCCGGCCGACATCCTGCGCCTCGAGAACCGTCTGTGGGCCCAGCTGAAGACGGGCCACTGATCGTCATGCATCACGGCGGCGCAGGCATCGCTTCACGCCTGCCCGCCCGAGATTCGCGGACCTCCGTCCGCCCGCGCGCGCCGCGCGCACTGTTCCATCCGGCACGAGCCGTCGTCCGCGAGTCGCGTTGCGCCTCGTGCGGGGACGCTCACGCCCGCAATCCGTGAAGAACGAATGGTGACTCCCATGCAATCGATACCCTCTTCCGCTGCTGCACGACAGACTCAACCGGCCGCCGCGGCCCGCCCGCAAAACGACGCGTTCGTCCGCATCGAGAACGTCGTGAAGAAGTTCGGCGACAGCACGGCCGTCGACAACGTGAACCTGACGATCGCGAAGAACGAACTGTTCGCGCTGCTCGGCAGCTCC
>NZ_CAJPGH010000057.1:0-1950 GCF_905339605.1 Burkholderia sp. BCC1972 | reverse complement strand
CTGTTCGAGGATGGCCGGATTCTCGAGCGTGGACGTATCCTGCGTGATCGCCTCGCCCTTCGCGAGCGAGCGCAGCAGGCGCCGCATGATCTTGCCGGAACGCGTCTTCGGCAGGTTGTCGCCGAAACGGATGTCCTTCGGCTTCGCGATCGGACCGATCTGCTTGCCGACCCAGTCGCGCAGCGTCTTCGCCAGCGCCGCCGCTTCCTCGCCCTCCGGACGCGAACGCTTCAGCACGACGAACGCAACGACCGCCTCGCCCGTCGTATCGTCCGGACGGCCGACCACGGCCGCCTCGGCCACCAGTTCATGCGACACCAGCGCCGATTCGATCTCCATCGTGCCGAGCCGGTGGCCCGACACGTTCAGCACGTCGTCGATCCGGCCCATGATCGTGAAGTAGCCGGTGTCCTTGTCGCGCACCGTGCCGTCCCCGGCCAGATAGAGCGTGCCGCCGAGTTCTTCCGGGTAATAGCTCTTCCTGAAGCGTTCCGGGTCGCCCCAGATCGTGCGGATCATCGCGGGCCACGGGCGCTTGACGACGAGAATCCCGCCTTGCCCGTTCGGCACGTCCTGGCCGGTCTCGTCGACCACCGCGGCCATGATGCCCGGCAGCGGCAGCGTGCACGAGCCCGGCACGGTCGGCGTGGCGCCCGGCAGCGGCGTGATCATGTGGCCGCCGGTTTCGGTCTGCCACCACGTATCGACGATCGGGCAGCGCTCCTGGCCGACGTGCTTGTGATACCACATCCACGCCTCCGGATTGATCGGCTCGCCGACCGTGCCGATGATGCGCAGGCTCGACAGGTCATGGCTCTTCGGATGCACCTTGTCGTCCGCTTCGGCCGCCTTGATCAGCGAGCGGATCGCGGTCGGCGCGGTGTAGAACACGGTGACCTTGTGATCGCCGATCATCTTCCAGAAGCGGCCGGCGTCCGGCCAGGTCGGCACGCCTTCGAACACGACCTGCGTGCCGCCGCACGCGAGCGGGCCGTACGTGATGTACGTGTGGCCCGTGACCCAGCCGATGTCGGCCGTGCACCAGAACACGTCGTCGGGCTTCCAGTCGAAGGTCCACTTCATCGTCTGCGCGGCCCACAGCAGGTAGCCGCCGGTGCTGTGCTGCACACCCTTCGGCTTGCCGGTCGAGCCCGACGTATACAGGATGAACAGCGGATGCTCGGCGCCGACCCATTCCGGCGCGCACGTGTCGGACTCGCCGTCCGTGAGCTCGTGCATCCACAGGTCGCGATCCGCATGCCAGTCGATCTTGCCGCCGGTGCGGCGATAGACGATCACGCTCTTCACGGCTTCGCAGCCGCCCATCGCGATGGCCTCGTCGGCGATGCTCTTGAGCGGCAGCGTCTTGCCGCCGCGCGCCTGCTCGTCGGCGGTGATCAGCGCGACCGCGCCGACGTCGACGAGCCGCTCGTTCAGCGATTTCGCGGAGAAGCCGCCGAACACGACCGAGTGGGTCGCGCCGATGCGCGCGCAGGCCTGCATCGCGACGATGCCTTCGATCGACATCGGGATATAGATGACGACGCGATCGCCCTTGCCGATCCCGCGTTTCTTCAGCGCATTCGCGAAGCGCGACACGCGCGCCAGCAGATCCGCATAGGTGACGCGCGTGACGGTGCCGTCGTCGGCCTCGAAGATCACCGCGACGCGCTCGCCGTTGCCGGCTTCGACGTGGCGGTCGAGACAGTTGTACGACGCGTTCAGCTCGCCGTCGTCGAACCACTTGTAGAACGGCGCGTTGCTCTCGTCGAGCACCTTGGTGAACGGCTTGTGCCACGCGAGGCCTTCGCGCGCGAGACGCGCCCAGAAGCCTTCGTAATCCTGCTCGGCCTCGGCGACGAGCGCGCGATAGGCCGGCATGCCGGAAATGGTGGCCGCCTTCTCGAGCGCCGCGGGCGGCGCGAACTGACGGGTTTCGTGAAGAACCGA
>NZ_CAJPGH010000056.1:0-2914 GCF_905339605.1 Burkholderia sp. BCC1972 | reverse complement strand
CAGACTTGTTATAGGATCAAGCCTTACGGGCAATTAGTATCAGTTAGCTGAACGCATTACTGCGCTTACACACCTGACCTATCAACGTCCTGGTCTCGAACGACCCTTCAAGGGAATCTAGTTCCCAGGGATATCTCATCTTAAGGCGAGTTTCCCGCTTAGATGCTTTCAGCGGTTATCTCTTCCGAACATAGCTACCCGGCGATGCCACTGGCGTGACAACCGGTACACCAGAGGTTCGTCCACTCCGGTCCTCTCGTACTAGGAGCAGCCCCCTTCAAATATCCAACGCCCACGGCAGATAGGGACCAAACTGTCTCACGACGTTTTAAACCCAGCTCACGTACCTCTTTAAATGGCGAACAGCCATACCCTTGGGACCGGCTACAGCCCCAGGATGAGATGAGCCGACATCGAGGTGCCAAACACCGCCGTCGATATGAACTCTTGGGCGGTATCAGCCTGTTATCCCCAGAGTACCTTTTATCCGTTGAGCGATGGCCCTTCCATACAGAACCACCGGATCACTATGACCTGCTTTCGCACCTGCTCGACTTGTCGGTCTCGCAGTTAAGCACGCTTATGCCATTGCACTATCAGCACGATTTCCGACCGTACCTAGCGTACCTTCGTACTCCTCCGTTACGCTTTGGGAGGAGACCGCCCCAGTCAAACTGCCTACCATGCACTGTCCCCGACCCGGATCACGGGCCAAGGTTAGAACCTCAAACAAACCAGGGTGGTATTTCAAGGACGGCTCCACCGAAACTAGCGTTCCGGTTTCATAGCCTCCCACCTATCCTACACAGATCGGTTCAAAGTCCAATGCAAAGCTACAGTAAAGGTTCATGGGGTCTTTCCGTCTAGCCGCGGGTAGATTGCATCATCACAAACACTTCAACTTCGCTGAGTCTCGGGAGGAGACAGTGTGGCCATCGTTACGCCATTCGTGCAGGTCGGAACTTACCCGACAAGGAATTTCGCTACCTTAGGACCGTTATAGTTACGGCCGCCGTTTACCGGGACTTCAATCAAGAGCTTGCACCCCATCATTTAATCTTCCGGCACCGGGCAGGCGTCACACCCTATACGTCCACTTTCGTGTTTGCAGAGTGCTGTGTTTTTATTAAACAGTCGCAGCCACCAGTTTATTGCAACCCCTTCACCCTCTGCGCGCAGGCGCATCAAGCTACAAGGGCGTACCTTATCCCGAAGTTACGGTACCAATTTGCCGAGTTCCTTCTCCCGAGTTCTCTCAAGCGCCTTAGAATACTCATCTCGCCCACCTGTGTCGGTTTGCGGTACGGTCATCGTTAGACTGAAGCTTAGAGGCTTTTCTTGGAACCACTTCCAATTGCTTCGCTCCCTAAGGAGCTCGCGCCACACCCTTGAATCCTGCGCCCGGATTTGCCTAAGCGCCTTCTCCAATGCAGCGACCGGGACTTCCAACACCCGGACAACCTTCCGCGATCCGTCCCCCCATCGCATCTAACAATGGTGCAGGAATATTGACCTGCTTCCCATCAGCTACGCATTTCTGCCTCGCCTTAGGGGCCGACTCACCCTACGCCGATGAACGTTGCGTAGGAAACCTTGGGCTTACGGCGAGGGGGCCTTTCACCCCCTTTATCGCTACTCATGTCAGCATTCGCACTTCCGATACCTCCAGCACGCTTTTCAACGCACCTTCGCAGGCTTACGGAACGCTCTCCTACCATGCGTGCAAAGCACGCATCCGCAGCTTCGGTATATAGCTTAGCCCCGTTACATCTTCCGCGCAGGACGACTCGATCAGTGAGCTATTACGCTTTCTTTAAAGGGTGGCTGCTTCTAAGCCAACCTCCTGACTGTTTTAGCCTTCCCACTTCGTTTCCCACTTAGCTATATTTGGGGACCTTAGCTGGCGGTCTGGGTTGTTTCCCTCTTGACACCGGACGTTAGCACCCGATGTCTGTCTCCCGTGATTGCACTCTTCGGTATTCGGAGTTTGCTATGGCGGGGTAATCTGCAATAGACCCCCCAACCATGACAGTGCTCTACCCCCGAAGGTGAGACACGAGGCACTACCTAAATAGTTTTCGGAGAGAACCAGCTATTTCCAAGTTTGTTTAGCCTTTCACCCCTATCCACAGCTCATCCCCTAACTTTTCAACGTTAGTGGGTTCGGACCTCCAGTACGTGTTACCGCACCTTCATCCTGGCCATGGATAGATCACTTGGTTTCGGGTCTACGCCCAGCAACTGAACGCCCTATTCGGACTCGCTTTCGCTACGCCTGCCCTATACGGTTAAGCTTGCTACTGAACGTAAGTCGCTGACCCATTATACAAAAGGTACGCCGTCACCCCTTACGAGGCTCCGACTGTTTGTATGCATGCGGTTTCAGGATCTATTTCACTCCCCTCCCGGGGTTCTTTTCGCCTTTCCCTCACGGTACTGGTTCACTATCGGTCGATCACGAGTATTTAGCCTTGGAGGATGGTCCCCCCATCTTCAGACAGGATTTCACGTGTCCCGCCCTACTTGTCGCACACCTAGTTCTTTCATACTGTTTTCGCCTACAGGGCTATCACCTGCTATGGCCGCACTTTCCAGAGCGTTCGGCTAACAATACAAATAAAGAGTGCAAGGCTCATCCCATTTCGCTCGCCACTACTTTGGGAATCTCGGTTGATTTCTTTTCCTGCGGTTACTTAGATGTTTCAGTTCACCGCGTTCGCTTCACATGGCCTATGTATTCAGCCATGGATACTCCAAAAGGAGTGGGTTTCCCCATTCGGACATCTACGGATCAAAGCTTGTTTGCCAGCTCCCCGTAGCTTTTCGCAGGCTACCGCGTCCTTCATCGCCTGTGATCGCCAAGGCATCCACCACATGCACTTGTTCGCTTGACCCTATAACGAGTCTGTCTCAT
>NZ_CAJPGH010000055.1:0-3631 GCF_905339605.1 Burkholderia sp. BCC1972 | reverse complement strand
ATCTGCTGCCATGTCCGTCTCCTCCCGTTATCGGATCGAAAAAGTGCGTGCCCGCCACCGCGGCGTTCGCCGCATGATCAGCGCGGCGGGCCAGCCGTCATTGTGCACGATCGGCCCCGCCGTTCGCGCGCAAAACGTCTAAGCTTAAGGTCGGTTCTGTCACGCAGGAGATTCACATGCACTATCGACGGCTAGGCCGTTCCGGCCTGCAGATCAGCGCGCTTTCGCTCGGCTCGTGGGTCACGTACGGCAACCAGGTCGATCAGCGGGTTGCGCGCGAATGCCTCGCTGCAGCCCGCGACGCGGGCGTCAATTTCTTTGACAACGCCGAGGTCTACGCCGGCGGAAAGTCCGAGGAAATCATGGGCCACGCGCTCAAGTCGCTCGACTGGCCGCGCGTCAGCTACATCGTATCGACGAAGTTCTTCTGGGGGCTCGCGGAAGCACCGAACCAGTATCACACGCTGAATCGGAAATACCTGCTGAACGCGATCGACGGCTCGTTGCGCCGGCTCCAGCTCGACTATGTCGACCTCGTCTATTGCCATCGTCCCGATCCGAACACGCCGATCGAGGAAACCGTCTGGGCGATGAGCGACATGATCGCGCGCGGCAAGGCGCTGTACTGGGGCACGTCGGAATGGAGCGCCGACGAAATCCGCGCCGCATGCGAGATCGCCGAACGGCATCACCTGCGCAAGCCCGTCGTCGAACAGCCGCAGTACAACCTGTTCCACCGCACGCGGGTCGAGCAGGAGTATGCGCGGCTCTACGACGACTACGGTCTCGGCCTCACGACCTGGAGCCCGCTCGCATCGGGCCTGCTTACCGGCAAGTACCGCAACGGCGTGCCGCCAGGCAGCCGTGCGCAGTTGCAGGGTTACGACTGGATGCGCGACCGCCTGACCGATCAGGCCGCCAACGACATCGTCGAGCGGCTCGGCGACGTCGCGACCGAACTCGGCTGCAGCACGGGCCAGCTCGCAATCGCGTGGGTGCTCGCGAATCCGCACGTGAGTTCGGTCATCACGGGCGCATCGCGGATCGAGCAGATCGGCGACAACATGCGCGCACTCGACGTGACTGCGAAGCTGACGCCGGACGTGAAGCAACGCATCGAGGAGGTGGTCGGCGACGCATTCGAATAAGGCGATGCACGGCCACTCGCGTACAATACGCGGCCGCATCGGTGCCCGGCCTGACGGCCGCGCACGATCGACCGCTTTCATCGATTCACCTTTCGTTTCAGGCAGCCCGCCATGCTCAGTTATCGTCACGGTTTTCACGCAGGCAACCACGCGGACGTGCTCAAGCACGCCGTCGTCGTCCAGCTGCTGCGCTACCTGAACAAGAAAGACAAGTCGTACTGGTACATCGACACGCACGCAGGCGCCGGCGTGTACTCGCTGCGCGACGGCTACGCGGCGAAAACGTCGGAATTCGACACCGGCATTGGCCGGCTGTGGAACGAAAAGAACCTGCCGGAAGCACTGGGCGAGTATGTCGACGAAGTTCGCGCACTGAACGACGATGGCGAGCTGCGCTTCTACCCGGGTTCGCCGTACATCGCCTGGCGGTCGATGCGCGAGCAGGACCGCATGCGCCTGTTCGAGATGCACACGACGGAAATCGACGTGCTGCGCCACAATTTCCGCGACGCGGGGCGACGCGCGATGATCTTCGCCGGTGACGGCTTCGAGGGGATCAAGGCGCTGCTGCCACCGCCGCCGCGACGCGCACTCGTGTTGATCGACCCGTCCTACGAGGACAAGAAGGACTACGCGCGCACGGTAAGCTGCGTGACGGAGTGTCTGAAGCGATTCGCGACGGGCTGCTATGCGATCTGGTACCCGCAGGTCACGCGGCTGGAGTCGCAGCGCTTTCCCGAGCAGTTGAAGCGCCTGCAACCGAACAACTGGCTGCACCTGACGCTGACGGTATCGAATCCGCCGACGGATGGCCTGGGCCTCTACGGCAGCGGAATGTTCATCCTGAATCCACCGTACACGCTCGCGCAGAGCATGAACGAGGCATTGCCCTATCTGGTCGAGATGTTGGGGCAGGACAGCGGCGCCCGCTGTCAGATCGAGCACCGCGGCAACTGATCGGGCGACCGGCCCCGTTACGTTACGTTACGTTACGGCTGCGGCCTCGGCGCGAGCCGAGGCTGGTTGGCTGGCTGCCCACCCCAAGCCGGAACATTGATATACGGCGCGACGAACAACGGAACCGACGTGTTCGGCGCCTGCCCGGCCGGCGCACGCATGCCCGCCGGCTCGACGATCGGCTCCGACGACAACGGTGCTGTCTGCAATACCAATCCGCCCTTGCCGTCCTGGATACCGCGCTGCGTATCGAGCACCAGCGGTTTTGACGACGTTGCGGCACTGGCCGCGAGACCATGGACGAGTACGGCCGCGCCCAGAACGAGACGCGCGCGGGCACTGCGACGCACATCGAGACGCAAACGCATGATCGTGTCCTTCAGGATGAAAAGCAGGTCCATACCATAGCGCTGCACTGACGATTTCGCCAGATCCGGTGCACAAAAAAACAAAGCCCCGTCAAATACGGGGCTTGCTTATCGTTCAGTGCCACACGGCACCGGACGGTGACTCCGATTACAGCGAGTAGCCGTTGGTTTCGAGCGAGCGGATACGGCTCTCGAGCTGGACGATATCCGACGACGTGGCGAGGTAAGCCTCACGGCGCTCACGTTCTGCGGATTCGAACCAGTTGCTCAGCTTTTCGACGATGTAGGCGATCATGACATTCTCCAAGGAAGAGGGACCCCTGGTGAATCGAGATTCAGGGATTTCCCGTATAGGGTTATCCCGAATTATAGCGATGCCGCACCAAGATGCTAGTGAAATACTTGCATGGAAGCCATTCCAAATCGGAATGGGCGATCATTCGATGAGCCTAACACATTGATTTTTATAGGCATTGAAGCCGAGTCCATTTTGAGGCTCGAGTACACGCACTAATTTGGTTCATCTACGGGGTCGGCCAGGCGCGCCAAAATCGGGCATTCGGGCCGCCCGTCACCATGGCAGTGCGCGGCCAGGTCGGCCAGCGTGTCGCGCATGTCGCTCAGCTCCGCGATGCGTTTATCGAGTTCGGCCACGTGCTCGAGTGCGATCGACTTCACTTCGGCACTCGCGCGGGAGCGATCCTGCCAGAGCATCAGCAGCTTGCGGATGTCCTCGACGAGAAAGCCAAGCCGCCGGGCTTGACGGATGAAGCGCAGGATATGGATTTCGTCCGCGCCGTAGATGCGGTAGCCGGCGTCGGTGCGCTTGCTTGGGGCAAGAAGGCCAACCTGTTCGTAGTACCGGATCATTTTTGCGCTGACTCCGGATTCGCGCGATGCATCGCCGATATTCATTCCCTGCCCTCTTCATCAAGCCCCTGTTTCGATCGTTAGCGTCGACGAATGCAATCGCCGACG
Source organism: Burkholderia sp. BCC1972 (assembly GCF_905339605.1). Taxonomy (NCBI): domain Bacteria; kingdom Pseudomonadati; phylum Pseudomonadota; class Betaproteobacteria; order Burkholderiales; family Burkholderiaceae; genus Burkholderia; species Burkholderia sp. BCC1972. Next base: position 180 of record NZ_CAJPGH010000055.1, on the reverse strand, counting down.
ACACGTCGATCGTATCAAATCACAGGACTTCGTTCCGCGATGGGGGCTGGCAGCAGGATGGAAGATGGAGGGATCTGGTGGGCGGTGAACGGGATGCGAGGAATCGGGCGCTTTTCTGTCGCCCTGTCTGCATTTCTGCCGCCGAAATGCAAAAACCCCCGCCTTTCGGGCGGGGGTTTT
>NZ_CAJPGH010000054.1:0-8710 GCF_905339605.1 Burkholderia sp. BCC1972 | reverse complement strand
GTCCTGCTCCACTTGAGCGCGTGCTTCTGCGTGTCATTGCAGAAGTTCCAGACGTAATTCACCGCTCGGCTCTGCTTGTTAAGCAGTCCGTTGAGCGACTTCACCCGGTAGCGGTAGACAAGAATCATGCCGGTGATCCTAACCCGTGGAAGAAGCTGCCTGTCAACAGCACGCCTTTCCTCCCCGTCCTGAAGGATGGGGTTTCTCGGAGCAACTGATGAATTCCCCCGTTGTTCACCTAACGCAAGCCGGCCGGCTCGATCGCTTCTTCATCGACGGTGACTGGGTGCTGCCCGACGGTAGCGACCGGTTCGCGGTCGTCAGCCCGTCCACGGAAGACGCACTGTGCGAGATCCCGCTCGGCAGCGCGCGCGACGCCGATCGCGCGGTGCAGGCCGCGCGCAATGCGTTCGAACGCTGGTCCGCGACGTCGCCGCATGAACGCGCGGCGTTGCTCGATCGCATCCATGCGTTGATCCTGGAGCGCGCCGAGCTGTTCGCCACCGCGCTCGCGCTGGAGATGGGCGCGCCGATCGGCTATGCCCGCGGCGCGCACGTGCCGCTCGCGGCCGAGCATATTCGCGTTGCACGCGACAACCTCGCGCGCTACCCGTTCGTCGAGCGGCGCGGGACGAGCGCGGTCGCGCGCGAGCCGATCGGCGTGTGCGCGCTGATCACGCCGTGGAACTGGCCGATCTACCAGATCACCGCGAAGGTCGGGCCGGCGCTCGCGGCAGGCTGTACGGTGGTGCTGAAGCCGAGCGAGCTGTCGCCGCTCAGCGCGCTGCTGTTCGCGGAAGTGGTCGCCGATGCGGGCGTGCCGGCAGGCGTATTCAACCTCGTGAGCGGCAGCGGCGAAACGGTGGGCGCCGCGCTTTCGTCGCACCCGGAGGTCGACATGGTGTCGATCACCGGCTCGACGCGGGCCGGCGTGCTGGTCGCGCAGGCGGCCGCGCCGACCGTCAAGCGCGTCGCGCAGGAGCTGGGCGGCAAGTCGCCGAATCTCGTGTTGCCGGATGCGGACCTGCAGCGCGCGATCGCGCCGGGCGTGGCCGCCGCGTTCCGCAACATGGGGCAATCGTGCAGCGCACCGACCCGCATGATCGTGCCGCGAGCCGTGCTCGGCGAGGTCGAGGCGCTGGCCGTCGCGGCGATGCAAGCGCTCGTCGTCGGCGATCCGTTCGACGAGGCAACGACGCACGGGCCGCTCGCCAATCGCGCACAGTTCGGCCGGGTCGCGCAGATGATCGACGTGGGCATCGACGAACGCGCGAAGCTGATCGCGGGCGGCCCCGGCCGGCCTGCGGGTTTCGACAAGGGTTTCTATGCGCGGCCGACGATTTTCTCCGAGGTGCGCACCGACATGGCGATCGCGCAGCAGGAGATCTTCGGTCCGGTGCTCGCGATCCTGCCTTACGACACTGTCGACGAAGCGGTCGCCATCGCGAACGACACGGTCTACGGGCTCGGCGCGCATGTGCAGGGCACCGACATGGAGCGCGTGCGCGCGGTGGCCGCCCGCATCCGCTCGGGGCAGGTGCACCTGAACTACCCCGCATGGGATCCCCAGGCACCGTTCGGCGGATACAAGCAGTCGGGCAACGGCCGCGAGTACGGGATCGAAGGGATGGAGGAGTATATGGAGATCAAGTCTATCGTCGGCTATTACGACTGACCCAGCCGCTGCGCGAGATACGCGCCGGCGATACAGTTGGAAGCCCGCTACATTCCGAAGGTGCCGAAATTGGACAACCCCGTCATCCCCGACCTGACACTGCACGCGCATCATGCGCACTGGGCGAAACTGCGCCGCGACCTGCATGCGCATCCCGAATTGCGATTCGAAGAACACCGGACAGCCGACGTCGTCGCACACGAGCTCGAAGCGCTCGGCTATGCGGTGTCGCGCGGGCTGGGCGGCACGGGCGTGGTCGCGAGCCTGCCCGGCGCGGATCCGGGCCGCGGCATCGTGCTGCGCGCGGATCTCGACGCATTGCCGATCCACGAAGCCAACGACTTCGCGCATGCGTCGTGCACGCACGGGATCATGCACGCGTGCGGCCATGACGGCCACACCGTGATGTTGCTCGGCGCCGCACGCGTGCTGAAGGAGATGCCGCAGTTGCCCGGCACCGTTCATTTCGTGTTTCAGCCGGGCGAAGAGGGCGGCGCGGGCGCGCGCAAGATGATCGACGACGGGCTGTTCGAGCAATACCCGACGGAAGCGGTATTCGGCATGCACAACTGGCCCGGGTTGCCGGCCGGGCATTTCGGGTTGCGCACCGGCGCGATCATGGCCGCGGGTTCGCGCTTCAGGATCACCGTGACGGGCAAGGGCGCGCACGCGGCGCAGCCGCATCTGGGCATCGATCCGGTGCCGCTCGCGTGCTCGATGGTGCTGCAGTGTCAGACCATCGCCGCGCGGCACAAGGATCCGGTGGATCCCGCGGTCATTTCCGTCTGCATGTTCCATGCGGGCACGACGGACAACGTGATTCCCGACACCGCCGAGTTGCGCGGCACGATCCGCACGCTGTCGTCGTCATTGCAGCAGAAGCTGCAGCGCGACATGCGGCTCGCGTGCGAGGGATTGGCGGGCGCCTATGGCGCGCAGGTCGACGTGGAATTCTTTCAGTACTACCCCGCGACGGTCAACACGCCGGCCGAGACGACCTTCTGCGAGACGGTGATTCGCGATACGTTCGGCGACGAACGCCTGTTTCGCGACGTGCCGCCGAACATGACGTCAGAAGACTTCGGCTTCATGCTCGAGGAGCGGCCGGGCGCTTACGTGCTGATCGGCAATGCGCAGGACGGCGCGAGCGCACCGGCGCTGCATCACCCGAAATACGACTTCAACGACGACATCATTCCGGCCGGCGTCCGGTACTGGGTCGCGCTGGCGCAGCATTATTTCTCGCGATCGCCGTGATGCGTCGGGGCGGCGTCGAAACAGCCGGGGTGAGCCGTGCGATTTGCCGCCGCTTCGATGTGATCGCCGCGGATTATCTGACGTGCCACGTTGCACGACGACACTCTTTTGAAGGACTGCTTGATGACCCAGGAACATGAAGTGAAGGAGCGCGGCGCGACGTCGGCGCTTCACTACCGCAGATTCACCGCGGCGGACGTCCCCGCCGCCCATGCCCTTTCCATGGCGCTTCGCTGGCCGTTCCGGGCGGAAGACTGGCAGTTTTCCGCCGATACGTCGATCGCGTTCGCGGCCGAGGAGAACGGCGTCGTCATCGGCACGGCGATGTGCTGGAAGTACGGCGCGGATCGTGCGGCGATCGGGCATGTGATCGTGTCCGACGCGCATCAGGGCCGCGGCATCGGCCGCAAACTGATGGAGACGCTCCTCGACGAACTGGGGCCGCGCATCACGTTTCTGCACGCGACGCCGGCCGGTCGGCCGCTCTACGAGAAACTGGGGTTCAACGTGTGCGGGTCGCTGGGCCAGTATCAGGGCAACGTGGAGCGGCCCGCCGCGGTGGCCGTGCCCGAGGGCGAGCGGCTGCGTGCCGGTTCGCCGGCCGACTGGCCGCGCCTCGTCGAACTCGACGCCCGTGCGTCCGGCCTCGAACGCGAAGCGCTGTTGTCCACGTTGCAGAGGCGGGGCGAATGCGTCGTGCTCGAACGCGACGGCGAGGTCGTCGGGTTTTCGGTGCTGCGGCGCTTCGGTCGCGGTTACGTGATCGGCCCGGTAGCCGCGCCGCGTTCGAGCGACGATGCGCATGCGAAGGCGCTGATCGCCTATTGGCTGACGAAACGGGACGGCGAATTCGTGCGTATCGATGTGCCTGACGGGACCTGCCTACCGGAGTGGCTGGGCGAACAGGGACTGAAACAGGTGGATACCTGTTCGAAGATGGTTCGCAACGCGCCGGCCGCGTCACATGAGGGCGCGGCCGACCCGGTAGTCGGACTGTACGGGCTGGTCAGTCAGGCCATGTTGTAAACCGCGGCGGACGAATTCAGCGGGCCCGACCCAGTTGCTCGTCGATCGTGCGGGTCAGCGGCGACTGGACATCACCGGTGTGCCGGGTCTGCACGGGCTCGATCAGCACGATCCAGCATTCGTCGTCGGCGACCGGATTATGCTGCGTGCCGCGCGGCACGACATGCATCGAGCCGGCGGGCACGTCGGCGACGCGGCCGCCTTCGTACTCGATCCTGAGGTGGCCGCGCACGACGAAGAACAGCTCGTCTTCGTGCGCGTGGTCGTGCCATACGAGCTGGCCGCGCACTTTCGCGACCTTCACATACTGATCGTTGACCTGCGCGACCACCTTGGGCGACCAGTATTCGGATACGTCGGCGAATGCGGCCTCGAGGTCGAACGATTTGGCAAACGGAAGGGCAGGTGCGGTCATCTCGTCTCCGGTGGGCGGTTGTACGCAGCCGCGATCGACACCGGCGGATGGCCGATCGCCGACAGGCAGGAGCAACCGATTATATTGACGCCGTCATTTCGCTGCCCGAGGTCCGGACGCCGCGCCATCCGGTGCATTCGCCGGGCCGCCGCCGCGTGGCCGCCGTCGCCGGCGACGGCATGGCGGTCGCGGCGAACCGGCCACGCCGCGGCGACCGGTTCCCCCCGGCGACTGCCCGCACCGCCGCGCGGCGCATGAAGGCGCGGTATCGCGCTCAACGGACGAGCGCGGCCGCGAAGTCGCGATACGTCCGCAGCGGGCGGCCGAGGATCGCGGTCAACCGCTCGACGTCGCCGGCCTCCGGCATCATGCCGTCGCTGACGTAGCGTTCGGCCATCAGCCGCATTTCATACGCCATCCATTTCGGCATGAACTTCGCGAAATTGTCTTCGAACGGCGTGGGATCGTCGCCGCCATAGGCAACCGGGCGGCCGAGCGTGTCCGACCAGATGGACGCGAGCTGCGGGCCGGTCAGCGTGTCGGGGCCGACCAGGTTGAGGGTGTCGACCGGCAGCTTGCCGGGCGCGTCGTTGCGGCGGATCAACTCGATCGCCGCGACTTCCGCGAGGTCGCGCACGTCGATCATCGCGACGCCCTTGCCGCCGATCGGGATCGGGTAAATGCCATGCCCGACGATGACGTCCTTGATCATCGATTCGTTGTCCATGAAATACGCGGCCCGCAGGATCGTCGCGCTGAAGCCCATCTGCTCGATCATCCGCTCGGCGCCGGATTTCACCGCGAAGTGCGGCACGTTCACGAAGCGGTCGGCGTGGAGGACGGACAGGTAGACGACACGCTCGATACCCGCTTCGCGGGCGAGATTCAGCGCGATCAGCGCCTGCGTGAATTCGTCGCCCGCCACGCCGTTGAGCAGGAACAGCGTGCGCACGCCGGAGAACGCGGTGCGAAGGGCGTCGACGTCGAGCATGTCGCCTTGCGCGACGGACACTGTCGCCGGAAAGTCGGCCTTGGACGGATCGCGCACCAGTACGCGCACGTCGGCGCCGCGATCGACGAGTTGACGGACGAGCTGGCGGCCGACACGGCCGGTGGCGCCGGTAACGAGAATGGTCATGATGTTCACTCCTGAGGTAACGATGGGATTGACTGCCCACGTAAGTTAGGTGATCCACATGCGATCCGGAAGATGTGATAAATAGACATGCCGTCTCATTGGTGGAACACATGGACCTGCTCGCTCTCGCCGATTTCAATCTCGTCGCCCGCCATGGCAGCTTCGGGGAAGCCGCGCGCGCGGCCGATCGCCCGAAGGCGACGCTGTCGCGCCGCGTCGCGGAACTGGAGAACAGCCTGTCGCTGCGCCTGTTCGAGCGCGGCTCGCGCGGCGTGACGCTCACGCAGGAAGGGCGCGCGCTCTACGAGCGCACGGGCGTGCTGCTCGCGGAGCTCGCCGACAGCGCGTCGGCGATCGCATCGGGGAGCGAGCGGCCGCGCGGCCGGCTGCGCATCAGCGCGCCGATGCTCTTTTCGCAGTTCGCGATGGGCAAGCTGGTGGCGACGTTCGCGCTGAAATACCCGGACGTCCGGCTGGAGGTAACGACGGAAGATCGGCCCGTCGACATGATCGACGAAGGTGTCGACCTCGTGATCCGCGTGAACCCGGACCCTGATGAAAGCCTGATCGGGCGCGTGTTCCTGCGCGACCGGCTGGTCGTCGTCGCGAAGCCCGGGCTGGCGCGGCCGAGTGGCGACGCGCCCGTACCGGCCGTCGTGCGCGGCGCGAACGACGGCCGTGCTGCATGGGAGGTCTCGCACGCGGCCGGAACGTCGCGCATCCCGATCGAACCGGTGGCACGGCTGTCGTCGCTGATCATGGTGCGCGATACGGTCCGCCTCGGCCTGGGTGCCGCATGTCTGCCGGTGTCGCTCGTGAGCCGCGATCTGGCCGCCGGCACGCTCGTCAGCTGGGGCGACGTGCCGGGGCCCGATATCGCGGTATGGGCGCTGTATCCGTCCAGGCGGCTGTTGAGCGCGCGCGTTTCCGCGTTTCTCGATCACCTGAAAGACGCGTTTCCGTCCGGACAGCCGGAAGAACTCGCGGCGTATATCGAAACCGGGCAGTGAAGCTGCGCGGGTAGTTTCTCCCGCGCACGGCGATGCGTCATGCGGGCGTCACGGCCCGCCCGGTCTTGCCGCGTCGCCCGCGTCGACCTTGATCGTGTGTTCTTTCGACACCAGCCGGGCCCCGGCCATGCTGCCGCCGCCGAATCGCAACTTCAGGAGCGCGGGTTCGTTTGCATCGAGCCCCGACACGTAATCCAGGCCATGAAGTGCCGCGCGATCGTGGAACGGAATGAACCACGTGGAGCAGAAGTCCGACGTGGGCGTCGGGCATCGGGCGTGAATGTCGAGCCGCCTCGCGGAGAATGGATAGTCCTCCACATCGGTTGCATCCGCATCGAATTGCCGCCGGACGGTGACCGGCGTGACTGCGTACTGGAGGTAGACGTGGTCGGCCCACAGCGTTCGGTCGAACGACGCCGGATCTTGTGCGGTAAATGCAATGATCGCGAGCCCGTTCGAGTCCCGCTTCTGGATTTCATATCGGCTGACATCCAGTGACGTGCAGCTTGCACAGGCGATTGCCAGGCCTGTCGTGAAGCCGATCAAGTTCATCCGGTCATGCATTTCATTCTCCCCGGCACCGTTCGCCCCCGGTTTGCTTGCGATACGACGACCCGCGACGCCCGTTACATCGGGGTGCCCGCCCCCTCGGCGGGCGAGGCCGCCGCGTGCATGGCCTGATCGAGCAGCGCGTGCGCGGCTTGCCACGCGCGCCCGGCTGCTGCGGAATCGTTGAACGCCCGTGCTTCCACCGTTGCACCATCGAGCAGCATCATGAAGACGGTCGCCAGCCGGTTTGCCGTGTCGGGCGGCACAAGCGCTTCGATCAGTTCGGTGATCCACTCGACCATCTTGCGGCGATAACGGATGGCGACGTCCGAGATCGGCGCATAGGCGGTGCCGAATTCGGCCAGTGCGCGCTCGAACAGGCATCCGGCAAATTCAGGCGTCCTGAACCAGGCACCGTACCAGTCGAAGATGGTCTTGACGCGTTCGACCGGATCGGCAGTGTGCCGAAGCTGCGCATCGATGCTGCCGACGATCAGGTCGTAACGCTGGACGAGGACTTCGCGGATGAGTTCGTCCTTGCTTGCAAAATGTCGATACAGCGTCATTCGGGCGACGCCGGAATCGTCGATGATCCAGTCGACACCCACCGGGTGGAATCCGTGCCTGGAGAACAGTTCGGTGGCCTTGTCTACCACCTGTTGGCGCTTGTTGGCTCGCACGAGCAGCTCCTCCTCGATATTTCAAGCCATAGACCGATTATTCTAGCATCCTGCCGCTCGATGAAATTCCGCGTTCCGGCCTTCACGCGGAAGGCTTCTTTCCTCGAGAACACTCAGCCGTCGGGCCGGTTTTCAAGTCATCTTGACTATTGGATAGACCGATATGTATCATTTGAACCCAGTGAGCGGCAATCGACGTTTTCCGGGATTGATTCGGAAATAAGGGGCGGGGTGCTTCTGTCGGGTGGTGCCGCAACGGCACGGTAACGGCATCGAGGAAGGGCGGTTGCAGCGCCTCGTGCGCATCCGAGCCTTCGTCAGTGCGGCGGTGCCGCGATGTTTCAAGCCGAAAAGAGAACCTGAGAGAACCCTGGATGCGGCCAGGCGGACGATTCCGCCGCCGTTGCGGGGGCGGGCTCGCGGGTGAATGCGCGCATTCAGTACGGCGCAAATAAAGACGTGAGGAAAGTACCCATGACCCGCCGTTTACTCGCACCGGGGCTGCTGTTGCTGTTGGCCGCGTGCGCGCAGGATCCGTCGGTTACCAGCAACACGGTACGGATCTGCGACGACACAGGTTGTTCCGATCGCCCTAAAGATCAGGTCTCCTATCAAAAAAGGGACGACGCGGAGGACCGTGAGGATCCGCGCATCGCCGCGCTCAAGCAGACCGCGAAGACCCAGCCGAAGGCCGCCTACGACCTCGGCCTGCGTTATTTCCGCGGCGACGGCGTGCGCCAGGACAGCTACCAGGCCCTCAAGTGGATGCGCGAGGCTGCCGAACGCGGCGACCTGCAGGCGCAGAAGGCGCTCGGCAGCTTCTACCTGTTCGGCCTCGAGGAAATGGGCTCCGACGCGCGCGAAGCGGAGAAGTGGCTGTCGATCGCGGCCGGCCGCGGCGACAAGGAATCGAAAAAGCTGCTCGACCTCGCGCGCAAGGCCAAGAAGGAAGACGAGGAC
>NZ_CAJPGH010000053.1:0-9651 GCF_905339605.1 Burkholderia sp. BCC1972 | reverse complement strand
GAATTTCGTCCTGCTTTGCTAGACTCCCGCGCTTCCAAATATTAATTTTCCGCTTCATCGTGAGTACGGCACCGTCTGGCACAACATCCTCCGATTCAATACCTGCTGAAGTTAGACAGGCCATTGTCAGCCAAATCTTGCCCGAGGCGGAGATAGGTATCACGCGCCTGACGACCTCACGCCGCAATAGCGGGCTGACCGCACCATACGAGCTCGAAGACGCCGACCTCGTGGTGCTGCAACTGCACCCTTTCGGTGATCAGGACTTATGGCTCGATGGACGACCTGCGCCGTTCGTACCCTATGACGCGGGCATGGTGACGGTTCACGACCTCGACCGCATGTGGAAATCAAACCTTAAGGGTGCGTTCGATTGCATTCATTTTCACTTGCCCCGCCAGACTCTTGAAGAGACGGCTGACGAGGCCGGCGGCACGGGGCGCCCCCAGCTTTATTTGCCTCCTCATCTCAGCGTGGTTGATCCTGTGATCCATGCCCTCGGGCAAGCGTTGCTACCAGCTCTCGCTCACCCTGATCGTGCATCGCAACTATTCATCGACCACGTGACATTGGCGTTCCAGACCCATGTCGCGCATCAATACGGAGGGGTTGGCAGGCGAAGGCAGAAACTACATAACAAACTTGAACCGTGGCAGGTACGTCGCGCCAAGGCGATTCTTCTTGAGCATTTGGACGGGAAGATCCTGCTTGCGGATGTCGCGCGAGAATGCGGCATGTCGCGCGGTTACTTTCTGCGATTCTTCCACCAGACGACAGGACTTACACCCCACCGCTGGCTCATCATGCAACGAATCGAACGGTCCAAGGAATACATGCGCAAGCCGCACATGTCTCTAAGCACCATCGCGCTAGCATGCGGATTCTCCGATCAGAGTCATTTCACGCGAACATTCACGCGCGTGATAGGCGTGAATCCGAGTCAATGGCGCGCGAGTAACCTGTGATGAACGCGCAGTAGCTGCGTCGGTCCCCACGAGCGTCGGGTTTTCTGACCTTAGCTGACATTCTTCGCAACCAGCGAATGGCGGGACTTGGCCGAACTGAGTCAGATGAACTGACGCAGTCTGTTTGGTCTAGTCCAGACTTGTACATCACCCGACACAGCGACGACGCTTATGCATCGCCTAATGGCTACCGTCCGACGCATTCCCGGCCGCCCGCGCCCCCGCCCGCACGAAATGATGCTCCACCCTCGTGCGCAATACGCCATCGAGCGCGGCAAGTTGCTCGCGCAACCGCACCGCCTGCCCTTCCGTCATTTCACCGAGCACGATCTTCTGCTCGAGCACATCACCACAGCGCGTGATCGCCCACCGATCGACCGTCGCCGTTTCCCCTTCGAGCACAGCCGCAGCGGTCGAGACAATACCCGGATTCCGTCTCGATACGAGATGAACCGTATGCGTCAGCGTGAAACCGGGAAGGAACTGCGACCAGTCTTCACAGACGGTCGGACGGGAAGCGGAGGAAACTTGGCTCATGGTTGCTCCGGATGAGTGATTATCGAACCGGTGCCAGCCATGCTGCTCCCGTTTCGTTGCCGTCAATCGGCCGCATCGCCCCTAAGGCGTCCACCTTGCCCGGGAGGGCAGGTTGGCGTCGGATGATCCGACTCTGGATGCTTGATTTCCAACGTTCGACATTCCGAACGTTGATTCATTATATCGAAAAATTGACGTCGGGCAAGTGGCCTGTGAAAAGCAACCCTTCAGCAGTACAGCGGCCTCCTTCCCGCCCTCGCACCGGGGGAGCCCACTGGCCGCGCGTCTGGCATAAGGGTCGGAATCCCTTCCTGCCAGCCTAAAACCAGACACTGAACCGCGTCCCCGCCTTCAGCACATCGACCGTCAGCTTCCATTGATGGGCCTCGGCAATCTCCCTGCAGATCGCCAGCCCGAGGCCCGCACCGTCATATCGCGAATCCGGCGCCCGCCAGTACCGGTCGAAAAGCAGCGGGAGATGTTCCCGCCGAATCCCCGGCCCTTCATCTTCAACATGAATCGCCGTCTCAAGAACAGTCAGCACCACGACACCGCCCGACGGCGACGCGTTGATCGCATTCTCGAGGATATTCTTGAGCAGGATGAAAAGCGCCCCGCTGTCCGCCCGCACGGGCGCCGTGGAGTCGCGCGCTTCGATATGAAGCGTCACCTGCTTCGCATCGGCCTTGCCGGCCAGCAGGCTCACGACGTCCTGCACGACTTCGACGCCGTTCACGTCGCCGAAGCTGAAGTTCTGCGCTTCACTGACTTCGGCGAGATGCAGCAGTTGCTTGACCTGCCTCGCCATCAAATCGATCTCGCGAAGCAGCAGCGCCTTCTGCCTGATGTCGGGCTGCAACTCGATCTGGCCTCTGACGAGCGTGAGCGGTGTCTGCAACTCGTGCGCGGCGTCGGCCAGAAATTGCTGCTGAACCGCGAAGCCGTTCTCGAGCCGGGTCAGCGCATCGTTGAACGCATCGATCAGCGGCTTGATCTCGCTGGGAATGCCGGCCGACGACAGCCGCGTCTTCAGGTTGCGTGGCTCGATTTCCCGCGCGGCACGCGATACCTCCCGCAACGGCTTCAGCACATGGCTGATCGTCAACGGCAGCGTCAGTCCAAAAATGACGGTCGCGATGACCAGCACATAAGCGATGGTCTTCGGTATCGGATCGATCCGCGTCCTGACGAGCGCATCGACGAGTTGCGTGCTGTACGCCACCTGCACGTAATAGACGACGCTGCCGTTCAGCGCGCGCTGCGTCGCGACCGCGAACGCCTTGCCGTCGATCGTGGCGGACAGCACCTTGCCGGCCACCGTCGCGAGGTCGTCCGTCAGCCACGGTCGATCTTCGCTCGAAGGCACCGACGCCAGCAACACCTTCCCCGTCGCATCGAGCACGCGATACTTCACGTCGGCCGGCAAGAGCCGGAACATCACCGCCGGATGCTCGCCCAATCGCACGGATGCCGGGCGCCCGGCCGCATCGAAACTCATCCCGGCCACGATATGACGGATGCTCTCCATCTGCTGGCGCCGTCCCAGGAACTCGGGATATCGATCGAGAAAATAGACGGAAAGCGCAGATATCAGCGCCAGGCTGATGGCGAACGCGACGAGGTTGGTCACCCACAGACGCGTCGACAGGCGCAGAACCCAATGACGGAACATGGCGATTTCTTACCCGTGAGTGGCAACTGGCGAAACGCGGCGAAGCATCGTCACGCGTCCCGCAGCGCGAAGCCGGCGCCACGGATATTGGTGAGCCGCGTCGTTGCGCCGATCGCCGTCAGTTTCTTGCGCAAGCGGTGCACGGTCACCTCGAGCGCGTTCGGCGTGACGGCCTCCGCGAGCCCCCATGCGGCATGCTCGAGTATCGAATGCCGGACGGTCCGGCCGGCCGCTTCGATCAGGCAGAGCATAACCTGCAGTTCGGCCGGCGCCAGCAGTACCGTCCGGTCGCCACAGCGCATCGCGCGCTGCGGCGGGTCCACGGTCACATCCGCGAACGATGCGACGAGCGTCGTGAGCAGCGCCGGGCGCCGCATCAGCGTGCGTACGCGGGCGACGAGTTCGCTCATCTCGAACGGCTTGGTCACATAGTCGTCGGCGCCGCTTTCGAGTCCGTCGATGCGGTCATGCAACGCGTCGCGCGCCGTCAGCATCAGGCAAGGCATCATGCGCCCCGCCGCGCGCAGCGTCCTCAGGAACGCCAGACCGTCTCCGTCGGGCAATCCGCGGTCGATGATCAGCAGCGCGTAATCGGCCCGGTCGACCCCGTAGGCGGCTTCCCGGACATTGCCGAACCGGTCGGATTCGATCCCCGCCGCGGCCAACGCCTGGCCCAATAGCCCGGCCAGGCGCTCGTGATCCTCGACAATCGCCACTCTTGGCATACTCGCACTCACTTGAATCGATACATGTAGCCGATTCTGGCCTCGGGAACGAACCGTCTTCCGACGATCGGACTGTCAGTGATGGCGTCGCCGAGACGCGACACGCCGAGGTCCACGGAAATCGTCTGCTGCTTCGTCAACTGATAGTCGATACGGGTGCCGGCCGACACGTTCACTGTCGAACCGGCGTTGTAGGCCGCGCGCCACGCACGCGCCTCCGATGGTCGCACGCCGTAATAGTAGTCGACGTATTTGTCGCTCAGCCATTCCACGCCGACATGTGGCGCGATCGAGAACTGGCCGAGCGCAAACGCCTTCTCGAAGCCGATTTTTGCGCGCTCGCCCTTGTTTCCGCCGAGCAGGAAGCTGCCCGACAACGTGCCGAAGCCGGTGCTCCATGACAGTGCAGGCCCGTACCACAACGCGCCCTTGCGGTTTTCCATGCCGTTCAGGATCGGTGCGTCCGAGCCCTTGTAGCCGTCGAAGAGCGAGAACTGGCCGCGCAGCGCGACACTGACGCCGCTCCAGCTGCCGATTTTCAGATCGACCGTGGTACCGATGGCCCGTACCCATTTGTTGTCGAAATAGAGCAGCGGCAAAGGCAATACGCGGCTGCTGTCCCCCTTGTAAGGCGACGGCTCGATGCCGACGCCGGCACCCAATCCCCAATGCGTGACGTTCGTCGCGTTGTTGAGGATGGTCAGTCCTGAATTGTCGGTATCGGGCAGGATCGTGCCGTCGTCGGCCCAGGCCGAAGCAGACGACAACGCGAATGAAGCGGCAAGCAGCAGTAACGGACGTTCGCGGCGGGAGGCAGTTTTCACTATCATTTTCCTGGAGTCGACGATCGAAACGGGGGCTACTGTAGGACCAGTCGACTTACCGCTCACTTACCAGGAAAAATATCGTCCAAGGACAGAACCGCCTTTGGTTATCGCATCGCGGCGGCGCTTCCCTCTGCTCGACGGGAGGCGCAAAGCTGCATGACCCGCCCGCCGAAACCCGCTACTTCGACAACCGCAACTTCTTCGACACCACGACGCCGCTCGACGGACTCACTAGCCAGATGTCGTGAAGATCCATGTGCAACGTGGCGATCCTCGTCGAAATGTCCGTCGGCTCCTCGATACTCGGGTCGGCATGTTCGGTTTGTTCGGTCAGGTAAGGCCGAACCAGGCGTCCGGAAAAAACGAGTGCGAAGTCGCCATGCGTTTGTGCGTACTCGGCGGGCGAAAGCCGCATGCGGCTCCGAACGGTGGTCTTTTTGCCTTGTCCGGCCTCGAGTTCGATGATGTCGACGTGCTGGACGTACCCTTTTGCCTTCGCTTCCGGTGCAATCACGAGCCCGCGCCCTCGCGGCCCCGTCGTCACCTTGTGGAGCAGGATGCCGGCCCGGCCGTCGCGCTCCGCATCGAACAGGTCGATATCCAGCGTCAGCAGCTGCCGCCGCGACCGGTATCTCAGCCCGTACCGCACCGGCACCACGAACGTCACGTCACGATCCAGACCGACGGCCGCCAGGTCGGGATTCGTCGGGCCGTGCCGGCCGGCGGCACCGGCGACCGCGCCGCGAACGCGATCGCTCAACGAAGGCGAGAGCGTGCTGACGTGCACCTTCTGCAGCGTGTCCCGGATGGCAACCGGATCGTCGCCGGCAATCGGACGTGCCGGCGACGTGTCGTGATCGACAGCTGACGCGACGTGCGTCGTGCCGTCGACGGCCTCCCCCTCCGCACGCGCCGCGACGGGCGCCAGCATCGTCGTCACGGCGACGATGCACGCGAAGCGCGAACAACGCGATTTGAATTTCCGGTGAAACACGGCGAACCCCCGATTGCTTGCGGATCGATCAACGACGAGCACTATAGGGTGGAATGACCGGCAACGCACCCGCCGCTTGAAATTCGCCGATGCCGGCACGCCTCGTCACAGGTTCCTTGTCGGCCCGGCGGCACGTCAATGGCCAACACAACACTACCGTGTTGCCTCGGCGACAACAACCGACGCTAAGCGAACCGCGGCGCCCATCGGATTCGATCCGCGGGCGGCACATCGCGCGCCAGTGCGCAAGCCCGCTCGCACCGATTTCAATGGCCTGACGTACCGCTGCTCATTTTTAGTCGGGACAATTCTGAATTCTCAAATTCCGATTCAATCATGTCCGAACCCCAAAAGCCCTAAACCAACGATATGGAAAAACGAGGCACGATAAATATCAATTAAAAATATTCGAATCGACATATTCTCATTTAAATAAAAAATCCACTCCAAGCAAACAATCATTAATCATTGTTTCAGAATGAATTTTTCAACATCTCAAAATAAAAATATTGGCTAAAGATAAAAATATCTTGCTATTCTTCGCACCGAAAATCCGAGTGCCGTTGCCTAGTCACCCTGAGAGGCGGATTCGAACCCATCCGAATCCGGAACAAAAATAACGAGATTGTCGTGATGTCGATAGCAGCAACTTTGAGAAACTTTGCGTCGGGTCTGGTCGATCTGAACAAGCGTCCAGTCTCCCTTCATTTCGGGCAGGCGCAACGCGCGGTCGGCCATCTGCTGGCGCTCCATCACGCCGATATCCGCGAGGGACTGATGTCGGGGATCGAAGGGCAACTGACCTGCGTGTCGACCTACGATCATCTGCCGCCTGCGCTGTTTCTCGGCTTGCCCGTATCGGTCCGGCTGACGACCGACCGCGGCAACATCCGGGCCATCAACGCGATCGTGCACGAAGTGCGAACCGGTCAATCCGATGGCGAACTGACCGTCTATCAACTGGATGTGTGCGACGCGCTGTCGCTGATGGACCGTCGCACGAACGCCCGCCTGTTCCGCTCGCGCAGCGTGCCGGAGATTCTGGCGACGCTGATGAACGAGTGGAAACAGCGTAGCTCCGCACTCGCGCGAGCGTTCGATTTCGACCTGTCGACGTTGCAGGCCGATCGGTATCCGGCACGCGAGCTGACGCGGCAGGTCAACGAATCCGACGCACGCTTCATCCGGCGGCTGCTGCGCCGGGAAGGCATCACGGTCTTTGCGAAGGCCGCCCCGCTCGACGGGAGACGCGGCGTGACCGATGAGCGGCCGATTCACACGCTCGTGTTCTGCGACGATCCGCATCGTCTACCGGACGCGCCGGCCGGTACCGTACGCCTTCACCCGCGCGACGCCGGCGTCGAGCAACGTGACACCGTCACCCTCTTTGCGTACAACCAGCGTCTGTCGCCCGGCAAGGTCCGCCGCCCGTCGTGGGATTACAAGACCGCTCGTGTGGACGACTTCGAGGCCGTCACCGGCATCGGCCAGGGCGAGTCGGGGAACGATCTTGCGCGCCTGCTGACCGATGTCGCGATCGACATCCCGCACGTCGGCGACTCGTGGCGCGATCACGCGCGCATCGCGCACGACCGGATGCTGGCCCATCAGTTCGAAGCCGCGCACTTCGAAGGCCTCGGCACCGTGCGCGACATGCTGGTGGGACACGGGTTCACGCTGGCGGGCGACCCCGAGCTGGATATGAAGTCGATCGATCGTCGTCGATTCGTCGTCACGTCGATTCGACACGTCATCTGGAACAACCTGCCGAAAGACCTGTCGGGCCGCACAAGCGGGCTGTTCACGGCAAGCCGCAACCTCGCGCCAACCGCCCCGCCGCCCGATGCATCGGGATTAACGGACACGCGCTACGAGAACAGTTTCACGTGCGTGCAACGCGGCGTGCCGCTGAAGCCCGCCTACGATCCGGCGATCGACGTGCCGCCGGTTCACCTGCTGACCGGCACGATCGTCGGCACGCAGGGCGAAGAGGTGTTCTGCGACAAGGCCGGCCGCGTGCGTGTGCGGATTCACGGGCTGGATCCGGCTGACCATGCTCACGCGCAAGGCGCCGGAACGAACGGTCTGGCCGGCGACAGCGCACCGATCCGCGTCGCGGCGAGTCTCGCGGGCGAATGCTTCGGTGCGCTGTTCCTGCCGCGTGTCGGCATGGAGGTCTTGCTGGGGAATCTCTCGGGCGATCCCGACCGTCTGGTGATCATCGGCGTGTTGAGCAACGGCGCGAACCCGCCCGCGACTTTCAGCAATACCGGCGCGCTTCCTGGCAATCGCTACGTGTCCGGGATCAAGACGCGGGAAATCAAGGGGCGGCGTCATAACCAGCTTCGCCTGGACGATACGCCGTCGCAAATCTCCGCGCAGTTGGCAAGCGAACATGCGCATACGCAATTGAATCTCGGCTATCTGACGCAGCCGCGCAAGGACGGACACGGGAACGATCGGGGCGAAGGCGCGGAGCTGCGCACCGACGCCGCTGCGGCGTTGCGCGCCGCCCAAGGCATGCTGTTGACGACCTATGCGCGTTCGCATGCAACCGGTGGTCAGCTCGATCGCGATGAATTGATCCGCTTGCTCGATCAATGCACGGAACTCTTCAAGTCGCTCGGCGATTATGCCGGCCAGCATGGCGGGCAGTCCGCCGACACGGCCGGCCAAGACAACATCGCCAACGCATTCCGTCACTGGAAACCCGGCGGATCGGAATCCGGCGCCACCGGCGACGCATCCGCGTTCATGGCGTTCGGCGCGCGAGCGGGGTCGCTGAACGTCACGCCGAAAACGCACGTCACGTATGCGGGCGAGAACATCGATCAGATCGCGCAGCAACACATGCAATTCACGAGCGGCGAGCGAATCAATCTGCATGCCGGGCGTGGCGTCGCGATGTTCGCGCACGGCGACGGTGTATCGGCGATCGCGCATCAGGGGAAAGTGGCCCTTCAATCGCAGAACGACGACACGCAAATCGAATCCGGCAAAAACATCCAGTTGACTGCGGCCGGCGGCAAGCTGGCCGGCACGGCAAGCGACGAAGTCGTGTTCGTCACGTCCGGCGGCGCGTATCTCAAGCTGCATGGCAGCGATATCGAACTGGGATGCCCCGGCAAGTTCACCGTGAAATCGGACGGTCATGCATGGGGCGGCCCCGCGAGCATGAGCGTCGACCTGCCGACATTCGATCAGCGGCCGCTCGGCCGCGTCCCGAAGCTGATCCGCCCGACGGACGGTAACGCAGCGCCGGGATTCGAAGGACAGATTCGAAAGGCATCGGAAACGCTGTCGAATTTGATGACCGACACGGCCGGGGAATTGCCGGCGATCGATACCGATCGGTTCGAGAGGCTGGCGGTGCAGTTCACCAAGAAGAATGTTTAACGCAAGCGCAGGAGTCCGGATGATTGATTCATCTCTCGATCCTCGGCCGGAAGAGGAAGCACGCACCAACGAGCACGCCGCGAAGGCCGACGTGCCCGATGCGGCTGCGCCGCGCCCGGAGCCACCTCAGATCGTCGTCGGCAGAAGCGACGGAGTCTCGATGTGGACGAAAGACACTCGACTGATCTGCATCAAGCAAATGCCGTTGCCCGGTATCGTCATCTTCGTCCATGGCGTGAACTCCGAAGGCGAATGGTTCGAAGCCGCCGAGCAGGGGTTGTGCGAGGGTCTGAACCGGCGGCTCGGGCGGCTGGACGATCAGTTGATGTATCACGGCATCGACGCCGGGCAATTGGTGCCGGCGAAGTACACGGAAAGCGTGACGCCGGACGGGTTTTTGAATCCGACGCTTTGGTCCGGCAACTACATCAAATCTGACCCGTCCTTCTCGCCCGTCATTCATTTCCGATGGGGATATCGGGCAACCGCCGCAGAGTTGAAAGAGTATGGCGACAAGATCTTCCTGAACGAGAAG
>NZ_CAJPGH010000052.1:0-9995 GCF_905339605.1 Burkholderia sp. BCC1972 | reverse complement strand
ATGTTACCCTTCATTTCAACAGATCCGACATGGAGCGGACGCGAGCCGTCATGGATCAAGAGTAAGAAGTTTTTGCGCTTCCTCATCGCCACCTGAGTTTAACCACGAGCGTCAAACCAAACCGCCGGTCGTCGGTTTGGCGCGATAGCGGCAACACGTCACTGCTCGCGAGGAATGGGCTCTCCGACAGTCACGTTGGCTGCTGCCTGCCGTTGCTTCTCCCGAAACGCCTCGCGCTTCGTGCTCTGCTCCGCAATGAACTGCATGAGTTCGCTTTTCAGATCGGCATCCAGCACGATGGGCTTCCATGGCGCAACGTCATGCCTCGCGCGCGTCAAATGAGATAGCTCCAACGCTCTCACTGCAGCCTTCGCACACTCGAATTCCACTTCCGCGCACCAGTCGATCGGATCGCCATATTCCCACTCCGCGGACAGGGACTGACGGGTCGAATGCAGCGTGGCCGGAAACTCGCGGAGCTGAGAGGCAACGTTGTGTTTCAACCATTTCCAATCGATCGGCTCCGGGAATACGAACGGAGGTAACGCAACGCCACGGAGTGGCTCATACGTCTGCAAGCGGCCGGCCTCCTCCGTGGCCCAGTCAGCGCGATGCATCATCGATCGGGCATCCCGCGCATAGGTTTCCAACGACAGCGCGACGGTCAACGCGACATGCCTCGCTTCGCGCCTGCTGACCCTAGCCTCCCGCAGCTCATTCCAACTCAGCGAGACGATCGAACTCACAATGCCTGCGACACCGCCAACTTTCAGCAGATCCATCCAGCCGCTCTGCTTCAGATACTCGATCCACTGAAGCGCCATACCGCCCCCCATGTCCTTACGCCGGCCCCAGTATACGGGGCGGCTACCTTCCGATGCCCATGTGGTTCCGAGCAAGAGTAAACGGAAGCGATCGAATGCCCAAATTCTGACCCGTTTCGGGCTTACCGCACCCTTCGCCCCGAAATCCAATACACCTCAATCACTTACGCTCCGGCCGCGACAGTTGTTCACAGCGTTGCCCCCAGAAACTGTGAATAACCGGGGCTTCGTCATTCTTCCCGTGAAACTCCTGCCTTGGCCTGCGCCTGGCACCCTATTTCCTGCCCTGTCCCGCGACCGTAGCCAAGCGCGGGACGGCATCAAGGGGCGAGGGACCGGGTTGCCCGCACCATCCCTCGCCTCCTTCCTTGACACCGTCCCGCGCTCGGCTCCTTGGATCGCACGGGCAGGAAACAGGGCGTCAGGCAAAAGCAAAAGCCAACCCCGAGTTCCACCGGGAGAGTTTTTCCGCGTAAGCGGCAAGGTCATCCCACAGCCCGCCGTTCAACCCTTTTTGCTGTGGAGATTACCGTGCAACTCGCTTCTTCTTTCCATTACAGCTCCCCGATGCTTCGGGCCGACTCGCCTCTGTCGGACGATCAGATTCGCTGCGTTGCCCCGTCCATCTTCGGCGACGGCAAGCACGAAAGCCGCTCGGAGCGCTACACCTACATTCCGACAATCGACGTATTGCGAGGCTTGCGTAACGAAGGATTCCAGCCGTTCATGATCTGCCAGACCCGCGTGCGCGATCCGGGCAAGCGCGACTACACGAAGCACATGCTTCGCCTTCGCCACGCCGAGCAGATCAATGGCGACGAAGCCAACGAAATCGTGTTGTTGAACTCGCACGACGGCACGAGTAGCTATCAGATGCTCGCCGGCTTGCTGCGTTTTGTCTGCCAGAATGGCATAGTTGCGGGCGACAACGTCGCCGATATTCGGGTGCCGCACAAAGGGAACATCATTCAGAACGTCATCAATGGTGCGTTCGACGTGCTCGACGGTTTCGAGCTGATTCGCGAACAAAAGGAAGGCATGTGCGACGTTTCGCTGAACCGTGACGAGCAGCATGCGTTCGCCCGCTCCGCGCTCGCGCTGCGCTACGATCCAACCGATGCCGAGGCGCCTGCCCCGATCACCGAAAGCCAGTTGCTCGCTCCCCGCCGTTTCGAGGATCGCCGCGACGACCTCTGGACGGTGTTTAACCGGGTGCAGGAAAATCTCACGAAAGGCGGGCTGCATGGCCGCTCGCGGACCGGGCGCGCGATGTCCACACGCCCCATTACCGGAATCGATCAGGACGTAAAGCTCAATCGCGCCCTGTGGATGCTGGCCGACGCCATGCGCCAAATGAAGGTGTAAATACCGTAGGGCGGCATCGCGTCGCCCTACTCAAACCCAGCTTGTCAGGATAACTATTCTTTTGTCCTGACAGGCTCTCCTTGAGTCCGTCATATAAGCCATATCACGGCTGTCAAACGGCGGTTGGAAAAGTCTGCGCGGCTCCCGAATATTCTCACCGACCGGGTCGTTCCAATCTCGTGTAACAGGCGCGCGATCGCACCGGGCAATCTCACCGCGCCAATTGCACATGATCTGTCAGCTTGGCGAACATCGTGCCGGATATCGCACGCCAGCGCAGCAGTTCCGCCCGCTCACCAATATGCATCGTTTGCGCCGCCCTCCCGACCGACAGACGCTGGCTACGCAGCTCGTCCGCGACGCGATCTGCAAGGTCGGGAAAATCCAACGATTGGCCTTGTGCTTCAACGGCGTTGCGTAATTGCGAGTCCCGATAAAGGGTGAATTTATCTGGCGAACCAAAGTAGCCATTGCGCACAACATGCGTGATTGCGTTGGGGAACGTCGCGCCGAACTTGAGCAGCAATTCGAGACTATCGCGTTGCCGGTTGATGACCCACAACACGACCAGACGCCGGGCGAGCTCATCGAGCGCGCTAGCGAGCGTTCCTCCGTACTGCTCGACACCCGCCTGACTCCGGGCTGCCGTGTTGACGACAACGATCGCGTCCCGGTGCGTATCGCAGAAGTTAACAAAGTCGATCCAGCCGCTGACGTCGTCCAAATTACATGACGCGCACTCGATTTCGGCATGGACCGCTTTCATGACATCAGGATTGGACGTGTCCGTCTCCACCAGCACGACGTTGATGTCCGTGCGTTGCAGATAGTCGACCAGTGCCAGCGTCACAAAACTCTTGCCGACACCACCCTTGCTGCCACCAACCATATAGATGGGGGGATTTTGCCTTGCCATGTGAGACCTCTACAAGTTCTCGGTATCCGGGCTGATCGGAAATCCAAGAAAGCCCTGTACCTGTTGCCCCGGCCTGGTTGTCCCCGTGTTCTCTTTCTGCTGCAATCCCGTGCGCGGCGGGTTGTCGCGTGACGCATTGGCCCGTGCTGACTTCCTGCCTCGAGCAGGCGCTGTCGCCTGCTCTCGTGCCGTGTCTCGATTGCCTCGCCGAACCCTTCCCTTTCCGTCCGCACGGCGCATCGCATATCTCAGCGAATTGAGATTCACGTCGATGCCGTCTTGCGCGGCCTGCTCTATCAGTTCATACAACGTATATCCCTTCTCCCGCGCCGCCACGATCTGTGTCTGTATAGATTTGACACCGTCCCCGACCTTGACAGGTTGCGCGTCTTTCGGTTTTTCCGGCAGCGCATCCAGCCTACGACCGAACGCTGCCCACTGTCCTCGAGTAAATCTTCTGGCAACCGACATGACGACCTCCGACGCACACCCTTCACTGCATCTTGCGCACGCGTTTACGCTCCGTCAACCCTCGTTCTATGTCGTTTTCGAAGCAAACAGAATGTAGAGGAATGCATAGGAATATGACGGAACAAGAAATATTTTCGCTCTCGTCAGACGCCTCATCTGACTTCTCATTCGCGCGCGTATGGACACGAATTGCAGTGAACACTGCTGCCCGTCGATTCGCGCTGAATAGCAATCCACAACGCATTCGATGCCACCGGCGCGCACTCGGCATTCACCTCTTCTGCCCGGCCCTTTCAACGCCAGCGCTACACGCGCGCACCGGCGTTACGCAGACATTCACCGTCGCGCCACTGCGGACCAAACTCAAGTACCACCGGCACGACGCGACGCGGTGCTTCGGACGCACCAATCACTCAAGACATGCTTTCCGGCATTCTCCACCCGTTTACACGTGATGCGCTCGGGATCATGCGATCGTGTATGCGGGGCTCACTTCTTCACACCGCTGCATCAAACGCGCCGCACACGGCAATTACACGGACGCGATTTCAGAATGCGCATGGCTTGCACATAGCGCATACGGAAGTCACGATCGGCCGAGAAAACAAGATGAAAAATGAGTGACTGCAGGATAGGCTTGCGCCGGTTTTGGGTGCCATGTCCGCAGTTGAGGTACGTTAGCAATGCAGCGGGCGAAACGATGGTCGCGAAGTAGCACCATCGAGCGGATATCCGGGTGAGGCCCAAGTCGAGGAAACACTCCATCGACCATACTTGTTCAAGCTCGATCGTTGACGTGCGGTAATGCCGGGGATGAGCCGTGCGACATCATTCGCCGACCACGCCCACTGGGGATTGATCATTCGACCGGCGACCATGCTACCGAAATCGCTATTACGTCTCGCCGATGCCATTCTCTTGATCGTCGGATGGTGTTCCGGCGATCGCACCTACCAGGGCTAAGACACCCCGCTTTTCTCGAGCCTTCAGTTCACGGAAGCCCGCCAGAAGTCTCTCCTCGTCGATGGTGAGAGCAAGCGTGGCCGAATCGGACACCCGACCAGTCAGCACATACTGAACATCCACACCGACCTCGGCGATCCCGGCCAAGTAGTTGGCATCAGGGAATCTGGCCCCTTTCTCGTAATTGACTTGGGCATGCTGGAGCACGCCGCCCGCTGCAGCGAACTCAGTTTGATTCATGCCGAGTCGTTTCCGCTCCAATTTCAGTCGAACGGAAAATATGTCCGTTTGAGAATTTTTCGTTGACATATGTCCAATCGGAACCTAGTCTAATGAATGTGATCAACCGACTACCGATGGTAGCGGGGATATGCGACGAGTCCCAAAGACGGTAGTCCCTCATCCCGGAGGCGCTATGCCTTTCACCTATGAAATCTGCGGTGCCTTGTCCGTCTTGGACAACTTCCGGCACTACCACGCCCAACAGTTCGCCCAAACGATTGCCGACCCTGCCGACATTTACTTCGCGACAGATGCCGTCACGCATTCGCTCGTCATCCGCATTCGCGGCGTACTGACCGACGACGAAGCAGAGATCGTCGAGAATGCACTTGGGGAATTCTCCCAGAAATGGGCACGGACCGGCAGTATCTTCAGACGAGTTCGCTACGGAGAGCCGTCGTGTGTGCCACTGGGCCTAGCCCTGCACGTTGACTTGCTCAAAGAACTTGCCGACGAGTACGTCCAGTTAGAGGCCTTTCTCCAACGTCAGGCGCGGATTCTCGAAAAGTTTCGACCGGTGGCGACCTAGCGCGCGAGCATCGACATCCCGGCGCTATCCGCCATGCCGGGCGTATCCAATCCCCGGAGGTTCAAAATGGAAGAACCGGCTCCGTACGTCCTAAGCGGCGCGCTCGCCGTGCAAGAGGACCTTGAGGACGAGCAGCTCGATAGGGTATCGCGCCATTTAGGAGGCATCGCCTCGGTTTACCTCCGGCACGACGAGGTAGCGCATGCCGTTTCCCTTCGCGTTTCCGGCACGCTAATGCGCGACGACGTCCGCTACATTGAGCAGCGAGTCGAGCGATTCGCCGAGGAAAACGCACGCGCCGCCGCGATTCTCCTGAGCGAGTGGAACGGCGAAACAAGCGAACTCGTCGTGGGCATGAACTGGGACGCCCAATGCCTCATCCGGCTAGGCGCGGTACAGGAACAGCTCGCGAAGCTCACGGAACGATATTTCGACTTTCTGCTGCGACTCGAACCGCCCGGCTCTTCCGCCTGCGGCACCCCACTTATGTGTGTCTCCGTCGACATCAACGACAAGCTGACGATAAGATAGCCAAGTTCACCAAGCAAAAGCCGCCGTTAAAGCTCTGAGAAATCTGGGCGACCCGGTCGCGACTTAAGATGGCATCGAAGTCGACTATGCCCTTGGGATGGCAGAGCAGACGGAGATTTGACGGTATTGCGGCCGGCGAGCGGTCACTCGTCGGCCACGAAGGGACCTTCGTCCAATGCATCGTCAAGACAATCAGACGACCGCCCCGATCGGCAAACGGCCATTCAATCGCCGAGGGACTGCCTCGCACCATCAGCCTTAGACGACGTTCGGGCAGTGACT
The DNA here is from genome assembly GCF_905339605.1 of Burkholderia sp. BCC1972. Taxonomy (NCBI): domain Bacteria; kingdom Pseudomonadati; phylum Pseudomonadota; class Betaproteobacteria; order Burkholderiales; family Burkholderiaceae; genus Burkholderia; species Burkholderia sp. BCC1972. The sequence goes on along the minus strand of NZ_CAJPGH010000052.1, from coordinate 3,832 downwards.
TGAGCGAAATCGTTCTCGACCGTCTTCTTGGCAGCTGGAGCATCAATGACTTTCCACATCATGCCTCGATGGTAGCGAAAGCGTGGTACCACACGTATCGTCCGACGTTGCGCCATGTTGAACGCTACGTCGAATCGACATGTCACACAAACTGTTCAAGCGCCCCGACTCCAAAGCCTTTGGAAACTCGGACCATCCGACTTTGGTGGTTGAGAGGGCGGGATGATCTGAACTGTGACAGGAATCGGGAAATCGACACCGACGAGCGCCACTTCCCCTTGTTTGAGATTCGGGATAAACGCGGCAGCGGATCTGTCGATTTCTCCACATGCCCGCTCAACGACCTCCCTGTCTCGGTCGTTCGTCAGACGATGAACTAGCAATGTTCCCATTTGACTAAGGACTCCTTCCGTAATGTCTCGAGGGCGTTGCGTTGCAAGGCAGACGTTGAGACCGTATTTACGGCCTTCTTTTGCAACAAGCTCGAACGCATCCAGGTTCATCGCATAATCTTCAGTGCCAACTGATTTTCCAAGAAAGTTATGGGCTTCGTCGAGGACAACGAGAATAGGACGCTCACGGAACTCTTCACGTCGCGCCTTTAGAAGCAGCATACGACCAATCGCATTTGTGATCACCTCTCGCGCACTGAACTCGTAACCGATCGAACTAAGGCACAATCGAAAGATTGTTTTGTTTTCGTCCGAGAAAAATGAGTTGAGCGCATCCGAAAGCATCAATGCGTCCGGTGACGGACGAAACACGCAGGCCATCGACGACGAATTCACTACCCCAATGATACGGGTCAGCAGCGACGAACAGTATGACAGTTCATTCGAAGGCGCTCCCCATGCCTCAGAGCCATTTGTTGCATCCGGATAGCAACATTCCTGCACTATCTGACGGTGCAGGACGGTAACGTCGAAAGGCTGATTGGGATCGTCCACCAGAGCCGCGTTGTTCCCTTCGTTCAGAGCTTGGCGATACGCGGCCTTCGGTTGATTGACTTTTCTCACAATACCGTTTGTAGCGATGCTCGGGACCAGGCGGGCGAGCCGAAGGCTCTTCATTGCCTCTCGTAACTTCGGTCCCTGCGTCTTTCCCGACGGCTGAAAAAGCGCAATTAGGTCACCTTCCGAAAAATCCGTTGGTGGGATGCCCACCTCCCTTGAGCCATTTGCGATATGGATAGGCGTTCCCACATGACAGTGGAACATGTCGTCGCCTAAAAGCGAGCGATATTCACTCGTTGCATCCAGAAGGATCACTTTTGACCTGTATCGGCGGCATTCCTCGAGAATTCGGGCGGTCGTCCAGCTTTTACCACCGCCAGTAGATCCAAGGATCGCACAGTGTCGCCCGAACAATTTTTCCGGCGTGACGGCGATTGAAAACCCCGACTCTCCGGACACTTGCCCCAGATTCAAGGAAACAGCGGGCGGCTGTGTGTCGAGTCCCGCGTCGGTCAGATCAGGGATTCGGGCGACAAATGAGCTCGGTGCAGAAAAAACTCGATCGCCAAGTCTCGGATATGCGGCTATACCCGCCTGAATGCGCAAGGTAACAGCGTGAACTGAGCCCAAAAGTCGGATGAAACCGATTGCATCGACATGGCGTGAACCTTCGAAATCCTGCGTTATCTCTGTGCGATCACGGTCGGGAAGAGACACTTCCGTGAGGCGCCCCAAGAGAAGACCTTGCTGCGCCTCAATCAACACCAGTTCGCCAACTTCACCACGGCCGTAGCGCTGGGAACGAATATACTGGCCGCCAACGTCGCCGGCATGCGCGAGATTGACTTTGACCGACTGTGCCTGCACGCTTGACACAACGCCCACCCGCAGTTCCGCGCGAAGTGCCCCGTTTTTCCCCAAATCGTCGCATGTCATATGCGCACTCCAACTCTGCGAACGGCCTCAGCAAGCTGTTCGGCAGGCGAGACCGCACGAAGCGACGGAATTATGTCGACCACGTCGGCGAACGAGCCGCCAATGAAATGAATATCAAATCCGCGCTCCGCCAGATCCGCAAACCGTTGCCAGTACGGGCTCGACCCGTGATGCCCCTCGTTATGGACATGTTCGATACAGCGATGATCTGTCAGAATCAATTTGAGGCTCGGGTTTGCCTGCACCGCCGAGTAAATAGGCTCCGAAAGGTGATCATCATTGAAGCCAAATCCAGCGGTAATCAGGCAAGTGTTCGGCTGGCGCAAAAAATCTAGGAAGCGCGATAGAAGCTCCAGATGTGGCTGCAAGAACGCCTGCTGGTATTTCCCCTTGGCTGGATAAATCAGGCAGGCTTTATCGGCCGTCGGACTGGCAACTTCGAAGACATCGTTACCATCGCGCTGCCAGCTGACAGACCCGTGGAGTTTGTGGAGATGAAAAACTCCTTCCACAAAGTCCTGCCGCTCCGCGTCGCGACGCACTACGTCATAACTGAAGTGCCGACCGTCGAACCGGCGATTGCGCGTGTAGGAAAAGCCATCTATGACTGTGATCCCGAGATCTGAGGCTGCCGCCTCGAAGCACATATCGTAGTTGGTCGTGAACACTTTCAGGCGCGGATCACGTACCCTCCGACGCGCGAGCTTTTGCAACAGATATCGGTAAGCCGAAATGTCCGATCCCGCATTGGTGAGGAATGCGCTGCACAGTTCGAGTATCTGTGCCTTCACACGGGTGACGAACGACTGAACCTCCTCATCGGCCGAGAATGAAAGATAGGCATCACACTGGGACAGAAAATGCTCGATGTTGGGGTTCTCGCGTTCACCATAGCGAATCTTGCTGCAGACCTGCTCCCCTTGCGCAGATAGCTGTTTTCCACTGGCATCAGTGCACAATGCGCTCGTCCACAATTTCCACATGCTTGGCCCGTTTGCCGCACCAAGCGAAGTGCCACTGCCCGCGAAAAAGCCTAGATTAGTGTACTGCAGCGCCCCGGACAACAAATCTGTCACCGCCTGCCGGTTTTCCGCAATTTGAGTACGCGCATCCGTTTCCAAATTTTCGATCGGATGGATCACTCGATATGCGGTTTCTGAGAGCGCCTTCCATCTCGCATCGCCGGGTCGGCGGTGAGCCAGTATTCCGCTGTAATCTGTAGCAAGCGGCTCTGGAACAACCCGTGCCACCGTGTCATTCATATTGTCCCCTTCGGTCCGTCATTTTTCTGGTAGTCGCCCGACCTATCGAGAAATAGGTACTCTTCACATGTGTTCGTCATTGTCGATCGTTAGGTAAAGCGATTCAACCAACGCTAAACGGCAGATATACCATCACTCTTACGGCAAATCGAACAGGTGATGTCTGATGCTGCTCAACTATTGCAAGAATCTTCTCGCCCTTGGAGACCTCCTTCTTCCCAGGATCGGGGACGTCCCAATAGACGAAGTGAGGCTCCCCGTGGAGCCCGTCATCGTGCTTGCCAAATAAACTTAGCGGCAACAGTGCCCTGCAGTTGTAATCGCGCTGACCGAGGAGAGTGCCGTCTCCTTGCTCGATGCAACCACTTCGGCAGTCTGCCATATTCCTGTTGTAGAGACCAACTCGCCCCAATGTTGATTAAGCGAAGACCGGCCGAGCGACATGACTGCTGCAAAGGCCGTTGAACCTTGGAAGCAGCCGTTGAGGGTGCGTGGGATCGCAAGGCAGTTGTCGGTCTGCTACAGTTGACTGTGTCGGGCGGCAGCCTCACATGAGCCACCGTTCACACGCGGCAACGCTCGGACGTTCAAGGGTCGGCTACCCTCTGTAAGCAGTCGCTACTTCGTCGGCCTACTTCGCCCCGAAATGAAATTGGAAGGATAATAGAAAGCCCATTGAGC
>NZ_CAJPGH010000051.1:0-18341 GCF_905339605.1 Burkholderia sp. BCC1972 | reverse complement strand
GTCGTCGTCAGCCACGGCTGGTTCATGCAGTAACGCGGTGCGGGCGGCGTCGCTGCCCGCCGGCGGACGGGAATAAAAAACGCGCTCCGAGGAGCGCGTTTTTCATGTCGGCAGGGCGAGGCCGCGGTGGCGGCCGCCCGCCGCCGCCTTACTTCAGGACGGCTGCGACCGCGTTGGCGACCACGTCGAGGTTGCGCGTGTTCAGCGCGGCGACGCAGATCCGGCCCGTGCCGACCGCATAGATGCCGAACTCGTCGCGCAGGCGATCGACTTGCGCCGAGGTCAGGCCCGAATACGAGAACATCCCGCGCTGCGCGTTGATGAAGCTGAAGTCGCGATCGACGCCGCTTGCCTTCAGGCGCTCGACGAGACCGTTACGCATCGCGCGGATGCGATCGCGCATTTCACCGAGTTCCTGTACCCACGAAGCGTGCAGTTCCGGCGACGCGAGCACGGCTGCGACGACGGCGCCGCCATGGGTCGGCGGGTTCGAGTAGTTCGTGCGGATCACGCGCTTCAGTTGCGACAGCACGCGCGTCGCTTCTTCCTTGCTCGATGTGATGATCGACAGCGCGCCGACGCGCTCGCCGTACAGCGAGAACGACTTCGAGAACGACGACGACACGAATGCGTTCAGGTCGGCCGCGGCAAACAGGCGCACGGCGGCGGCATCGGCTTCGATGTTCTCGCCGAAGCCCTGGTACGCCATGTCGAGGAACGGCACGAGGTTGCGTGCCTTCACGACGTCGACGACCTGTTGCCATTGCGCTTCGGTCAGGTCCACGCCGGTCGGGTTGTGGCAGCACGCATGCAGCACGACGACCGTGCCGGCTTCGTAGCCGTTCAGCGCCGACAGCATGCCCTCGAAGTTCACGCCGTTGGTGGCCGCGTCGTAGTACGGGTACGCGACGACTTCGAAACCGGCTGCTTCGAACAGCGCGCGGTGGTTTTCCCAGCTCGGATCGCTGATCGCGACCTTCACGTTCGGATTCAGGGTGCGCAGGAAATCCGCGCCAATCTTCAGCGCGCCCGTGCCGCCCAGGGCCTGGGCCGTGACCACGCGGCCCGCTGCGATCAGCGGCGAATCGTTGCCGAGCAGCAGCTTCTGCACGGCCGCATCGTAGGCGGCAATCCCGTCGATCGGCAGGTAGCCGCGCGGCAGGCCGGCCTCGACACGCGCCTTCTCCGCGTCGCGCACGGCGCGCAGCAGCGGAATCTTGCCGTCTTCGTTCGTGTACACACCGACACCGAGGTTGACCTTGGTCGGACGCGCATCGGCGTTGAAGGCTTCGTTCAGGCCCAGGATCGGGTCGCGGGGAGCAAGCTGGACAGCGGAGAAGAGCGACATGATGATTCGGCAGTAGTGAAAAGAGGGTCAGGCTTTCAGCCGGCGGGGCGGGCGCAGCGGACCGCGCGCCAACGGCGCGACGCCGGAAAGCGCAGCAGCCTGACATTGTAGCGAATTCGGGCTGGTGGGGGCGGGCGATTCGGCGGCGAAGCGCGATTTCGGCCGGACGCCGCGCGTCAGGAGCCGACAGCAGTTCGCGACGCCGCGAAGCGCTAGAATGCTTTCTTTGCCCTTGCTCCGGCCGCATTCCATGTCCGAACATCATGCCGAAGTCGGCGACGCGCTCGACGAATCCAAATTCGTCACCTTCGAAGGGTCGCCGTTCCAGCTGTACCAGCCGTATCTGCCCGCCGGCGACCAGCCGACCGCGATCGAGACGCTCGTCGAAGGGGTCGAGGACGGCCTGTCGTTCCAGACGCTGCTCGGCGTGACGGGGTCGGGCAAGACCTTCACGATGGCCAACACGATCGCGCGGCTCGGCCGCCCGGCGATCGTGTTCGCGCCGAACAAGACGCTCGCGGCGCAGCTCTATGCGGAGTTCCGCGAGTTCTTCCCGCGCAACGCGGTCGAGTACTTCGTCTCGTACTACGACTACTACCAGCCTGAGGCCTATGTGCCGCAGCGCGACCTGTTCATCGAGAAGGATTCGTCGATCAACGAGCACATCGAGCAGATGCGGCTGTCGGCGACGAAGAGCCTGATGGAGCGCCGCGACGTGGTGATCGTTGCAACGGTGTCGGCGATCTACGGTATCGGCAACCCGTCCGAATACCACCAGATGATCCTGACGCTGCGCACCGGCGACAAGCTCGGTCAGCGCGACGTGATCGCGCGGCTGATCGCGATGCAGTACACGCGCAACGAGCAGGATTTCCAGCGCGGCACGTTCCGCGTGCGCGGCGACACGATCGACATCTTCCCGGCCGAACACGCGGAGATGGCCGTGCGCGTCGAGCTGTTCGACGACGAGGTCGAGACGCTGCACCTGTTCGACCCGCTGACGGGGCGCGTGCGGCAGAAGATTCCGCGCTTCACCGTGTATCCGTCGTCGCACTACGTGACGCCGCGCGACACCGTGATGCGGGCGGTCGAGACGATCAAGGACGAGTTGCGCGAACGCCTCGAGTTCTTCCACCGCGACGGCAAGCTCGTCGAGGCGCAGCGTCTCGAACAGCGCACGCGTTTCGATCTCGAGATGCTGCAGGAGCTCGGCTTCTGCAAGGGTATCGAGAACTACTCGCGGCATTTCTCGGGGGCGGCGCCCGGCGATCCGCCGCCGACGCTCGTCGACTACCTGCCGCCCGACGCGCTGATGCTGCTCGACGAATCGCACGTGCTGATCGGCCAGCTGAACGGCATGTACAACGGCGACCGCGCGCGCAAGGAAAACCTCGTCAATTACGGGTTCCGCCTGCCGTCGGCGCTCGACAACCGGCCGCTGAAGTTCCCCGAGTTCGAACGCAAGATGCGCCAGGTCGTGTTCGTGTCGGCCACGCCGGCCGACTATGAGAAGCGTGTGACGGGGCAGATCGCCGAGCAGGTCGTGCGGCCGACGGGCCTCGTCGATCCGGAGATCGAAGTGCGTCCGGCGAGCTCGCAGGTCGACGACGTGCTGACCGAGATCAACGCGCGCGTGAAGGCCGGCGAGCGCGTGCTGATCACCGTGCTGACCAAGCGCATGGCCGAGCAGCTCACCGAGTTCCTGGCCGACCACGGCGTCAAGGTGCGCTACCTGCACAGCGACATCGACACGGTCGAGCGCGTCGAGATCATCCGCGACCTGCGGCTCGGCACGTTCGACGTGCTGGTCGGGATCAACCTGCTGCGAGAAGGTCTCGACATTCCGGAAGTGTCGCTCGTCGCGATCCTCGACGCGGACAAGGAAGGCTTCCTGCGCGCCGAGCGCTCGCTGATCCAGACGATCGGCCGGGCCGCGCGGAACGTGAACGGCAAGGCGATCCTCTACGCGGACAACATGACCGATTCGATGACGCGCGCGATCGGCGAAACCGAGCGGCGCCGCGCGAAGCAGATGGCCTACAACGAAAAGATGGGCATCACGCCGCGCGGCGTCGTGAAGCGCATCAAGGACATCATCGACGGCGTCTACAACGCGGACGAAGCGCGTGCGGAGTTGAAGGAGGCGCAACAGCGCGCGAAATTCGAGGACATGTCGGAAAAGCAGCTCGCGAAGGAAATCAAGCGTCTCGAGAAGCAGATGGCCGACTACGCGAAGAACCTCGAGTTCGAGAAGGCCGCCGCGACGCGCGACCAGCTTGCCGTGCTGCGCGAGCGCGTGTTCGGCGCGAACGTCGGCGATCACATCAGCGGCGGCCGGTAAATCTTTCCAAGCGTCACGGAAACCTGTTGGTAACGAGTCTGTAAGCCTTGTCGGATCAGGGGTTTACGCGGCTATTCGTTTGTTCCGAAACGGGTTCGGTGCTAAACTTCGCAATTATTGAGAATTGTTCGCATTAACGTTCTTGGTCGCGTTAGTGTTTCCAGCGGGCGGCCCCGGCGGCGGCCCGCGTGTCGTCAAGATAGTCAGACAAATAACAAGGAGTGTCCATGTTGGGTTCTTCGTTCATCCGCACGACGGTTGCGGTAGCAGCGGCGCTTGCCGCGATGTCGGCCTCGGCTGCCGAATATCCGATCGGCAAGCAGCAGATCCAGGGCGGCATGGAAATCGGCGCGGTGTACCTGCAGCCGATCACGATGGACCCGGAAGGGATGATGCGCAAGGCGTCGGATTCCGACATCCACCTCGAGGCCGACATCCATGCGGTCAAGAACAACCCGACGGGTTTCGCGGAAGGCGACTGGATGCCGTACCTGCAGGTCACGTACAAGCTGACGAAGCAGGGCGACACGAAGTGGAAGGCGGAAGGCGACCTGATGGGCATGGTCGCGAGCGACGGCCCGCACTACGGCGACAACGTGAAGCTGAACGGCCCGGGCAAGTATCACCTGACGATGGTCGTCAAGCCGCCGATGCAGTCCGGCCACATGGCCTTCGGCCGCCACGTCGACAAGGAAACGGGCGTGGGCGCGTGGTTCAAGCCCGTTACGCTCGAGTACGACTTCCCGTTCGCCGGCATCGGCAAGAAGGGCGGTTACTGATCGGTGGCATCACGAACGGCGCGCTTCGGCGCGCCGTCGGCGTAGAGAACCCAGAATGAAAATTCCCCAGAAAATCGTTGCCGCAGCCGCTGCGCTGTGGCTCGCCGGCGCGGCATACGCTGCCGACCTGCCGACGTTCAAGCTCGAGATGACGGACGGCAAGCTGAATCCCGCCCGCATCGAAGTGCCGGCCGGCCAGCGTTTCAAGATCGAGATCAAGAACACCGGCAAGGGCGCCGCCGAATTCGAGAGCGTGCAGTTGCGCAAGGAGAAGGTGCTCGCACCGGGCGCCGATTCGTTCGTGGTCGTCGCTCCGCTGTCGCCGGGCGAATACAAGTTTTTCGACGATTTCCACCAGCAGGCACAGGGCGTGATCGTCGCGAAGTAACGCGTTTTATCTGCGTGCGGGCGCACAAGTCCCTTGCCCCGCGCGTCAGGAGGTTTCGATGGGTCAGATCTTGTTCATCGTCTGGCGGGAGAGCGTCGAAGCGCTGCTCGTCGTCGGCATTCTCTATGCATGGCTGAAAAACGGCGATGACGACGCGCGCCGCGGCCTGCCTTTCCTGTGGGCCGGCGTCGGTGTCGGCTTGTTGATGGCCGTGGGCCTCGGCGCCGCGCTGGTCGGTTTCACCGAAGTGCTGTCCGGCGACGCGCAGGACTACTTCCAGACCGCGATGGTGCTGATCGCATGCGTGCTGATCGTGCAGATGGTGCTGTGGATGCGGCGGCACGGCCGCACGCTCAAGCGCGACATGGAGCAATCGCTGCAGCAGAGCACGCGCGATTCGAACTGGTGGGGCGTCGCCGTGCTGGTCGCGCTCGCGATCGCCCGCGAAGGCAGCGAGACGGTGATCTTCCTGTACGGCCTCGGGTTCGGCCAGTCGGGCCACGTCGACGGCAGCCAGATGCTCGCGGTCCTGATCGGTCTCGGCCTGGCGTTCTTCACGTTCTATCTGCTGCAGCTCGGCGGCAAGTACTTCTCGTGGCGGCATTTCTTCCGCGTCACCGAAGTGATGCTGCTGTTCCTCGGCGCGGGCCTGTTCCAGACCGGCGTCGACAAGCTGATCGACAAGGAAATCCTGCCGCTCGGTATCTCGCAGGTGTGGGATACCTCCGCGATCCTCGATGACTCGGGCACGTTCGGCTCGCTCGTCGCGACGCTGACCGGCTATCGTGCGCACCCGGCACTGACCAACCTGGTCGCCTATGCGGTGTACTGGGCCGTCGTCTGGCTGCTGATGAAGCGCGCGAGCCGTCGTCCGTCCGTCGCTGCGGGCCGCGCGGCATGAGCGTGGTCGCCGCAGCCAAGCCGGGCTGGCTCGCACAGGCCGGCCAGTGGATGCAGCGCCACGGCGCGCTGATCCGCGGCATCCAGTGGATCGTCGTCGCGGTCTACGCGTTCCTGATCATCGTGCCGGCGGTATTGCCGCTGCCGGACGATTCCGCGCATCTGTGGAACAACCTCACGCTGATCGCGCAGTTCGCGTTCTGGGGCATCTGGTGGCCGTTCGTACTGCTGTCGATGGTGATGCTCGGCCGCGTTTGGTGCGGCGTGCTGTGCCCGGAAGGCGCGCTCACCGAGTACGCGAGCAAGTTCGGCCGCGGCGGGCCGATTCCGCGCTGGATCCGGTGGGGCGGCTGGCCGTTCGTCGCGTTCGGGATCACGACGATCTACGGGCAGATGGTGAGCGTGTACCAGTACCCGCTCGCGGTGCTGTTCGTGCTCGGCGGCTCGACCGTCGGTGCGATCGTGATCGGTTTGCTGTACGGCCGCGAGAAGCGCGTATGGTGCAAGTACCTGTGCCCTGTGAACGGCGTGTTCGGGCTGCTCGCGCGGCTCGCGCCGATGCGCTACAAAGTTGACGAGGATGCGTGGCGGCGTTCGTACAAGAACGGCGAGCACGGCCATCGCGTGATTCCGATCAACTGTGCGCCGCTCGTGCCGTTGCGCAACATGAAGGGCGCGGCGGATTGCCATATGTGCGGCCGCTGCAGCGGGCATCGCGACGCGATCTCGCTGTCGCTGCGCTCGCCGTCCGACGAAGTCGTGAACCTCGGTGCGCAGCAGGCGAACCCGTGGGACACCGCGCTGATCCTGTACGGCCTGCTCGGCGTTGCGATCGGCGCATTCCACTGGACCGTCAGCCCGTGGTTCGTGCAGATCAAGCAGTGGCTTGCAGGCTGGCTGATCGACCGCGACATCACGTGGCCGCTCGAAACCAATGCACCGTGGTTCCTGCTCACGCACTATCCGGATCGCAACGACGTGTTCTCCTGGCTCGACGGCGGGCTGGTCGTCAGCTACATCGTCGGCACGGGGCTCGTGTACGGCACGGCGCTGCTGGCGTTGCTGGCCGGCGCCACGCTGATGCTCGGCCGCTTCGATCGCGTGCGGCTGCATCACCTTGCGCAGGCACTGATCCCGATCGCGGGCGCGGGTGTGTTCCTCGGCCTGTCGGCCACGACGCTGTCGCTGCTGCGCGCCGAGCATGTACCGCTCGGCTGGGCGACCGATGTGCGCATCGCGATCCTGGTCGGCGCCAACACATGGAGCGCATGGCTCGCGTGGAAAGTGACGGGGCGTTATGCGGCGTGGCCGCGCCGGGTCGCGGCATTCGCCTGGTTCGCCGCCGGATTGGCCGTCGTCGATAGCGCGTGGTGGCTGATGTTCTGGGGTTTCTGACGTGTTTCGCGTGCGGCTTCGGCCGCATGCAGCAGTGCATCGACGCAGGTGAGCAGCATGCCTTCTGCATCGACCGCGCAAATGAAAAAGCGGCACGTCCTTCGACGTGCCGCTTTTTATCTACCTGGTGCGAGAACCAAAAAAAGTGGCTTGGCTTGCTGCAACGGCTGCTTGAGTGTGTTTGCACGAAGGGGTCTAGATCTCGCGTGCAAGCCGTTACGCTGGCTACTGCCCAACACCTCTCAGGGAGGTGGTCCCCACAATACTCTGTCTTACTTCGTCAGGATCAGTTTGCCGAGCCGCGTGGCGCGCAACTGATACGTCTCTCCGTTATGCGCGATGCTGATGTGGCTGTGGCCTTGCAGCAGCGTGTCGCTGTTCACGACCCGCGTGCCTGCATCGCGGTTGCCGGCGGGTTTCGCCGGCGTGGTGACCGCTGCCGTCTTCTGGCGGCTGCTGGCTGCGGGTCCCGCCGTGCGGCGCAGGGTCAGCGTGGTCGGGCGCATGGTGTCGGTCATTCGGTTTGATCGGTGACTGTCGATACGATGGAATGAATTCTAAATGATAACTATTCCCATTTACAAAAACTCTTTATCGATCGGAACATCAAACCTGATAGCCTGAATCAAAGGGCGGCCGGCAGGCCGCCGCCGGCGTCAGTGCAACGGGTCGGGGTCCTTGCGGCCCTGCGCGTATTCGCGGATCAGGCGGACCGTGTCGATATCCGACGTGCGATAGGCCTCCTTGACGATCCCGTGCGTCTGCCGCGCATCCTCGCTGTCGTCGGTGACGGTCAGCGTCGTGCGGTACTCGAAGCGCAGGAACAGCTCGTGGTCGTCGCGCTCCTCGATCGTCATCGTCAGCGAGCCGCCGATCTCGCCATCGGCCGCACGGATGTCGTAGCGAACCTGATGGTTCGGCGTGAACGTGACGTGATCGCGCACGGTCGCATGGCCGTAGTGCAGTTCACGTTCGAGCGTCGTGTCCGTCCGTTCGAGGACGACGCAGCTGTCGAGGCCGAGCACGAACAGTTGCGGCTGTTCGGCGCGCAGCACGAGGCCCTCCCAAAGCTGGTCGCGGGTGAGGGTCGGCACGGCCGGATCGTCGGCGTTGATCTGGATCAGATGTTCGAAGTTCAAGGGGACGGGTTCCTTCTGGTGGCGGGTGGCCACATGGTTCAAGAAGTCATTGTGACGCAAAATCACGCGTTTCGCGGCACCTGCCGCCCCCGGTCGCGCGTCATGCTTCGATGCGGCCCATGCGGCCTGTCTGGTAGTCGACGACGGCCTGCCGGATCTCTTCCTCGGTATTCATCACGAACGGGCCGTAGCGGACGATCGGCTCGTTGAGCGGCACGCCGCCGATCAGCAGCAGGTCGAGCGGCGTGTCGCCGGCGGCGAACGCGACCGTGTCGCCATCGTCGCCGTAGACGATCATGTGCCGGGCGTCGACAGCCTGCCTGTCGGGCCCGTAGAGGCCCGTTCCGTCGATCGGATAGGCAAACACGCGATAACCGGCGGGCACGGGCTGCGTGACCGTTGCGCCGGGCTCGAGCGTGAAATGCTGGTAGAGGATCGGCGTGCGTGTCTCGATCGCTGCCTGGACGCCGAACGCTTCGCCGGCGATCACGCGCACGCGTGCGCGGCCATCCGGCGACGTCGCGGTCGGGATGCGTTCGGCCGGGATCTCCTGGTAGCGCGGCGCGATCATCTTGTCGCGGCGCGGCAGGTTGACCCACAGCTGGAATCCGTGTGCGCGCCCACCCGTCTGCGCGAACGCGGGGTCGGGCATCTCGCTGTGCACGACACCGGCGCCGGCCGTCATCCATTGCACGTCGCCGGGGCCGAGCGTGCCCGCATGGCCGGACGAGTCGCGATGGCGGAAGCGGCCGTCGAGCGCATACGTCACGGTCTCGAAGCCGCGATGCGGATGGTCGGGCGCACCCACGGCCTCGCCGGGTGCGTAGTCGACGGGGCCCATTTCGTCGAGCAGCAGGAACGGATCGAAGTCCATCAGCAGCCGGGTCGGGAACGGACGGTGAACCACGAACCCGCCGCCTTCGGTCGTGCGAAGCGCGGGGTAGGTACGGTCAAGCGAGCGAGCGGTCGTCATGGGGGAAGCCCTCGAAATCGTCGGAATAGCGTTATTTTTGAAACACAGCGCTATTATATTGGGCGTTTTACCGTTCGATTTGCGGCGGTTCGCAATGGATTGTTCTGAAATTGGAACGATGAGATGAATATCGATGCACATAACCTGAACGACCTGATGTACTTTTCGCAGGTCGTCGAACATGGCGGTTTCTCGGCCGCGGAACGCGTGCTGGGCATCTCGAAATCGCGCCTGTCGCGGCGCCTGACCGAGCTCGAGGCGGCGCTCGGCGTACGCCTGCTGCAGCGCTCGACGCGCAAGCTCGCGCTGACCGAGGCGGGGGAGTTGTTCTACCAGCATTGCCAGGCGATGCTGGCCGAAGCGCAGGCCGCGATGAACGCGGTGCAGCAGTTGCGCGCGTCGCCGCGCGGCTCGGTGCGGGTCAGCGTGCCCGTCACGCTGTCGCAGACGATGCTGTCGCGCATCCTGCCCGAATTCCTGCGCCGCTATCCCGAGGTGAAGGTGCACGTCCGCGTGACCAATCGCGTGATCGACCTGTTCGAGGATTCGATCGACGTCGCGCTGCGCGTGCGCTCGGAGCCGCCGCAGAACGCCAACATCGTCGTGCGGCCGCTGTGGCGCACCGAGCAGATGCTGGTCGGTGCGCCGAGCCTGCTGAGCCAGAATGCGCCGCCGCTGGTACCGGACGACCTGACCGGCTTCGAGACGCTCGATACGCCGAGCGTCGACGGGCGGCACGTATTCAACCTGATCGCGCCGGACGGGACGCGCCACGTGCACGAGCATGACCCGCGCCTCGTGACGGCCGACCTGATGACGATCCGCGAGGCCGTGCTCGACGGCCTCGGCATCGCGGCGCTGCCAGAGATGATGTACGGCAACGCGCTGCGTGCGGGGCAGCTGTCGCCCGTGATGCCGGGCTGGACGCTGCCGGTGCCGCAACTGTATGCGGTGTTCGTGTCGCGGCAGGGGATGCCGCCTGCCGTGCGCGCGTTCGTCGACTACCTGGTCGAGAAGCTCGATCACGGCGCGTACAAGGAGCCCGGTTGTCCCGAGCGCGCGAAGAAGGAAGCCGCGGCCGATGTTTCGGCGACCTGAACACGGCGTGCGCGACGACGCAAATTTGTTTTGTCATTGAAGCGTCGCCTGCAATCGCAAGTTTCAATCGCCGGAACCTTGAATGCGTGCGCGGGCGGGCCTATATTGAAATCCCATTTCGTGAAGGAAGTTCTGAGCGAAATCAGGTGGCCGCATATATTGTGAGCCAGATAGGGCAGAACGCGCAGTCCGTGCAGACCACGGCAGAGTCGCATTTGCGTTGCTCGAGGCGCAACCGATACCGCCAAAGAGCCCGCCGCCCGAAGGCGCCCGCGTGCGCATGAAAAAAGGCCTTCATCTGGCGATGAAGGCCTTTTACTTTGTGCGGCCGGCGATGCGTGACCGCAAGAGGTGCGCGTATTACTTCGCTTTCGCGCCCGGCTCCGTCACGAAGCCGAGCTTCGTCAGGCCGCCTGCCTGCGCATCCGACATCACTTCCGCAACGTGCTCATAGGCAACCTTGCGATCCGCACGCAGGTGCAACTCGGGCTGCGGCGTGCGCTTCGCGGCTTCCGCGATGCGTGCCTGCAGCTGTTCGCGCGTGACCGTATGGTCGTCCCACAGGATCGTGCCGTCGCCCTGGATCGCGACGTCGACCGTCTGCGGCTTTTCGTCGACGGGCTGGCTGCTGGCGTGCGGCAGGTCGATCTTCACCGCATGCTGCATCGCCGGGATCGTCACGAGGAAAATGATCAGGAGTACGAGCATGACGTCGACGAGCGGCGTCATGTTGATCTCGCTCATCACTGCATCGTCGTCATCGTCGCTGAAACCGGTGTTCATGGCCATGGTTCACCTCGTCTCAGCTGGCGGCGCGCGTCGCGAGACGCAGGCCGTCGCGGGTCGACGACGACGCGAGGCTCGCGCCCGTCACGAAGTACGCGTGCAGACCGTGCGCAAAGCGACGCAGTTTGCTGACGACGCCCTTGTTCGCGCGGGTCAGCGCGTTGTAGCCGAGCACCGCCGGAATCGCGACGAACAGGCCGAAGGCCGTCATGATCAGCGATTCGCCGACCGGGCCTGCAACCTGGTCGATCGACGTCTGGCCGGTCGCGCCAATGGCGAGCAGTGCGTGGTAGATGCCCCAGACCGTGCCGAACAGGCCGACGAACGGTGCCGTGCTGCCGATCGATGCGAGGATCGCGAGGCCGCTCTGCATGCGCGAGATGCCTTCGTCCATCGTGTCCTTCA
The DNA here is from genome assembly GCF_905339605.1 of Burkholderia sp. BCC1972. Lineage (NCBI taxonomy): Bacteria > Pseudomonadati > Pseudomonadota > Betaproteobacteria > Burkholderiales > Burkholderiaceae > Burkholderia > Burkholderia sp. BCC1972. The sequence goes on along the minus strand of NZ_CAJPGH010000051.1, from coordinate 6,789 downwards.
GGCAGCGCGTGACCCAGTCCGACACGTCCATGCGGTCGTGCAGGTGCGGTTGCGTCTGATGGTGATGGTCGGCGGCTTCCTTGCCCGACAGCGCGAGTGCGAGGAACGGGTTGTCGTTCGGCGTCGATGCGGCGAGGCCGAGCTTCTTGATGCCGTCGTCGAAATCGTCCGAATGCCAGAATGCCTGTTCGGCATTCTTCGTGAGGCGGTTCAGGCGGATCACGTTCCAGCCCTTGATGACGATCACGATCCACGACAGGACCGACATCACGAGCAGCGTGATCGCGATGGCGCGCGTGACGAAATCACCTTGCGCCCAGACGTGCGCGATACCGTAGCTTTGCATTTTCTTGTTTCCTTTGAATCTACCGAATATGACGGGTTAGTCGTCGAGCGTGAAGTTGAAGGGCAGCGTATGGGCGGCGCGGATCGCCTGGCCGTTCTCGACATACGGCGGGCAGGTGCTGGCGCGCGTCGCCTCGAGCGCGGCTTCGTCAAGACGTGGATAGCCGCTGCTCTTCTGCAGCTGGACGCTTTCGATCTTGCCCGTCACGCCGATGATGAAGTGAACATAGGCCGTGCCCGTTTCGCCGCGCCGCTTCGACATCGACGGATAGTCGGGCTTCACGAAATTGCAGGTGAGCGCCGCCACGTTTTTCGGCGCGCTGACCTGCATCGTCTCGCGCGCCGGGCCGGGTGCTGCAGCCGGCGCAGCAGGAGCCGGCGCGGCGGGAGCCGGTGTCGGATCGACAACTGCCGGCGCGGGCGTCGGCGACGGTGCCTGCGAGACTGGCTGAGGCGTCGGGATTGCTTTCTGCACCGGCTTCGGCTCGACCTTCGGCTTCACGCGAGGCGCAGGCTTGGGCGGCGTAGGCTGCTGCGCGGCAGACCGGACCGCGACCGGCTGGGCAGCGGGCGCAGGAGGAATGAGCTGCGCGGTGATCGACTGAACCTCGATCTGCTTCGCCGGCGGCGGCGCGTTGCGATGGAGCCAGGCGGCCGTCAGCATGATCGCGTGTGCGGCAAGCACACCGACCGCGACGACGATCACTCGGGGATTCATACGTGGTGCAGCCGGCACGGCGCCGGCAGGAGCGAGATGCGAAGCCTGCATGTTAGCTTGAAAGAACGATGTCGCACCCGGGGCGCGGCGGGTGAATCGGCATCACTTGCGGAAGATCAGCAGCGAGATGCAAACGGTGGTCACAAATCCGATCAGCAATTCCATGACAGGCTCCTTGGCAGGTAAGCCGCTGGCTCGCGCAGACGGTGGCTTGCTGACGGTCGAAACAAAAAATGCGGCCTGGGCCGCATGCGCACGCTCGGTGCCGGTCAGGCTGCCTTGCGTTCGTAGAACGTGACCGGGATCGGGTGAGCGTGATGCTCGACACCGCACCGGCTTGCGCAGACGCCCTGCTCGGCCATGAGGTCGCGTACGGACTCCTCGCACTTGCCGCAGCAGGTGGCCACGCCGAGTTCGAACTGGAGTTCATCGAAAGAGTTGACGCCCTCGGCGAGGGACGCGCGAATCTTGCGATCGGAAACAGACTTGCACACGCAGACGATCATGATGAGTTGCGATAGCTAACGTTAATGCGAATTATTATCATTAATTTTGCAGACGTTGACAAGCCTGGGTCGGGCTTTTTTTAAGGTCATCGGACCCTTGAAACGGCTGGGACGGCGGAGCGACGGCAGGGGCGGGCCTGCAGGCCCGCGTCAGGCGGTCGCGCAGGCGTGCGCGTTCGGCGAGGAAATGGTGACGGATTCGACCGGCGCATCGAGGCCGAGCAGCGTCGACGCGAGGGCGCGCAGTTGCAGGCCGTCGCTCGTCGAGCAGAAGCGGGGCGCCGCGGGTTGCGTGCCGGCCGGCGCGCGCAGGCCGCGTTCGTCGAGTACCCGCGCGAGCTGGCGCGCGATCGCATCGCTCGTGTCGACGATCGTCAGGCGGTCGCCAACAAGGTCACGAATCGTGTCTGTGAAGAACGGGTAATGCGTGCAGCCGAGCACCAGCGTATCGGCGCCGTCGTCGAGCATCGGCTGCAGGTAACGCTCGAGCAACGCACGCAGGGCGGGCGAGTCCGTGTCGCCGCGTTCGATTGCTTCGACGAGCCCGTGGCCGGGCTGGCAGATGAAGCGACGGCCGGCGCCGTAGCGGTCGAGCAGCGCCTGGAAGCGCGGGCTGTTCAGCGTCGATTGCGTGGCGAGGACACCCGCGACGCCGGTCGCGGACAGCGCGGCAGCCGGCTTGATGCCCGGCTCGACGCCGACGAGCGGAATCGCCAGGCGTTCGCGGATGGCCGCGATCGCGCGCGCCGTCGCGGTGTTGCACGCGATGACGAGCGCTTTCGCGCCTTCCCGGGCGAGCCATTCGCCGATGGCCAGCGTGCGTTCCGTGATGAACGCCTCGTCGCGCGGACCATACGGCGCGTGGTGCGAATCGGCGACGTAGACGAACGACTCGCCGGGCAGGTGCGCGCGCACGGCGCGCAGCACCGACAGGCCGCCGAGCCCCGAGTCGAAGATGCCGACGGGAGCGGCGGGGCGGACCCCGGAAGCGGCTGGCTGGTTCGTCATCGTCATGCGGACGTCGAGGTGGGAGAGGGACCGATTACTCGGGCGAACCCATCATCGTCTGCTGGTAGTTCTGCAGGCCGACCTTGCCGATCAGGTCGATCTGCGTTTCCAGCCAGTCGATGTGCTCTTCGGTGTCGTCGAGGATCTTTTCGAAGATCTCGCGCGAGACGTAGTCGCGAACCGATTCGCAGTAGGCGATCGCTTCCTTGCAGGTGGACTGCGAGATCTGCTCGAGCTTCAGGTCGCACTTCAGGATCTCTTCGGTTTCCTCGCCGACGAGCAGCTTGTGCAGGTCCTGCAGGTTCGGCAGGCCGTCGAGCATGAACACGCGCTCGATCAGCCAGTCGGCGTGCTTCATTTCGCCGATCGATTCGTCGTACTCGTGCTTGCCGAGCTTCTCGAGGCCCCAGTGCTTGTACATGCGCGCATGCAGGAAGTACTGGTTGATCGCCGTGAGTTCATTCTTCAGTTGGGCGTTCAGATATTCGATGACCTTCTTGTCGCCTTGCATGGCTGTTCCTTGTTCAGTGGGGCTTCAGAAACCGAACGATAATCGCTCGAACGGGAAAAGCCAAGCCTCGAAGCCTTGTCTGGCCTGCCTTTTGCGTGTAATGAGAATCAGCCTCGAACAACCGGCCGGACACAATAATGAGAATGAGAAGTAAAAAGGCCGGACTTCCGTCCGGCCTTTCGTTCGAGCGCGCTTAAGCGGTGGCGACCGGAATCTTGCCGATCTTCGCCTGCCACTCCTTCGGGCCGGTCTGGTGCACCGACGTACCCGACGAATCGACGGCGACCGTCACCGGCATGTCCTGCACGTCGAATTCGTAGATCGCTTCCATGCCGAGGTCCTCGAATGCGAGCACCTTCGCGCCGCGGATCGCCTTCGACACGAGGTAGGCCGCTCCGCCGACCGCCATCAGGTACGCAGCCTTGTGCTTCTTGATCGCCTCGATCGCGACCGGGCCGCGCTCGGCCTTGCCGACCATCGAGATCAGGCCCGTCTGCGCGAGCATCGTCTCGGTGAACTTGTCCATGCGCGTGGCCGTCGTCGGGCCGGCCGGGCCGACCACTTCGTCACGCACCGGATCGACCGGGCCGACGTAGTAGATCACGCGGTTCGTGAAGTCGACCGGCAGCTTCTCGCCCTTCGCGAGCATGTCGGCGATGCGCTTGTGCGCGGCGTCGCGGCCGGTGAGCATCTTGCCCGACAACAGCAGCGTCTGGCCCGGCGCCCAGCTGGCGACTTCTTCCGGCGTCAGCGTGTTCAGGTCGACGCGCTTGCTCGTTTCCGTGTTCGGTTCCCACTGGACCTTCGGCCAGGCGTCGAGCGACGGTGCTTCAAGCTTGGCCGGACCCGAGCCGTCGAGCACGAAGTGCGCGTGGCGCGTGGCCGCGCAGTTCGGGATCAGCGCGACCGGCTTCGAGGCCGCGTGCGTCGGTGCCGCCATGATCTTCACGTCGAGCACGGTCGCCAGGCCGCCGAGGCCCTGCGCGCCGATACCGAGCGCGTTGACCTTCTCGTGCAGCTCGACGCGCAGTTCCTCGACCCAGTCCTTCGGGCCGCGCGCGATGATTTCCTGGATGTCGATCGGCTCCATCAGCGATTCCTTCGCCATCAGCATCGCCTTCTCGGCCGTGCCGCCGATGCCGATCCCGAGCATGCCGGGCGGGCACCAGCCCGCGCCCATCGTCGGAACCGTCTTCAGCACCCAGTCGACGATCGAATCGGACGGGTTCAGCATCACGAACTTCGACTTGTTCTCCGAGCCGCCGCCCTTTGCCGCGACCTGCACGTCGACCTTGTCGCCCGGCACGATCTCGTAGTGGATCACGGCCGGCGTGTTGTCCTTCGTGTTCTTGCGGGCGCCTTCCGGCGGGTTGACGATCGACGCGCGCAGCACGTTGTCCGGGTGCGTGTAACCGCGGCGCACGCCTTCGTTGATCATGTCGGTGAGGCCCATCGTCGCGCCGTCCCAGCGCACGTCCATGCCGACCTTCACGAAGATCGTGACGATGCCGGTGTCCTGGCAGATCGGGCGGCGGCCTTCCGCGCACATGCGGCTGTTCGTGAGGATCTGCGCGATCGCGTCCTTCGCCGCCGGGCTCTCTTCCAGCTCGTACGCGCGGCCGAGGGCCTGGATGTAGTCGAGCGGGTGGTAGTAGCTGATGTACTGCAGCGAATCCGCGATGCTCTGGATCAGGTCTTCCTGTTTGATGACGGTCATGGCTGAGACTCTGTGGGGACAGTGGGGAATGGTTTGCCGGCGGTTCAGGCCGCCGGTCGGGACGTTGCGGGCGCGTGCGTCTCGTGGAAATGGGCCGGGTGCGTGTGCGTCGTCAGGCGGTCGACCCACGCCATCACGAGCGCCGACACGAGGAACGACACGTGGATGATCACCTGCCACATGATCGCGTGCACCGTGTGCTGGTCGGGGTTGATGAACGTCTTCAGCAGGTGGATCGACGAAATGCTGATCAGCGCCATCGACAGCTTGACCTTCAGCACGCCCGCGTTCACGTGGTCGAGCCATTCGGGCTCGTCGGGGTGGCCCTCGATGCCGAGGCGCGACACGAACGTCTCATACCCGCCGACGATCACCATGATCAGCAGGTTCGAGATCATCACCACGTCGATCAGGCCGAGCACCGCGAGCATCACGCTGATCTCGTCGAGGCTCGTCGCATGCGACAGCAGGTGCCAGACTTCCTTCAGGAACAGGAACACGTAGACGGCCTGCGCGACGATCAGGCCGAGGTAAAGCGGAACCTGGAGCCAGCGGCTCATGAAAATCAGCGCGGGAAGCGGGCGAAGCGGGCGACGGGCGGGGCGGCCGGGCGAATGCGGGGCGGACATGTCGGGGGTACGGGCGCGGTGCGCAGGTATCGGGGGTAATCTTGAAAAGGCGCGCTATTGTAACGCGTCGGCCGGCGCGACTGCAGCGACGCGCCGGGTCTGCCGGGGACGGATCAGGAGGCGGCGGCCGGCACGCGTTTCACGCGCAGGCTCGCGAGCACGATGCCGGTGACGACACAGGCGAGCGCGACGCCGTGCGCGAGCGTCGGGCGTTCGCCGAGGAACGCGATGCCGTACGCGGCGGCTGCGATCGGCAGCACCGCGCTGAACACGCCGGCGAGGCTGCCCGGCACGTGCCGGATGCCCTTCATCCACAGCCAGAACGAAAAGATGCTGGCCGACAGGCCATACCAGACGACGAGTGCCCAGGTGCCGGCCGGCACGCTCGCGTAATCGAAATGCCAAAGCGCCGTCGCGCCGAGCGGCAGCATCAGGAACAGGCCGAACAGGTGCGTGTATGCGCAGATGTCGATCGGCGCGAGCGTCTGCGTGAGCCGGCGCGACAGGATCACGTAGATCGATTCGCAGCACACCGCGCCGAGGATCAGCAGGTTGCCGGCCAGCGAGCCGGACGCGTCGCCGTCGGCGCCGTGCGCGGCCGTGCCGCCGTTGGCGAGGTTGATCGTCACGACGCCGGCGATCGCGAGCGCGATCGACACGAGCGCACGGCCGTTCGGTTTTTCACGCAGGATCAGCCACGCGAACAGCGCGACGATCGCCGGGATCGTGCTCGTGATGACGCCGGCCGCCACTGCGCTCGTGCGCTGTACGCCGTTGAGCATCAGCAGCGTGAACATGAAGGTGCCGAAGAAGGCCTGCAGGAACAGGTTCAGCCACTCGCTGCGCTTGACAGTGCGCATCTTCACGGGGCTGAACAGCGGCCACAGCACGGCGATCGCGATCACGAAGCGCAGCGTGGCGAGGATGGCGACGGGAACGAATGCAACGATGGATTTACCGATACCGACGTTGCTGCCGACGAACAGCATCGACAGGATGAGGAAGAGGGCGTAGCGATTCAAGCTGGAATCCGGAAGGCGAGTTCAGTTAGGATTGTAGGGTCGCGGTTGTAGCAGCGTAAAGCAGACCGTCATGCGGTGCCGCCGGGCGTGCGAACCAGTCGTGTCGCGTAAGTGACGGGTAAGTTCGAGCGCTTATCGTGGAAACTGCCGGGCCGCATGTTCACGTTCGCGTGATGTGGTGCGGCGCAGCATCGTGCGCAGCCTTCGTGGCCGCGTGCGGGTGGGTGGGAGACAGCGGCGCGCATGCGCCGGCCAAGACGCGCGGCGCGCACGATCGCGCCGCCATGCAGAGGATTCATGTTCACCAAGGGGTTGTCGATGTCTGCGATTGAA
>NZ_CAJPGH010000050.1:0-22539 GCF_905339605.1 Burkholderia sp. BCC1972 | reverse complement strand
CGCGGGGCTCAACTTCCTGTACCGCCGAGGCCGCTACCACCAGGCTTCAACAGCACCGCTTCCCTTCCTCCCGCGCCGCGTTTCCGTTAGCGCGAAAGAGGCGTGATTCTATGCACCTCGCGCCGTTCCCGCAAGCCTTTTGTGAAGAAATTTGAAAAAGCCCCCGTGCGCTGCCGCGCACGGGGGCTTGGGGCTCCACGGGCGTGAATCCCTACGCGAACGGTTCCCTATAGATATGACGTATGCCGGTCTTTCCGCTTATATAGAGGGCAGCGGAACGGACAAGGAACCTGGCGCTGTCGAGTATCATGCCGCGACCGAACCACGCACTCATATCGACGATGGACAGCACGACTCAACCCGGCGACGCCGATCTTCGCGACGAATATGCGGCGCTGCGCGAACGCGCCATCCTGCTGGAAGAACAAACGCCGCCGCTGCTTCAGCGCATCTCGGATGTACTGCCGCGAATCAGCGGCGAATCCGAACTGGCGGACGAGCACCGCGAACGGCTCGTCGGCGCGCGCAACGCGGCGATGGTCTCGATCGAAAACTATCAGCAGGCAATCCCCTTCCTGCAAACAGCCGATTCGATCATCGAGCAGCTGGACAAGACGCCCGAGCGCGATGAAGACATCGAGTGGCGCGAATCGCTGCTGCAACGGCTCGACGAGCTGATCGACGTCGCCGTCGTGATGATCAACGATGCGGAAGACTACTTCGATCAGGCGCAAGCCTGCGACCTGTCCAGCGTACCGAAGTCCATCCTCGAGGATTGAGCGGCGCTGCCCGGGATTGCGCGGCGCATCGGCTTCATCTCGCGTGCGCCGGCAATCCTGATGTTTGTCCGGTCGACACTCGCGCCCTGACGCCATCAGCGCCGGGAAGGCCGCACCTCTCCCGCAAAAGCTCACCTTATAGTGGCAACTGTCCCGCAGTCGCCACTTGCCGTCGCTAAAGCGAGTCGAGCACGACCGTCTCGTTCACGATGGGCACGCGGATGTAGCCGCCCTCCGTGTCGCCATACGCATGTGCGTTCCCGTCGATCACATACTGCGCCGTCAACGCGCAAAGGGTCGCGTCTCGCGCATCGACAGAGCGCAGCGTCGACACGTCGATCCCCAGCCGTTCCAGCAATTGCAGGCGCTGAGTGCGCTTCTGCTTCGCCGACGCCACCGTCTTGCCCAGCATCGCGCAGGTAATCGCGTACGGATAGGTCTCGAAACTCGCACGACCGCCCGCGTAGTGCGCTCCGGTCAGCAATGGATAGGTGTCCGCCAGCGCGCGGTACACGCGCTCCCCGATGAACATCCAGTCGAAGAAGCCCGATATGCTGGCGACGGCCTGCTCCCGCGACGGTGTCGGAAAACACGAAATCCGTTCGCGCGCGAGCACCTGTTCGGCCGCCCGGCGACCGACGCCCGTCCACCATACGCTCGGTGCGTCGACGCCGACGGCCACGACGTCATGGGCGACACACAGCGCGGGCACCGCCTCGGGTGCAATCCGCGCTTCGCGGCAGACGACCGTCGACCCACGCAGGATCACGAGATCGCACAGCTTCTTGTCGCCCCCGACGTCGACACCCGCCACGACGGGCGCTTGTCGCGCGGCGACTTCGACGGATCGGGACGACGCCATGCGGGAACCTCAGTCCGCCGGCCGCGCGCCGTACGCGGTGTCGAAGATCGCCTCGAGACCGGGATGCACGCCGCGCATCGGGTCGACGACCGACTTCGCCCAGTCGAAATAGGCCTGCTTGCGCTCGAGCGGCCAGTCCGCGGGCGGATGCTGCGCGATGTCACGCAGGTTGCAGATCTTGTCGGCGAGCTTCACGAGCTTCGCGCGGCGGCTGATGGTCGATGCATGCTCGACCTGCAGCCGCTTGCGTTCCTCCTTCGGCAACGACTTGTCGTCGGTGACTTCCATCACGATGTCCGCCACGTCCTTGCCGAACAGACGCAACAGCTCCTGCTCGGTCGTCTCCGTATCCTCGACCGTGTCGTGCAGCACGGCCGCGACGATCACGCGCTCGTCCTCGACGCCGGCCTCGTTGGCCAGCACGTCGGCGAGTGCGATCGGATGATTGATGTACGGCGACGCCTCTTCGTCCTTGCGACGCTGATTGCGATGCTTGTCCGCCGCGAACGCGATGGCGGCTACCAGCTTTTTCATATTTTCCCCTCGTGTGGCCAGACCCGCGACCGGTTGACCCGGCCGCGTGCGTTTCGGAACCGCTCATACTACCTGTACGCGATGCCCCTCCCGTATGCCGGCATCCCGGCGCGTCCCCGCATCACGCGCCGGCCGGCGCGCGCTGCAACTCGACCACGTTGACCCGCGCGCCGAAGACGTCCCTCACGAGCGGCAGCAGGTGGTCGTGGTGCGTCAGGAACAGCACCTGGGTTCGCGTCGACAGATCGCGCAATGCATCGAGCCCGGCCTTCGCGCGCGCATCGTCGAAATTGATGAACAGATCGTCGGCGACGAACGGCAGCGCAGTCCGGCTGCCGAGCTGCAACTCCAGCGCCGCGATGCGCAGCGCGAGGAACAACTGGTCGCGCGTGCCTTCGCTCAACCCGGCGACCTCGACCGACGTCCCCTTCGTGCGCCGTGCATACAACGCGGGCGGGGTCCGTTCGGTATCGACGGTCAGCTTCGCGAATTCGCCGAGCGTGAGCCCCGCGAAGATCTCGCCCGCGCGCCTGAGCATCGGCCCCTGCTTCTGGTCGCGATAGCGATCCGTCGCCCACTTCAGCAAGCGGCTCGCGGTAGCCGCCTCCAGATACTGTTCAGCTGCATCGCTCATCGCCGCCAGCGCTTCCTGCCGTTTCGACTCGGCGACAGCCGCATTCGCCTGGCCGTCGATCGCGCCGAATGCCTGGTCGGCCACGACCTGCTGCTGCGACAGCTCGTTCAGCCGCTTGCCGACATCGGCGAGCGACTGCTTTACGGCTTCGAGATGGGCCGGCACGTCGGCAATGTCCTGCTCCGCGACCTCGGCTTCGACGGCGGACCGGGACAGACCGTCACCATCGCGCACCAGTGCTTCGTGCGCGGCATCGACCGCCTGCCGAAGCTGGCGCTGACGATCCGAGCGCTCGGCCAGCGGCAGCGCCGCATCGATCGACGTGACGCCGGCCAGTTGCAGCAGCGGCTGGATGCGCGCATCGGCACCAGCCACTGCGGCAGCCGCGTCGGCGACCTTGCCGTCGGCCTGCCGCACGGCCTCGTCGGCACGACCGATCGCACGCGCGACTTCCCTGGCGGCCGCGAGGCGCATCGTCAAGCGTCGCGCCACGTCCGGCCAATCGCCGCTCGCGAGCCACTCCGGCGCAAGCGCTTCGGCAAGCCTGCGCGCGCCGGCCTCGAGCGCGGCCAGCTCCGCACGGATCGTGGCGATCCGGTTGCGCGGCGCGTCGGCATCGGCCAGCTCGGCCGTCACCGCATTCGCGAGCCCGAGCGCGCCTTCCGCCGCGGCCAGCGTCGCCGCGCTCGCCGACAGTTTCGCGTCGGCCAGCGCGTCGCGCCATTGCGCGTGCCACGCATCGTAGGCCGCCTGCGCGTGGCCGGCCCGTGATTGCGCCGTCGCGCAGCCGCGTTCTGCTTCCCGCGCGCGGTCCTCCAGGCTGTCCTTTTGCGCGATCGCTTTCTCGGCCGACTGCACGAAGGTCTCGGCGATCGCGACGAGCGCCGCCAGCCCGTCCGATTCACCGCCGCGCGATACCGAGCGCAGCACTGCACGCAGCGTTGCTTCCGCGCCGGTGCGGGCAGCACATATCGTGTCGTATTCGCGGCGCTGACGGTCGAGATCCGCCTGTGCGGCGAACACCGTTTCGCGCTTCGCGAGCCAGTCGCCCATCGCCGCCAGCGGCATGCCGGGCACCGCGGCTGTCGTGGCGAGTGCGGCCCACGCGTCGCGATGTGCGGCCAGTTCACGCTCGCGCTCATCCAGCGCGGCCTGCCTGCGCGTCACGCCGGCACGCGCGGACTCGACCTGCTGACGCAACGATTGCAGCGTCGCAGCCGCCTGCGTGGCGCCGAGCTGTGCGTCGACGAGTTCGTCGGCGAGGCGAATCGCGTCGTCGACTGCCGGTGCGCCAGTCGCGAGATCGACCGCGCCACTGCGGATATCTCCCCACGCACCATCGCGCCGGGCACGCGCCGCGAGCACGTCGGCGGTCGTGACGACCTTGTGGTTCTCCGCGAAATGCTTCTCCTGCAGTTCGAGCCGCTCGAGTTCCTCGAGCGCGCTGTCCCGTGCATCACGCGCCGCGGCGGCCGCACTCGCGTACTCGCTGTCTTCCTTCAGCAGCGCGCCGAGCCGCGCCGCCGACGGCACGTCGAGCGCGCGCAGCGTGTCGACCGGCATGCGCCACTGGCCGAGCGCATCGAGCGCGCCCGACAACGTGCGTTCGGCGGCAGCGATCTCGTGCGCCAGCGCCTGCTCGCGCTGGCCGCTGTTGCGAAAGCCCTGCGCATCGGCCAGCGCCGCGCGCAGCGCCTCCGGCACGTCGACGGTCGACAGGCGCGCCTGTTGTTCCTGCACCTGGGCAAGCTCGCGCGTGCGTTCGTCGAGCGATTCGCGCGCGCCGGCGAGCGCCTGGTGCAGCGCGCCGTGTTCGCGCAGCAGGTTCGTGACGGTCTTCAGCGCCAGCGCCGTCGGCAGCGATGCGCGCAGCGACGCTTCATCCGTCGGCCAGTTCAACTGCGCGGCCGCTGCACATGCGGCGGACACATGCCGCTCGACGTCCGCGCGCAGCAGCAGCAGATCCTGCGCATGATTCATGCACGCGCCGCGCAACCGATCGAGTGCTTCGATATCGGCTTCGAGCGCAAGCGTGTCTGCGTCCGCGTCGATTGCAGCGCGCGCCTGCCGTTTCGCGAGCAGGTCGGCGCGCCGTTCCTCGAGCACCTTCTGCTCGGCCGCGAGATCGCCCTGCGCCTTCAGTAGATCGGCATACGCGGTCGGCGGCAACTCGACGACCGCGCCCAGTTCGGCCAGCGCCGCGTCCTTGACCGTCAGCTCCTTCAGGTACGGCGCGAGCCGACGGACGCGTTCAAGCTTCGAGCGCAGCGTTTCGAGCCGGCGCTGTTCGGCACGCGCCTGCTCGATCTGCTGTTCGACCGCCTCGCGCGCGTCCTTCCGATCGACCCAGTCGCGCGTGCGCACCTGGACCGTCTTCAGTTCGGTCACGGCTTCGTTGAACGACGCCTCGGCCAGCGCGAATGCGCTGCCGCTCCGGCGCGGCGCCCACAGCTCGGCCGAACGCGCATCGAGCTCCTCGCGCACCGGCCCGAGACTGCCGACACCGGCGGCCGACTCGAACAGCACCTGCCCGAGCTTGTCGGATGCATCGAGGATGCTCCGGCCGCCGTCGACCAACCGCCCGTGATCGAGCCCGAACATCTGCTCGAAGAATTCACGCGTCGCACCATCGAGGATCGCGGCAAGATAATCGTCGGGTAGCTTGTCGTCGGCCGGCGTGCGCAACGGGCTGCGCCCGCGCGCGCGGTGGAATGCCAGTTCGCCGCTGCCGTTCCCCAGCACGCCGCCGATCCGCAGTTCGGGCGTGCTGTGCAGGAAATCGAGCGGCGTCTGCAGTTTCATCCCGAACAGCAACTCGGATACGGCCGTGCGGATCGTCGACTTGCCGGCCTCGTTCGGCCCGACGATCACGTGAAAATCCTCGCCGGCCGACGGGAACCGCAGCGTCTCGTCGGTGAACTTGCCGTACTTGATCAGATCGAGCTGGCTGATGCGCATCGCTTACTCCCCCTTCGCCAGCCGCGCGAGCAACGCGGGTCCGACCTGCTCGACCAGCGACGTGAGCTCGCCGGCGCGCGCCATCGCCAGCAACGGCACTTCCTCCTTGACGTCGCTGCGCACCTTGCCGACGAACGGCTTCAGGTCGCGCTCGAGCAGCGCGAGGAAATCCGGATCGTGCGCGGCATCGGCGAGGATCTGCTTCAGGTCCTCCAGCGCCTCGAGCTGCTCGCTTTCGCCCGGCTGATGATCGGCGGCGGACGTCGCAAGCCGGACCTTCTCGAGCCACAGCCGCTCGTTGCCGATGATGCCGATCTGGTTCAGCACCTCCGCGCGCAACTGCGGCCCGCGTCCGAAAAAGAGACCGTGCGCGGGTGTGCGCCCCGTGACCGTCACGCGCACTGCGCGCGGCACGTGGCCGTCGACGGTCAGCAGCGCCTCCAGCGACTGGCCGATCTTTCTCGACAGATCGGCCACCGACAGGCAATCGGACGCATCGACCGACACGGCTTCCCACCGAAGCACGTCGAGATACAGGCGTTCGACCTGCGTGCGGCCCTGCTCGACCGTCACGAGCACCGCGCCGCGGCGGCCCGTCTCGCGAATATGGCGCCCCTGCAGGTTGCCGGGAAACACGACCGTGGACGGCCCCGTCCATTGCTGGAACTCATGCACGTGGCCGAGCGCCCAGTAGTCGTAGCCCTTCGCGTGCAGTTCGGCCAACGTGCACGGAGCGTAGTTCGCGTGCGCCGCATAGCCTTCGAGCGCCGTGTGCAGCACGCCGATGTTGTAGCAGCCGGGCACCGGATCCGGATAGCCGATCGCGAGATTGTCGACGACGGCCTTGTCCTTGAAGCTCTGCCCGTGCAGTGCGACGTCGAATTCGGGCAGCCTGACGGTTTCCGGCTTGCGGTGGCCGAACACGGTGACGTTGTCCGGAAGCGTCAGCTTCTTCGTCATCTCGCTTTCGGCATCGTGGTTGCCGCCGAGCACGAACGCGCGGATGCCGGCCTTGCGCAGCCGCCCCATCTGCTGGCCGAAGAAGATGCCGGTGTTGTGATCCTTCCAGTCGCCGTCGTACAGGTCGCCGGCGATCACGAGAAATGCGACTTCCTCCTCGATCGCACGATCCACGAGCTGCCGCAGCGCCTCGCGCGACGCGTTGCGCAACTGCGCGGCAGGCGCGTCGGGATAGGCGCTCAGGCCGTGCAACGGGCTGTCAAGGTGAATGTCTGCCGCGTGGATGAACTTCACGAAGATTCCTCTGTGTCGTGACGAAAGGGTGTACCGCCCGGGCGGGCCCGGTCGTCAATCGCAATCCTGGTAGCCGCCAAGTTTGCCGCAATGGATGCAGCGAAACACATACGCGGCCGGTGAACCGTCCTTGTCGAGCGCCGCGAAAAAGTGTTCCCATTCGGCGGCGGCGTCGAGCCCGGCCGACGCGCGGATCGCATCGACGGCCTGCGGGCCGAACGCCTTCAGCTCAGCAGCACCCGCACGGCCGATGAACTGCGCGCCGTCGCCGCAATGCGTCCACCATCGCTCCTGCTGCCAGCCCCGAAAACCCGGCGTGCGATTCGCGATCTCGTCGACGACAGCTTCGGGCACCGCGTCCCATTCGCCCCCGCCGATGCCGTACGTGTCGGTAAAACTTGCATCGAGCCGCGTGTGCGCCGAGCCGTCGGCGATGCACCACGGGCAGATGCACTGCTCGTATTCGTCGACCGCGTACACGGGCCCGGCGTAAACGTAACCGCGCGCGTCGCCGCAGCATGCGCAACGTACGTCCGAGGCAATCACGCTGCCCGTCGCGAGCGGGTCGGGATGGTACCTGAAAGCGGGTAACGACATGGCATTCTCCGTCGATCCGGACGATCCGGAAGCACGCGATGCGGATGCGAACGGCCATTGTGCCGCAGCACGACCGCGTTACTGCGGAACGTCGACCTCGGCAAACGTGCCGTTCACGAAACAATAGACGCGATGCGTGGCACCGCCGTGCGCGACAGACTCCCACCGGATGTCGATGCCGGCCGGCGCGTCGCGCCATGCAATCGCCCGGTACGGCGATTGCGTACCGGATTCGGTTTCGAGCGAAACGGAGTCGAGGCAGCTTTGCACGGGTAGCGAGAAACGCGGCACCGCGCGGCTACCGCGCAGCGCCAGCACGTAAAGCGTACCTTCCTCTCCCGCGCCGCAATACCCGGTCGGACGGCTGCTTGACGAACGATTGATGACGACCAGCACATGATCGTTGCCGTCGATCCGCTTCGCGCGATCCGACGGGAACGCCACGCTCGATGCATCGGCCAGTGCGCGCCGAAGTGCGGCCGGCACGCTCAACGCCGATGTCTTCTTGCCTGCGCGTCGACCTCGATCAGCCTCGGGCGCGCCCATTCGATCGCGTGGCCGTTGGCCAGCCGCACCGATTCGGGCGCCGGCGTTTCGGCGGAGACAATGACCGCATGCGACACCAGCAGCACCAGCGTCGTGCATTTCAACGCAGCCGGGATCGTCAGGCCGTTTCGTATCTGCATGGATAGCGCGAACATATCGTGGAGTTCGTCGGTTGCGCCGGCGTACTGCGCGGGCGATCCCGGTTCAGGATCGCGCCGCGTGCGTCATGCGGAACGACATCCGCGGCCGATCGGCTACATGCGGTCACTCGCCGCGCGGGACGGGCGGCGGTGCGAAGCCGTTGTCGTTGCCGGGGAACGGATTCGCGTTGCGGCGCAGTGCTTCCTCGTCGTTCTCCTTCTGCGCGAACAGCGCAACGCCGATCACGCCGACGTTCGCGGCATCGCCGTACTTCGAGTTCGTGACGTAGCTGTCGGGCACGGCTGCAAAGCGGAACGCGGCGACTTCGTCGCGGCTCTTGCGAAAGCCCTCGATCGTCAGCGTGCGGCCCGGATACAGCACGTAGCCGCCGTTCGTATAGCTGCCCGGCCGGCCCGACAGCACGTCGAGCCCGTCGACCGTCGACACGACCTCGAACGTGCGGTGCCCCTGGTTGCGCAGCACGATGATGTAGCGCGAACCCTCGACACCCGCCATGTGCCAGCGGCCGTTGCTGCGCGCGAGACGCAGCGGCGCGCCCTTTTCGTCCGTGAACGACAGCGCGATGTCGCCATTGGCGAGCGCGACGCGGGTCGGCAGCCGGCGCACCTGTGAGGCCGGAGGATGTCCAGGCAGCGCGTCGTTGTAGTAGACCGACGCGAGATCGGTCGGCTTCGCCGGATCCGCGCGTTCGAACTCGACCTGGCGGGTTTCGGATCGCACCGACTCGCCCCACGCGGTACCGAGCCCGCGGCGTTCGCTGGCGTCCGGTGCGGCGGCAGACGCGGCGGTACTGGCGGACGGCGGGGGCGGCGCCGCGCAGGCGGCCAGCCAGAGCGCGCAGGCAAGCGCGAGAAGACGGAACAGGATGGTCATGATGTGATGCCTCGGAATGTTATCGGACCGCGCCGCGCCGGCCGGAGCGGTGTTTTGGTGTCGTCTGTCGTCACGATGTCGATCGGACATGTTGCCCTGGTTCGCCGGACCCGCCATTCTGGCGGCCCCGCAACCGGGAGCCCCGCTATTTAAGCATGGCGGGCCAGCAATGGGCAGGGGCCGCGCGCGCCAACAAAAAAAGCCCGGCCCGCATCAATGCGGGCCGGGCCTTGACGGAATGCGTGCTGCTTACAGCGCGCCGCCTTGCGCCGACGCCGAACCCTTCACGCCGACCGATGCGCCGCCCTGCACTGCGTTCGTCGTGCCTTCGAGCGCCTCGCCGGCCTTCGCCTTCGCGCCGCCTGCAACATCGCCTGCCGTCGACATCGCGCCTTGCGCGTGGCTCTTCGCCGAACCCGCGACGTGCTTCACGTGCGACTTCGTCGAGTGGACGGCCGATGCCGCCGCATCCTTCGCCGTGCCCGCTGCCGAACCGACTGCCTGCGTCGCGCCGCCGACCGCATTGCCGGCTGCCGAGCCGACGCCGCCAACCGTCTTGCCGACACCGTTCAGCGCGCCGCCGACGACGTTGCCTGCGCCCGAACCCGAGCCCGCCGCGTCCGCGCCGGCACCAGCCTGCACGCCCACGCCGCCGCCGAGCAGCGGCGTCTGGACCTGTGCGCCGACGCCGGCAGAACCCTGTGCGCCGGTCTGGGCCGTCTGTGCAAATGCAGCCGAAGTGGCCATCGCCGTCAGAGCGGCACCCAGCAGAATCGTACGAATCTTGTTCATGGTCATTCTCCAAAGACGTTGTTGCTGCGGGCCGCCTTCGTGCGGCTTGTCGCATGCCTTGCCGCGAAGTGCGGCAGGTGGAGCTAATGTAGCCGCGCCGATGCGCAAAACGATTGAATTGCGGGGACTGTTACTTCGGTTGCAAATGCTGACGATTGACTCACACTGTTTGACAATCGGGGGCTTGCGGCGGGACGGCCAACGTATTTGCCGGCGAACGGGTGCGGGCGCCGCGATGGTGATTCGCCCGATCGTCGCGTATCGGACGATCCGGCAGGCGAATCCGCCGGCTGAGAAGCCAAGCGATTTCATCAGCATTCCGAAGGATGCGCGTTGCCTGGCCATCCAAGCGGCCTCGCCATGAAACACGGCCCCGACTGCCTGTCGGCAGACCGGGGCCGTGCGCGTTCCTCCCGATTACGGCCGGAACGTATCGCCGAGCACGACACCTTCGCGACGCGGATCGGTGCCGCCCTGCAACGCCGGCGACTGGCCGACCGTCACGCGCATCACCGTATTGACGCCGCTCGCCTGCGCGGACGTCGACACCTTGTGCCCGAGCGCGAGCAGCCCCGTGATCAGCGGATCGTTCGCACCGTTGTTCGCCGTGTTGACGTTCGGATGCTCGCCGCCGATCGTGGTCGTCGGGCTGTTGCTCGCGCCGAAATCGACGAGCCCCGCGGACTGCTGCGCGTCGAGCCCCCAGTCGAGCGCGCCGACGAGCGTCTTGACCACGTATTGCGGAATCGTGCCGCCGCCCGGCGAACCGGTCGCCATCACGAAGTCGCCGCGCGAGCCGTCGGCGGCCTGCCCGAACACGATCGTCGGTGCCATCGAGCTGCGCGGCCGCTTGCCCGGCTGCAGCCGGTTCGCCACCGGATTGCCGGACGTGTCGACCGGGTTCGCGGAGAAGTCGGTCAGCTGGTTGTTCAGCAGGAAGCCGTTGGTCATGTGGAACGAACCCATGCTCGACTCGACCGTCGTCGTCGCGCTCAGCACGTTGCCGTCACCGTCGACGATCGTGAACTGGTTCGTGCCGTGCTCGATCAGCGTCGTGTCGACACCGAGCGGCACCGCGCCGAGATTTCCCGGCTGCGCGGTGCCCATGCTCCTGGTCGTGTCGATCAGCGCCGCGCGCGATTTCAGGTACGGCTTGTTCAGCAGCGTGTCCCACGTGCCGCCCGGCAGCGGCACGAAATCCGTATCGGCCACGTACTTGTCGCGGTCGGCATAGGCGAGCCGCTCGGCTTCGGTGACGAGGTGCACGCCCGCGACGGTCGGCTTGCCGCCTTCGAGATCGATCGCGGTCGGCTTCAGCGGCTTCAGGTCGAAGTTCTCGAGAATGCCGAGCGCCGACGCGACCGCGATGCCGCCGGACGACGGCGGCGGCATCCCGCACACCCAGTAGCTGCGATAGGTCGTGCACACGGGTTCGCGGCGCTTCGCCCGATACGCGGCGAGATCCGCGACGGTCGTCTTGCCCGGCGTGAGCGTCGAGCCGTCGGCGCCCTTCGTCACCGCGATCTTCGCGACGATGTCCTGCGCGATCTGCCCGGTGTACAGCGCATTGGCGCCCGACTGCGCCATCAGCGTCAGCGTATGCGCGTAGGCAGGATTCTTCAGCACGGTGCCGAGCGTCTTCGGTGAACCGTCGGCGTTCAGGAAGTACGCGGCGGCCTCGGGGTCGCGCTTCAGGTTCGTGGCGTTCGCCGCGATCGCGTCGGCAAGCCGGCCGCCGATCGGGAAGCCGTTGGTCGCGAGCGTGATCGCATCGCCGAACAGGTTCTGCCACGGCAGGCGGCCGTGATCCTGCTGCAGCGCCTCGATGAGCCGCGGCACGCCGATCGTGCCGATCGAGCGGCCGCTCGCGCGCGCGTTCGGCAGCGGCGCCGAATGGTCGGTCGTGTCGTCGACGTAGCGCAGGTAGTTCTCCGTCGCCGCGGCCGGCGCGGTTTCGCGGCCGTCGTAGGCCTGCAGCGTCTTGCCGCGCGCATCGTAGTAGAGCAGCACGCCGCCCGATCCGAGGCCCGTCGCCTCGGGCACCGTCAGGCCGAGCACGGCCTGCACGGCAACGGCCGCATCGGCGGCCGTGCCGCCTTTCTTCAGCACCGCGCAGCCGGCCGCGCTCGCGTACGCATTCGACGTGGCCACCAGGTAGGTCTTCGCATGGACGGGCTTCATCCCGGTGCGATAGCCCGACGACGCTTCCGGCAGCGACGGATCGCCCGGCTGGTTCGAACCGACCACGACCGTCGCGCCGCTGTTGTCGACCGCGAGGCAGCTCGCGTCGGTGGAAGGTGTCGTGGCGGGGCCCGCGTCGCGCTCGACGTCGCCGCCGCATGCGGTCAGCAGCGCAGCCGCGAGCAACATGGATGCATACGGAAAAATCGCTGTTCTGTTCATTGTCTGTCGATGTTCTTCTGGCTCGTTGCGATGGGCATCACGCTGCATGCGCCCCCCTCGGTGCATGGGCAACACGTTCGATAGTCCCATGAACAAAATTTCTTCCGCAACAGGGAAGTGACGTCATATAGCCGGACGTTGCGTGCGCAACGTCGCCCAGTCGGTCTGCGGGTTCGCTTGTTGCACCGCATCGCAATCGAACCGTGCGACCGGCGTCGCTAGCTTGCCGTCCGGCGCCGCTTGCCGGACGCCTTGCCGTCAGGCGCGAAGCCGTGCTCCATCGCTTCGATCGCCTCGGAAAAGAACGACAGAAACATCGTCATCGCGACGGTCGCGCTCATGTCCGCGCGCTGGTAGATGCAGCTGAACGAACGCGCGCCCGCATCGGCGAGCGGCGTCCACGCGAGCCGGCCGGCGGCGACGTCGTCCGCGACGTTCTCGGCGATCAGGAAGCCGACGCCCGCGCCCTCGGCCGCGAGACGCCGCACCATCGACACCGAGGCCGTCTCGACCAGCGGCCGCGCGTTGCGCGGCTGTCGCGCATCGATCTGGTCGAACATCGCGCGCAGCTCCGTGTCGGGTGTCATCAGGATCAGCGGATGGGCGAAGCAGTCGCGCATCCGCACCTTGCCGCCGGGCGACGCCAGCGGATGGCCCGGTGCCGTGACGACACCCAGCGGCTGCGCGAATGCGCGCACCTCGACGACGCCCGCTGCCGTGCGCCGGCGCAGCGCATAACCGATGTCGACCTCGCCCGTCTCGACCCAGCGCACGATGCTCTCGCCGTTCCCCGAGCGCACGCTGTACGTGACGCCCGGGTAGCGCTGCAGCGCGGCGAGGATCGCGTCGGGCACGAGCTTCTCGGCCGTCGATGCGGGCACGGCCAGGTTCACGTGCCCGCGCCGCAGCGCGCGCAAGTCCTCGACCTGCGTCAGCGCGTTGTCGAAGTCGCGCTGGCCGCGCCGCACGGCGGCGATCACGATCTCGCCGGCAAGCGTCAGCTGCATGCCGCGCGGCAGCCGGTCGAACAGCGGCACGCCGACCTGCTCCTCGAGATTGCGGATCTGCTGGTGCACCGCCGCGGCGGTCAGGTGCAGCGCGTCGGCCGCCTTGCGAATCGAGCCGCGTCGTGCAACTTCGTCGAAACAGCGGAATGTCTGCGATATCGAACGCATGAGGGTACCGTTAGATTTTTCCGAACAGGCCGTCAAGAATAATCCGATTTTACTGACCGGCCGGATCGTCTAGATTCCGCTGCATTCCCGTATTCGATTCGAATGGAGACCGCAGTGACCACTGTCGACCAGATTACCCAGCGCCGCCGCGGCGTCGGCCTCATCGCCCACGATCCCGCACTGTCCGCGGGCGGCTATACGCTCATCGCGCCGCAGACGGCCGACGGCAACGTCTATCTCGTCGGCATCGACGGCGAAGTCGTCCATCAGTGGAAAATGCCGGTGCGCCCCGGCCGTCACGCGGTCATCCTTGCGAACGGCAACCTCGGCTACAACGGCAACCATCCGCACTCCGAATCGCGCTACGCGCCGTGGTCGATGTGGCACGGCGGCGACTTCTACGAGGTCACGCCGCAAGGCGAGACGGTGTGGCGCTACGAGGATCCCGCGCATCACCACGATGCGCAGTGGCTGCCGAACGGCAACCTGCTCTACGCCGCGTGCGAGCCGGTCGATGCCGCGTTCGCGCAGCGCGTGCCGGGCGGTACGGCGCATGGCGACGACGAGGTGATGGTTGCGGACGTGATCCGCGAAGTGAACCGCGCCGGACAGATCGTGTGGGAATGGCACGCGCGCGAGCACCTGCGGCCCGAGGATTATCCGATCGCGGCAGGCTTCGGCCGCTATCACTGGCCGCTCGTCAACGGTCTCGCGGTCGATGCGAACGGCCGCGTGCTGATGAGCCTGCGCACGACGTCGGGGATCATCGGCGTGAACCGCGAAACCGGCCATGTCGACCTGCGGATCGGGCCGGACGTCGTGTCGCACCAGCATGCGCCGGTGCCGCTCGCGAACGGCAACATCCTCGCGTTCGACAACGGCAATTTCCGCCATGGCGCGCACGTCGCGTTCTCGCGCGTCGTCGAGATCGATCCCGCGACGCAGCGCGTCGTCTGGTCGTATTCGGACGACGTCGTGAACCTGTTCTATACACCGTTCATGGGCAACGCGCAGCGCTTGCCGAACGGCAACACGCACGTCACCGAATCGTCGACGGGCCGGCTGTTCGAAGTGACGCCGGCCGGCGAAGTCGTGTGGGAGTACATCATTCCGTGGTTCGCCGAATACCCGGACGAAGCCGCGCGCAAGACGGGCCCCGGCCAGCTGAACAGCGTGTTCCAGACGTTCCGCTACAGCGCCGCGCAACTGCCCTGGCTGCGGACCTGACGCGCCGTTCGCCGCTGCATTCCATCATCGTCGCCGTTCGCTTCCGAGGGGCCTGCCGTGTCGCACGATCCGATCTCCCCGCCCGTCGATGCCCGGCTGCCCGCGTGGCAGCTCGCGCTGTTCGGGCTGCAGCACGTGCTGTCGATGGCCGCGTCGCCGATCACTGCCGTCTTCCTCATCGCGAAAATCCTCGCGCTGCCGGCCGACCTGACGGTCCAGCTGATCGGCGCGACGTTCTTCGCGTGCGGCATCGGCACGCTGGTGCAATCGCTCGGCGCCGGCCCGATCGGCGCGCGCATGCCGTTCGTGATGGTGCCCGGCGGCGCACCGACGATGCTGTTCGCCGGCATCGCCGCGCAGTCGGGCCTGCCAACCGCCGCCGGCGCGGCGTTGCTCGCCAGCGCGTTCTACTGGGTGCTGCTGCCCGTGTTCACGCGCTGCCTGCGGCTCTTTCCGCGCATCGTCGTCGGCGCGATGCTGTTGCTCGTGTCGATCAACCTGATCCGGATCTACGCGACGATCGTCGTCAGCCAGCCCGGCTCGGCCGACTTCGCGCAACCGCGCGCGCTGGGCCTCGCGCTCGCGACGATCGTCGCCACCGTCGTCGTCGCAGGCGCGTTCCGCGGCACGCTCGGCCGCCTCGCGGTGCTGATCGGGTTGATGGCCGGCGCAACGCTCGGCTGGGCACTCGACGCGACGCCGGCGCTCGCCGGCGTATGGCAAGGCCCGTGGTTCACGCATCCGGCGTGGCTGCCGTTCGGGATGCCGCGCTTCGACGTGCTGGCCGCGCTGCCGTTGCTGATCTTCACCGCGATCTCGATGGCCGAGGCCACCGCGCAGACGGTTGCGGTCGGCGAAACGTGCGGCAAGGCGATCTCGCTGGCGCGCGACGTGCCGAAGACGATACGCGGCGATGCGCTGGCGTCGCTGGCCGGCGCGCTGTTCGGCACGCCGCTGATCGTGACCAGTGCCGAGAACATCGGCGTCGTGCAGACGACCGGCGTGCGCTCGCGCTACGTGACGGCCGCCGCCGGCGCGATCCTGATCGTCATTGCGCTGTTCGCGCCGCTCGCGCGCCTCGCGTATGCGATTCCGGCGGCCGTGGTCGGCGGCACTGCGCTGGTCGTGTTCGCGATGATCGGCGTGATGGGCATCCGGCTGCTCGCCAGCGTCGACCTGCACGCGCGCGCCAACCAGTACACGCTCGCGGCCGCGCTGGTGGTCGGCCTCGCGCCGATCCTGGTGCCGAACCTGTATCGCCATTTCGGTGCGCCCATGCAGATCGTGCTCGGCAACGGCATGGCGGCCGGGACGCTCGCGGCCATCGCCACGCAACTGGCATTCGCCGCGCTCGCGCGGCTGAGCGGACAGGCGCATGCGGGCGTGACGCCGGCATCTTCAAGCGACGCGTAACGGCGCGCTAGCGGGCAGCGCACTGACACGCCGGTGGCGTCGCGCCCCGGACGTCGGGACGATTGCCTGCGTCACGGTGTCCGGCTATAAATCGTGGATGGACACGAATCGCTGGATTCACGACCCCGTCGGCGCGTTTCGCACGTGGCAGGAAACCGCCGCGACCGGTGCCGGCCGCCGGCCGTTCGCGCCGCGCTCGGTCGTGCAGCACGTCGCGATGTTCGAGCGATTCCTGCGCCACCTGATCGCACACCGTGTGTCGCTGGCCACGTTCGGGCCCGACCACGTCGCGGCCTTCCTGGCGGAGCTCGACCGTACCTGCGCGCCCGGCACGTCGACGCGCGTGCGCTATGCGAAGCTGATCGACCGGCTGGGCCGGCATCTGGTCGACACCGGCGTGCGGACGATCCACCCGGCCGGCCGCACGACGCGCGATCTCGCGTGGCCGGACGGCGAACCGGAACCGTGCTACCTGCCGCCCGACGCCGACGCGGCGCTGCAGCGCCATGTCCAGCCTCGACCGGACGACTCGCCCACCGACTGCAGGAATCGCGCGATCGTCGCGCTGCTGCTTGCAAGCGGCATCACGTCGGCCGAGATTCGTGCGATGCGCTGCGACGCGCCCGATCTCGACGCGCAACCGCCGGCGTTGTCCGTGCCGCGCGACCGTGCACGGCCGGCACGCCGGATCGAACTTGCCGGGTTCGCGCGGGCACCGCTCGCCGCATGGCGCGCACGTTCGGCGGATGCGGCGGCATCGACGTTGCTGTTCCCCGCACCACGCGGCGGTGGCACGATGAACGACATGTTCCTGCTGCTGGTGGTGCGTGACGCGCTCAACGCGATCGGCTTCCATGCGGCGGACATGAGCCCGCGCGTGTTGCGCAACACGTATGCGCGCCGGCAGTTGCTCGCCGGCCATGCGCATGCCGAGGTCAGTGCAATGCTCGGTCTCGTCAGCACGCGAACGGTCACGCGCATCCGGCAGACGCTGCCGCCGGCATCGGCCGCGGATCGCGCTGCGCACGAGCGCTGACCAGCGAGCCCTTTCGCTTCCTGTTCGCTATGCGCCCGGCTTCGACTGGACCAGGCGCAGGATCCGCGTGTCGTACGGCGACTGCATGACTTCCGCGATGCGGATGTCGGACGCGGCCGGATGCAGCGGATTCAACAGGAAGTTGTGCGCGTGCGGCACGACGACGCTCGGCACGCGCAGCAGCGCGCTCGGCTGCGTGTGCAGCCATTCGGTGCCGGCGCTGCGGGTCCAGTCGATGTTCGTCTGCCAGTCGTCCGGTGCATCGCCTTCCGCGATTTCGGCGACATCCACCGAATCGGGCACGTCGATTCGCAGCAACTGGTAGCCGCTCGGCAATTGCGCAACGGTGGCGATTTCGAAATGAACGAGCGTCTCGAGCAGCGCAAGCGCGGGATGTTCGGCGAGATACACGACAGGCTGCCCGGCAAAATGCCAGCGGCCGCCGGCCCGCAACCCGCCGATGCCTTTCAGATCGGCGTAATTGCTGATCCGCCACAGCGTCGTCAAGCGAAGTACCCCTCGTCGATCTGCGTGAGGGCTTCTTCGACGAGCCGCGCGCCGTGCTCGGTGCTCGCCATGTCGAGCGACGTGCGGCCGCCGAAGCGCTGCAGCCCGTTGCGCAGCCACGCCATCGCCTTGTCCTGGTCGCCGAACGTGGCCGTCGCCTGCGCGACGATGCGCGCGAGGCGGATCGCCTTGTCGGATTCCTCCGGCGACAGGCGTTCGTGCGCCTGGCGACGATGGCTCAGCGTGCGGCGTGGAATGATGAAGGCCAGTTCGTCCGATTTCAGCCCGCGCTCCGACAGCCGGTCGATCACCGACACGTCGACGCGCGCGCTCGCCAGCTCGGCGAGATCCGCGCCCGAACGGACACGGATCGCCAGTAGCTGCTCGAGAATCGTGAATTCGGCCTGGCGCGGATGCGCGACACCCGAAGGATGAAAAGCAATGGTGCTCATGACCTCTCTCCGGCAATTTGCCCATTCATTATAGGCGTTTTGCCGGACACTTGTGGACGCGGAGTGGAATGAGCCGCTACGGCCCGTCGGGCGGGGTTACCCGAGCGGTCGAATGCTCCCTTCTGTCTGGCAGCCGGTTATGGTGACCGCGAATCGAAGATTCGCCTTGAAGGGGTATGGCCATCATTCAGTATATAAAATCAACCCAAATGTCTTATGGTTGTCACGTAACAACTCATTTACTGATTCAATTCGCACCACTCGGCGCGGCCACTTACCGACCGTCACGACGGACACACATCGGCGTCTTCTCGTACCGGACGCGCATCCGGCAGGGCAATGCACGCACTCCCATAGGCGGCTACCCTGCCACCTGCAACGCAGCCTGCGCCGCAACGCGCGGTTTATTTCGCCTCGACCGCCCAGCCTCGCCAACGCGGCCGCGATGCTTACCCCATAAGCCGGATCGGTCTCGTGAATAGTGAGTGAATCGAGATTCGCGTTGCATGCACGACCCCGTTCAGTGCCGGGAGCCGTGCGCGATGCCGGGAGCGATCAGCCGGCCCACGCGGACGACCGGATCACGCGACAGAAATTGCCGGCGTGGAAATGCGGATCCTTGTCCGCGATCACGTCGGCCTTCACGTTGCCGAATGTCGTACCAGGCTTGTGCTTGATCCCGTCATAGAACGCCTGAATGATGTCTTCCTTGA
This sequence comes from Burkholderia sp. BCC1972, assembly GCF_905339605.1. NCBI lineage: Bacteria > Pseudomonadati > Pseudomonadota > Betaproteobacteria > Burkholderiales > Burkholderiaceae > Burkholderia > Burkholderia sp. BCC1972. The sequence goes on along the minus strand of NZ_CAJPGH010000050.1, from coordinate 3,622 downwards.
AGTGCGGCGTCCGCGGATGCGCACGCACGATGGCCTCACGCTCGACGTCGCTGTATTCCGGATACGTGAGACCCAGCACATCCATCTCGACGCCCGCGGTGACGAGCGCGATCACCGGATGCATGTGCTGTGGAATGCCGGGCGTGGTGTGCAGCGCGATCGAGGTCCACACGACGTCGATATCCCGCTGCGAGATGCCCTTGCCTTTCAGGAAATCACGGGCGGCATTGGCGCCGTCCACTTCGAAGCGCTCGCATGCGCTGCTGTGCTTGTGCGTGAGCCCCATGTCGTGAAACATGCAGCCGCAGTAGAGCAGTTCGGGATCGTACGTGAGCCCGCGACGCTGGCCTGCCAGCGTCGCGAAATAGTAGACGCGGCTCGAATGATGAAACAGCAGCGGCGACGCGGTATCGCGAACGAGCTCCGTGATCTCGCGCGTCATCTGGCTATCGGGAATGGTGATGCCTGCAACGTTCTCAGTCATGATCGACCTCCTTGAAAACACCCCCCGATTCTCCGGAGCCCGATAGTCGTCTTCAATAGACGTATTACGTCGAATCCTGCCATTTCGCGCGACGGACGGACACGATGCCCCCGTGACCGAAAAGACCGCGCAAACAGCCTCCGACATCCCGCCCGATGCGCCATCGGTACCTCTATACTGCTACGCGTCACGTTCGCCACAGCACGCATCCGATCATGCCGAAGGTCGTGGGAATTTTTGCCGTTCCGGGCGTTCAACTGCTCGATGTCTCCGCACCGCTCGACGTGTTCGCGCAGGCGAACGCCGAATGCGGGAAGCCGTTCTATACGTTGCGGATCATCGCGAGCGAATCCGGTCCGATCCGCAGTTCGTCCGGTGCACAGCTGCTACCCGACTGGATCGTTCCCGACATCCCGGAGCGCATCGACACGCTGCTGGTTGCCGGCGCGCCGAGCGCGGGCCGCGTCACGCCGCGCACCGATGTCCTCGCGTGGCTCCGATCGGCGGCCGTGCAAAGCAAACGCTACGGCTCGATCTGCACCGGCGCGTTCATCCTCGCCGCCACCGGCCTGCTGAAAGGGCGCCACCTGACCACGCACTGGGCCGCCGCCGATGCGCTGGCCGACGCCTATCCGTCGCTCACCGTCGATGCCGATGCGCTGTACGTGCGCGACGGCAAGCTGCGTACGGGCGCCGGCGTCACGGCCGGGCTCGATCTCGCGCTCGCGCTCGTCGAGGAGGATCTCGGCCGCGAGATCGCACGGCGTGTCGCCGCGCAACTGGTGATGTTCTTCAAGCGTCCGGGCGGCCAGCTCCAGTTCAGCCGCAAGGGCGAGGCGCGCCCCGCCGGGCGCTCCGTACTGCAGGAGGTACAGCGCTGGATCGCGGCGAATCCGGAGCTCGAGCATTCGGTGGCCAGCCTGGCGAAGCATGCGGGCATGAGCCCGCGCCACTTCGCACGGCTGTTCCGCGCGGAAGTCGGCATGACGCCGGCCGTGTGGGTCGAGGCGACCCGCATCTCGGCGGCCCGCGAGTTGCTCGAGAACGGCCACGACACGCCGAAGCAGGTCGCCGCGAAATGCGGCTTCGCGAATGTCGATACGCTCAGGCGGTCGTTCACCCGGCACGTCGGGATCACGCCGGCCGAGTACCGGAAACGACAGGCGGTGCCTGTCGAGTGATTCGGCAACGCATCGACGATGCCGACCGCGTCATTCACATATTTCGGAATGCGATTTAATCGAGCGTCGCACGGAGGCAGGCGGTGCGGCGGCATCGAGCCGCGTCGGGCCGGATCAGAAGTCCTCCCTAGCGCGTACCGACAGGCGGGCCAGCCGTCCGCCTTGCCCGCAATCGTCAGACGAACCCGCCGCTCACGCGGATCGTATACCCAGTTGCAATAATGATTCACTGGAACGCGTATTTCCGACCGGTAACGCGATCGCTACGATGCAATCAACCGCTGAACGCAACGAGCGAAGCGAGAAATCAATGAAACCGGAGGTCACCATGAAGTCGTTCATCACCGCTGTCGTCGCCGCAACCGCCCTGTCCGCCTCGTACGGCGCATTCGCTCAATCGAACCCGTCGGGCCAGCTGACGCGCGCCCAGGTCCGTGCGGAACTCGTCCAGCTCGAACAGGCCGGCTACAAGCCCGAAGTCTCCGATCAGTATTACCCGCGCGCACTGCAAACCGCCCAGGCTCGCGTGACGAACGCCGATGAAGCCGGCTACGGCGCGCAAGCTGCCGCAGGCGTGCGTACCGGCCGCGCGGTCGCGGTCAAGCAGGAAGGCCGCGACTCGATCTATTTCGGCCAGTAAGCCGGACCCGCGCCCGCGTATTCCGATACGCGCCGCTCCCGCAACACCCCGCTCCCGTTCATCGGGGCGGGGTGTTTGCTTTTCGGTCGCCTGCTCCGTGCGCCGATCGCATGCGGTGCAGCACCGTTCACGCAGACAGCCGGTGTTTGCGCATAGAATGGCCGCGTGGTCGGCGCCGGCCGACTCGAACGCGAGCGGAACCCCGGCGCCCGGCATGCCCGATCGTCGTCGTGCCCGCAGGCCGGCCCGATGCCGCATTCAGCGCATTTTTCGAAAAGGAGCGGTTTCATGTCTCAAACATCCGGTTCCATGATCACGTTTCGCCGTCCGGACGGCCAGGAACTGCAGGGCTATCTCGCCACGCCGGCAAAGACCGAAGGCGCACCTGCCGTCGTCGTCATCCAGGAATGGTGGGGGCTGAACGACCAGATCCGCGGCGTCGCGGATCGTCTCGCGCGCTGCGGCTACTTCGCGCTCGTGCCCGACCTGTATCGCGGCAAGTCGACGGTCGAGGAAGAAGAAGCGCATCACCTGATGACCGGCCTCGATTTCGGCGATGCCGCATCGCAGGACATTCCCGGCGCCGTCACGTATCTGAAGACGCAGGCCTCGCGTGTCGCAATCACGGGCTACTGCATGGGCGGCGCCCTCACGCTGCTGTCGCTGCAGTACGCCAACGCGGACGCGGGCGTCACGTGGTACGGCTTCCCGCCGCTCGACTACATCGATCCGGCGAAGCTCAAGGTGCCGCTGCTGGGCCACTGGGGCACGCAGGATGCATTCTTCGCGATCGACCAGGTCGACGCGCTGGAAAAGAAGCTGGCCGATGCGAAGGTCGGTTTCGAATTCCATCGCTATCTCGCGCATCACGCGTTCGCGAACGAAACGGCTGTCGGCCCCGGCCGCATCGCGGGCACTCAGTTCGATCCGGTGTGGTCGCAGATCGCGTGGGATCGCACGCTCACGTTCCTCGGCCGCACGCTGTGGACGAAGCAGGGCTGACGTAGCGTCGCTTTCCTCCTGGATAGCACCGCAAAGGAAAACGCCACGGACCTTCGTCCGTGGCGTTTCCGTTTCCGCGTGCAGCGGGTCGAAGGACCCGCGCGTCAGACCGCGCCTGCCCTTCTCTGCGCTTACCCGTTCGCCGCCGACGCCGCCTTGTCGTAGTCGACCGGTGCATCCGGCGCGCGCGGCGTTTCGCCAGCCCGCTGGATCCATCCGCCGCCCAAGGCGCGATACAGGTCGACCAGATTCGTCCAGCGCGCCAGACGCGCGCTGATCAGCGTCTGCTGCGCCGAATACAGGTCCGTCTGCGCA
>NZ_CAJPGH010000049.1:0-29801 GCF_905339605.1 Burkholderia sp. BCC1972 | reverse complement strand
ATGGCCCATCGCCGTGAGCTTGCGGGCCCAGTACTGCGAGCCCCCACAGGCTTCCATCCCGACCAGGCAGGGAGCCCGGTTCGCGAAATGCTCGAGGAATACAGCACGCTTCACCGGCTTGTTCACGATCTCGCCCGTCTCTGCGTCGATGTAATGGAGTTGCATCACGTTCTTTGCAATGTCCGCACCCACTGTCATATGCGTCATGTCGGAGCCTCCGGTTTGCCAGGAAAACCTCTATGGTCTTCCATCTGGGCACTCTGATGCCGTCGGCCCGTGAGGCTCCGCCTTCCTGCCGGCTCCCACGGATCACGGATGGGAGGCGTTCATATCATTTACTATGTTCCCCTTCCCCGCCGGCCCTCGGAATTGCTCGCTTCAGTAGCCCGACAGTTTCACTCGGACAACCACGCACAACCTCCCTCGATTCCTAAAGTTTCTATGTAGAAACTGCCGATGCCCGCCAGCGACATGCTTTAAGTAGGCGCGCTACCCGCGCCACGGTACGGTTCGCCCGCGCTGGCAGTGCAAGTGCAATCTCGTTTGAGTCACTCGCCAACGGACAAGGTGTCGGGCCCCAATAAACTATCCGGGATAGATCATGGGAAGATCCATCTGCACCCAGTCACCATCATTGCGAAGCGCCGCCGCACGCGGTGCGGTGGAGAGCAGCACGTAGTCACCGACCGCGTGCGTCACGCCACTTTCACTCGCACGGGCGACCGTTACGGTTGCGATTTGATACCCGCGTTTACGCAGCTCGCACACACGTGCACGAGGATCGAGGATGTCGAGGAAGCGCATTGCCTCCACGGTAGTAACACGACCGAAAGCAGAGAAAGCCTGAAGCAAGCGTTCGCGCTGCCGGCTCGCACTATTGCCAGGTTGTCGAGCCAAAATCACCCTCAGTGCCGTCGCCATCGTAGTTGCATCAACTCGTGCCATGCTTTTCCTTCTAGTTGTGAGCATGGACACAATGTTCGCCTAGCATCCCGCAAACCCTGCTACGTCAATCTCTCCGCTCGGGAGGGGGAAAGCGTCCGGAAGAAATTGATGTCAAAAGCCTAGGTAATTCATCCGGCCGGCTGTTCAAGCTGTACGGGCGCGATGCCAAACTCGTCTGCGAGCTCCATCAATGTCGCCACCGTGACGGTTGCGGCAGTCGGATCGGTGAGCGACCGGAGCAACCGCAACGCCTCTGCGATTTTCTCGCCGTCTGACCTACTGTCGCCCCCAATCAACGGAGTCGATACTGGATTCACGCTGACCCGGCTGATCAGATGGTGAGTCGCATTTTCGCTGGCGATACCCGCCACTCTTTCGGAAGCGGCCTGAGCGGCAATCGTCGACCTCACAGCGGGTGTGAGAATCGAGCGAATCGTGCGATCGCTCGTCTCCTCCCAAGCAAGAACCGTAGCCACCATCAGAAATTTCGTCGGGAAACTTGAGCTAAGCACGTACAACGAACGGGCAAGGTGGAGAACAAATGCCCGTCGATCTCCCAGCGGCAACCGGCCCGCCGATCGCGGCGGCACGCGAGAAGGTGCGGCACAAATACGGCTAAGTGGTTCGCGAAAAGCCGGATCCGTCCGATCGCCGATGACCCATGACCCGGCCGAATCAAGGTCCGCCTCAAAGGCAGAAGCCGAAGCCTGCAGCTTTCTGACCTGGGCAACAGTCGGAGCCAGTTCAGCCTCTTGCCCCTCGACGCACGCCAAATACGCTCTCGCGACCGCCTCGGCCACCTTCACTCCGAATACCGTCGACTGCGTCATGGGCGTCGCGTCGAAAAAGGTGCGGCTATCGCGATCGTCGCGCAAGTAGCGACACCAATTGTCGGCTGCCCTTTTTTGCGGCTGCGTGGCCAAGAACGCTTGTGCACGCTCGATTGTATCTGCGAGCGTTTGATTATCGATGGCGAGGACGGTCACGGGTTGCTCCCGATTCTTATTACGGTTCGATCAAGGCTGAATGCCGTCGATTGTAGCCTGCGGAGTCGCCGCCCCCCAGCAACCGCGGACGTCGGAGTGCCGACGACGGACTTATAACCGTGATAAGTCGTATTATCAGGGTTACATCTTCCTCCTTCCCTCTGCGGAGATGCCTCTCCGATTAGGGCGAGAACAGAAAACGTACGTTTTCCGTACCCGTGCCAACTAGTACCGACAGGCGGTCACCCCATCGCCGCCAAGCGTCGCGCATCTGCGCGTCATAATCGAACTGCAGATAGATCCGATCAAGCGGATCGTTTCGTGCGTGGTTCAGACATCGATGCACGATGCTTTCCGGAATGCCCAGCGATTGCATCATCGTTGCGCACGTCCGACGCAAGTCGTGACATTTCCATTGCCCCCCCGGGACAGTGAGCGCATCGGTTGCCCTCGTGCGACCCTCGGTCGGCGCATCCTTTGGGCGTTGCCGATTACGGATAGCCCCGCAGGTCGTATGGATGCTGACGTGCGGCAGCTTACCCTTTTCCGACGGGAACACATAATCGCGCCGTGCGTCGCCCTCCGGCACGCCGGCGCGCACGACCTGCTGCGCCGCAAACTGCGCGAGGACGAAATCGGAAAGGTGAATTGTGATCGCCGTGTTCGACTTCGTGTGTTCCTTTGGGATGGTCCACGTCCGTGCCTTGAAGTCAAGATCGGTCCATCGCGTCAGGACTGTTTCGCCGACGCGCGTTCCGCAAGCGAGCATCACCCATACCGCTGACGCAATGGAGCATGGAAGCCGAGCGGCCGGAATCAGTTCACCGAGCATGCAGATTTCGTCGTCCGTAAGCGTCCGATCGCGTTCGTTGCCACGCACCGGATCGTAATCGCCTGAAACAACATCCTCTTTTGCAAGCGCAAGCACATCGCAATCGATCAACAAGCGCTTCCACGGCTGATTACGCTCGCCCCATCGAATCATTTGTTGGATGGTTATCAGCATCTCGACCGCTTGGCGGTTGTATCCCACATCGGAAATCGCGGTAAGCAGCGGCAGAACGTTCGACGCAAACACGCCTGCGATCCGGTGAGCACGAAGAGTCGGCAGCACATGCTTTTCCATCGCAGCTCGAAGCGACTTACCGCCATCCTTTCGGCCTTTCTTGCCGCGCTTCTTGTTGACCGTCGCGAACCACGCATCGAATAAGTCGCCGAATGTGAGGTCCGCCGTCACCGCTTGTTCAACCTTGGCCTGGCGTTCACGCTTCTTCGCTTCGAGGTAGTCCACGCCGTCGCGCGCGTGTGAACGAATCGTCGCAGCCGCTGCGCGCGCATCCTCTAGCGATAACTGCGCATCGGTCGTCGAGCGCGCCCACGTCTTGCCGAGCGGCTTATCGCATTGCTTGCCATTGATACTGACGCGAACAAACCAAGATTTCCCGCCGGCCGGCCCCACGCGCAGGAACAGTCCACGCCCATCCGACAGGAAATACCGCTTTCCGGTCGCCTTCGCAGCTTCGATTTGCCTGACTGTCAATGCCCCCATGATCGCCCTCCATCGATATCGTGATCCGATCGGCCCGCGCATCCTCAGCAGAGCCTACCCCACGCCACGAACACTAAAAAGACACTAAAAAGTTGCGGCTCGTGCGGGATTTCCGCGGCATTGGGCGGACCACCGATTCCCCGCAAACCCTTATCCGACGCGGCTCAGACGGATTTCGTCGGACTTGGCCGGATCACCCGGAAAATAATCACGATTCATTTAACTTTCCGTGAGGACTTCGACACCGGCCGTTGCCTACGATGGGCGCATGTTTTCAGCACCTGCTTCCAGGAGCCCGTCATGCCTACCCGCAGACATCTGCTGTTCGCCGGCGCCACCGGCCTTGCCGCGCTCGCCGCGCTGTCGTCCGCCGGCCGGCGCGCATTGGTCGGCCGCGCATTTGCCGCGCCGCCGGCCGGCGCACCCACGGCGGCCCCTTTCGAGGTCACGCTCAGCGATGCCGAATGGCATCGCCGGCTCACGCCCGCCCAATACACGATCCTGCGCGAAGCCGGCACCGAGCGGCCGTACAGCAGCCCGCTGAACGACGAGCACCGGACCGGCACGTTCGCCTGTGCCGGCTGCAGCCTCGCGCTGTTCTCGTCCGCCGCCAAGTTCGACAGCCATACGGGCTGGCCGAGCTTCTGGAAGCCGCTCGACCACGCGGTCGACAACCACACCGACACCACGTTCGGCATGGTCCGCACCGAAGTGCACTGCCGGCGCTGCGGCGGCCATCTCGGCCACGTGTTCGACGACGGCCCGCCGCCGACCGGCCTGCGCTACTGCATGAACGGCCTCGCGCTCACCTTCCACCCGGCTGCCGCCTGATCCGGCCCCACTCCCGACCGACTGGAGAACGCACCATGCTGCTCATCGTCCTTGCCTATCTCGGCGGCGTGCTCACGATCCTGAGCCCCTGCATCCTGCCCGTGCTGCCGTTCGTGTTCGCCCGCGCCGACCAGCCGTTCGTGCGCACCGGCCTGCCGCTGCTCGCCGGCATGGCGCTCACGTTCGCCGTCGTCGCGACGCTCGCCGCCGTCGGCGGCGGCTGGGTCGCGCAGGCGAACCAGGCCGGCCGCTGGATCGCGATCGTCTTGCTCGCCGTGTTCGGCCTGACGCTGCTGATGCCGCGCTTCGCGGAACACCTGACACGCCCGCTCGTCGCGGCCGGCAACCGGCTCACCGGGTTCGCGCAGCGCGACGGCCGCGCGGCCGGCCCCGCGTCGTCGTTGCTGCTCGGCGTCGCGACAGGCCTGCTGTGGGCGCCGTGTGCAGGCCCGATCCTCGGCCTCGTGCTGACCGGCGCCGCGTTGCGCGGCGCGAGCGTCGGTACCACGCTGCTGCTCGTCGCGTATGCGGCCGGCGCAGCGACATCGCTCGCGATCGCGCTCGTGATCGGCGGCAAGGTGTTCGCCGCGATGAAGCGCTCGCTCGGCGCCGGCGAATGGATCCGGCGCGGGATCGGCGCGGCGCTGCTGGCCGGCGTCGGCGCAATCGCACTCGGCCTCGACACCGGCGCGCTCGCGCAGCTTTCGACCGTCACGACGGGCGGCCTCGAGACGAAGCTCGTCGAGCGCCTCGGCGGACGCTCGAACGGCGCACCGGCAGAACCGGCAGCACCAGCGGCACCAGCCGCGATGGCCGCAACCGGCAACACCACCGACAACGCCACCGGCGGCGCGATGATGGCCGCGGCAGCCGACGAGGCAACGGCCGGCGGCGGTGCGATGGCCGGCAGCGCGATGATGCGCGCGGCCGTCACGACGCCGTCCGCGCTGCCCGTCGAAGGCACGCTGCCGTCGCTCGACGGCGCCGTGCAGTGGCTGAACTCGCCGCCGCTGACCGCGGCCGGCCTGCGCGGCAAGGTCGTGCTCGTCGATTTCTGGACGTATTCGTGCATCAACTGCCTGCGCACGCTGCCGTACACGAACGCGTGGGCACGCAAGTACGCGCCGTACGGGCTCGTCGTGATCGGCGTGCACGCGCCGGAGTTCGCGTTCGAACGCGACATCGGCAACGTGAAGAAGGCCGTGCACGACCTCGGCATCGACTACCCGGTCGCGATCGACAACGGCTATTCGATCTGGCGCGCCTTCAACAACGAATACTGGCCGGCGCACTACTTCATCGACGCGCAAGGACGCGTTCGCCATCACCACTTCGGCGAAGGCGAATACGCGCAGTCGGAACGCGCGATCCAGTCGCTGCTCGCGGAAGCCGGCCATCCGGAAGCGCTGAACGTGCCGCTCGGGATCGCCGGGGCGCCTGCGAAGGGCGCGCTCGCGGCAGCCGACAGCGCGGACGTCCGCTCGCCCGAAACCTATGTCGGCTATGCGCGCGCAGAAAGCTTCGCGTCGCCGGGCGGCGCCGTGCGCGATGCTGTGCACCGCTACGACGCGCCGGCCCGGCCGGACCTCAACGACTGGGGCCTCGCGGGCACCTGGAATGTCGGCGGCGAGCGTGCGTCGCTCGCCGCCCCCGACGGCCGGATCGTCTACCGGTTCCATGCACGCGACCTGCACCTCGTGCTCGGCCCGGGCGCGAACGGCCAGCCCGTGCGCTTTCGCGTGACGCTCGACGGCGCGGCGCCCGGTGCCGCGCACGGCGCCGACGTCGACGCGCAGGGCTACGGCACGGTCACCGGCCAGCGCCTTTACCAGCTCGTCCGGCAGCCGGGGGCGATCGCCGATCGCACGTTCGCGATCGAGTTTCTCGATGCCGGTGTCGATGCGTACGCATTCACTTTCGGTTGATCGCGTGCGCCGCCACCGGCCGCCGTGGTCCCCGACCCATTCAAAAAGGAGCAAAAGATGAACCCGATCTCCACCCGCGATGCCGCAGCGCGACGGCGCGCGACTTTGCTGCGCCGCATCGGCGCCGTCGCCGTCGCGGCCGCCGCCGTGTTCGGCTACCAGCGCATCGTCAATTCGGCGGAGCCGATGCGTACCGTGCCCGCGCCGACGCTCGACGAAACCGCCGGCGCGTCGCACGAAGAGACGGCCGTGCTCGCCGGCGGCTGCTTCTGGGGCGTACAGGGCGTGTTCGAACACGTGAAGGGCGTGAAGCAGGTCACGGCAGGCTATGCGGGCGGCGCCTCCGAAACCGCGCACTACGCGCTCGTCGGCTCGGGGCTGACGGGGCATGCGGAATCGGTGCGCATCGTCTACGACCCGACGCAGATCACGTACGGCCGGCTGCTCCAGGTGTTCTTCTCGGTTGCGCACGATCCGACCGAACTCAACCGGCAGGGTCCCGACGAAGGGTCGCAGTACCGGTCGGCGATCTTCCCGACCACCGCGCAGCAACGCGCGGTCGCGACCGCGTACATCGCGCAGCTCGGCACCGCGCACGTGTTTGCGGCGCCCGTCGTCACGCGCGTCGAGGACTACAAGGGGTTCTATCCGGCCGAGGCCTATCACCAGAATTACCTCGAGCTGCATCCCGACGCGCCCTATATCGCGTTCAACGACCTGCCGAAGGTCGCCGGGCTGAAGCAGCGCTTCCCGGCGCTGTACCGTTCCGACGCAGTGCTGTGGCGCGACGCCCGCTCCTGAGCGCCCACCCGCCGCGCGACGGGTTATCGCCCGGCGCGCGCCGCCTGCGGCCCCGTTTGCGCCGCATCAACGAAACCGCGGCCGCGATGCCGGGGCAAACCCGCATCGCGTCCGCCGCGGCGGGCAACTTCGCGTAGACTTCTCCTGATCCCCCGCCGCTTCTTGCGGCGTCCGGACCACCCGCCCAGCCAGGAGGCGTCACGCATGCTCGCAGTACCCTTGCCTGACAGCAACACCGTTGGAGAATCGTCCTCCGGCGCGACCGTGCGCGATCTGCGCCGCGTGCCGATTCACCCCGATCACTGGTATCCGCTCGCATGGTCGCGCGAGCTCAAGCGCGGCAAGACGCTCGGCGTGCGCTTCGCCGGCGACCCGATCGTGCTCGTACGCACCGAGTCCGGCGCCGTGTATGCGCTCGAGGATCGTTGCGCGCACCGCCAGGTGCCGCTGCACGCGGGCGTCGTCAGCGGCGAAACGCTGCGTTGCTGCTATCACGGCTGGACCTACGCGTGCGACAGCGGCCGCTGCGTCGACGTGCCCTACCTCGGCCGCGAGCGCTTGCCCAACGGCGTGCGTGCATATCCGTGCCGCGAGGCGCACGGGCTGATCTTCGTGTTTCCGGGCGACGCGACACTTGCCGACTCGCGGCCGTTCCCCGCGCTCGAATCGGCGGACAACCGCGCGTACAAGACACGCCGCTTCGGCCGCGAGGTCAAGTGCCACTACTCGTTCATGCACGAGAACCTGATGGACATGAACCATCAGTTCCTGCACCGCAAGCAGATGGGGCAAATGCGCGCGCGCTCGGTCGGCCGGCGCCGCGGCGACGACTGGGTCGAGGTCGACTACACGTTCGCGCGGATGGAAGGCAAGCAGCCGGTCGGCGAGGCGCTCGTGTTCGGCGCGAGCAAGAAGCCGGCCGACCAGTCCGACAAGAGCGTGATGACGGTACGCACCGGCTACCCGTACCAGACGCTGCAGATCCGCTCGAGCGAAGGCACGCTCGTGATGGACCTGTGGATCGTCTACGTGCCGCTCGATGCCGAACAGCGCACCAACCGCACGTTCGGACTGCTATCGATCCACAAGCCCGGCATCCCGTTCGCACTCGATCTCGCGTGGCCGCTGCTCGTGTGGTTCACCGAGCGCATCTTCCGCGAGGATCGCTGGATCGTCGAGCGCGAGCAGGAAGCACACGACGCCCAAGGCGCCGACTGGAACCACGAGGTGTTTCCGGTCATCAACGAGCTGCGCGACCTGCTGCGCCAGTGCGGCGCGCGCACCGTGATCCCGATCCGCGAAACGCGCGAAGGCGCATGACGCGTGCGGCGCACCGCCGCGCGCGCCGTTACAGGCTGAACGCGCCCGGCAGCAATGCGCGGGCCGTCGTGACTTCGACGGCCCCCTTCAGGTTGGCCAGGATCACTTCGATATCCGGCAGGCCAATTTCGATGATCACCTGACGACACGCGCCGCACGGCGCGATCGGGTCATCCGTGTCGCCGACGACCGCAAGCCGCGCGAAGTCGCCCGGACGATAGCCGGCGGCGATCGCCGAAAACATCGCCGTGCGTTCCGCGCAATTGCACAATCCGTAGGACGCGTTCTCGACGTTGCAGCCGTGGAAAACCGTGCCGTCGCGCGCCTGCAGCGCCGCGCCGACCTGGAAGCGCGAATACGGCGCGTACGCGCGTTCGCGCGCCGCCTTGGCCTGTTCGATCAGTTCGTCTCGTTCCATCGAGAAGGTGCCTCCGGAGTAGGGTCAGCCGATCTGCTGGTAAAGGGTCGGCGGCACGTCGCCCGTCTCGCCGAGCACGTAGCTGCGCCGGACCGCGTCCACCGCATGCGCCGCGGACGCGTCATCGCGCGCATGCACGTAACCGAGCGGCTCGCCGGCCTCGACGCGCTGCCCGATCTCCGCCAGCGCCGTGAGGCCGACGCTGACGTCGATCGCATCCTCCGCGCGCGTACGGCCGCCGCCGAGCGCGACGACCGTCAGCCCCAGCCCGCGGCAATCGACCCGCTGCACCACGCCGGTCGAAGGCGACGGAACCGGCACGATCACCGCCGCCCGCGCCAGGTGCCGGGACGGCACGTCGATCAGGTCCGCAGGGCCACCGAGCGCCACGACCATTCTCGCGAAGCGTTCGGCCGCCGCGCCCGAATCGAGCGCCTGCTGCAGCTTCTCGCGCGCGTGGACGACATCGCGTGCCAGCCCGCCGGTGACGAGCAGTTCCGCCGACAGCGCCATCGTCACGTCATGCAGGCGCGCCGGGCGCGCCTTGCCGGTCAGGTAGTCGATTGCGCATGCGACCTCGAGCGCATTGCCCGCGCAAGGCGCGAGCGACTGGTTCATGTCGGTGAGGATCGCGGTCGTCTTCATGCCCGCGCCGTTGCCGACGTCGACGATGCTGCGGGCCAGTTCCGCCGATTTCTCCGCGGTCGGCATGAACGCGCCGGAGCCGACCTTCACGTCCATCACGAGCCCGTCGAGCCCCGCCGCGAGTTTCTTCGACAGGATCGACGCGGTGATCATCGCGACCGACTCGACGGTCGCCGTCACGTCGCGAATCGCATAGATGCGCTTGTCGGCCGGCGCGAGCCGCGCGGTCTGCCCGATGATCGCGACGCCGACGTCGCGCACCGTGCGGCGAAACGCATCCGTCGCGGGCATCACGTCGTAGCCGGGAATCGCGCTGAGCTTGTCGAGCGTGCCGCCCGTATGGCCGAGCCCGCGCCCGGAGATCATCGGCACATAGCCGCCGCAGGCGGCCACCATCGGCCCGAGCATCAGCGACACCACATCGCCGACGCCACCGGTCGAATGCTTGTCGATCACCGGCCCGTCGAGATCGAGCGCGCGCCAGTCGAGCACGTCGCCCGAATCGCGCTGCGCGAGCGTCAGCGCGACGCGCTCGTCGGTGCTCAGGTCGTTGAAAAACACGGCCATCGCGAACGCCGCCACCTGGCCCTCGGTCACGCTGCCGTCGGTCACGCCGCGCACGAACGCGGCAATCCCGTCACGATCGAGCGGCTGCCCGTCGCGCTTCCTGCGAATGAATTCCTGCGGTAGAAACATTGTTGCCTCTCTTCGAACGGTCGCAGTCTACGTCAATGCAGCGAAAAGAACAGGCCGGCAATCGCCGCGCTCATCAGGTTCGACAGCGTCGCGGCCGTCAGCGCGCGCAAGCCGAGCCGCGCGACGTCCGAGCGGCGCTCGGGTGCCACCGCGCTGAAGCCGCCCGCGAGAATCGCGATCGACGAGAAGTTCGCGAAGCCGCACAGCGCGAACGACACGATCGCGAGCGTCTTCGGGTCGAGCACCTGCAGGCCGGCCGCCGCGACGTGCTCGCCGCCCTTCAGGTACGGCGACAGGTCGCCGTACGCGACGAACTCGTTGAAGATCAGTTTCTCGCCGATGAAGTTGCCGGCGAGCGTCGCATCGTGCCAGGGCACGCCGATGATCCACGCCAGCGGCGCGAACAGGTGGCCGATGATGCCCACCAGCGTGACCTGCGGAAAGCCCGCGAACGCGGCCGCGCCGCCGACGATGAGGTTCATCAGCGCGATGAGCCCGACGAACGCGATCAGCATCGCGCCGACGTTGATCGCGATCCGCAGGCCGACCGACGCGCCGGACGCCGCGGCCTCGATCACGTTGGCAGCCCGCTTGTCGTCGAAATCGAGACCGTCGACCACCACGCGGCTCGGCTCGACGGTCGGAAACAGCAGCTTGCCGAACAGCAGCCCGCCCGGCACCGCCATGAACGACGCGGCGAGCAGGTACTCCATCTTCACGCCGAGGCCGGCGTAGCCGACCAGCACCGAACCCGCGACCGACGCCATGCCGCTCGCCATCACCGTGAAGATCTCGGCGCTCGTCATGTTCCGCACGAACGGCTTCACGAGCGCGGGCATCTCGCTCTGCCCGAGGAAGATCGTCGCGACGGCCGAGCATGCCTCGATGCGGCTCACGCCGAGCACTTTCGCGAGCCCCGCACCGAGGATCGCGACGATCCACTTCATCACACCGATGTAGTACAGCACGGAGATCAGTGCGGTGACGAAGATGATCATCGGCAGCACGCGCAGGCCGAATACGAATCCGCCGTCGCCGAACAGCTGGAACATGCGGGCGTCGACCAGTCCGCCGAACACGAACGCGATGCCGTGATTGCCCATGTCGAGCACACGATTGACGCCGTTCGCGGCCGCAGCCAGCACCGCGCGGCCCGACGGTACGAACAGCACCAGCGCGCCGATCGCGAACTGCGTGAGCAGCGCGGCGATCATGGTCCGGCCGCTGACCGCACGGCGATTGTTCGACAACAGATAAGCAACCAGCAACAGGAACAGCATACCGAGGAGACTGCGCAGAATATCCACCTTGTGCTCCTTTCTCACTATTTGAACTGTCCGGCGGGCGGCCCTGGCCCGCGACCCCTGCATGGGGTTGGTGGATGTTACTCGCTCGATACGCACGCCTGCAACGACGTCAAAATCGCTGCGTCCAATTGCATCGATCGTTGCTTCTTTGGCGCTTTTCCAGCTTGTTCAGTTGTTCTATCTACCATGTATGAACGCACGCGGGGCGTGCCGTTCTCCGCCCGAACGGACACGCCCCGCATGACACGCGTCGTTCAGCCCGCGCGCTCGACCGGATGCGGCTCGCGCAGCCGGTTCGCGATCCGCGCGGCCTCGTAGTAGCCGGCCGCCGGCGGGCGCTTCAGGTAGCGGCCCGCGCCGCGCACCGCGCGCAACTCGCCGTCGGCCCATGCGAGCGCACCGCGCGTGAGCGTGTGCGTCGCCACACCCTGCACGGTCATCCCCTCGAACACGTTGAAGTCGACCTGCTGGTGATGGGTCTTCACCGAAATCGTCTTCGTCGCGGCCGGGTCCCAGACGACGAGATCGGCATCGGCGCCGACCTGCACCGCGCCCTTGCGCGGATACAGGTTGAAGATCTGCGCGGCGTTCGTCGACGTGATCCGCACGAACTCGTTCGGCGTGATGCGCCCGTGATTCACGCCGTGATGCCACAGCACCGACATGCGATCCTCCACACCGCCGCAGCCGTTCGGGATCTTCGTGAAATCGTCACGACCCATCGCCTTCTGCGACGCGCAGAACACGCAGTGATCGGTCGCCGTCGTATGCAGCTGCCCCGACTGCAGCCCGCGCCACAGCGCCTCGCGATGCTCGGCCGAGCGGAACGGCGGGCTCATCACGTGCGCGGCCGCGCGCGTCCAGTCCGGATCGCGATAGACGGCCTCGTCGATCACCAGGTGGCCCGGCAGCACCTCGCCGAACACGCGCAGCCCTTCGCTGCGCGCCCGCGTGATCACGTCGACAGCGTCCTTCGCCGATACGTGCACGATATACACGGGCACGCCGAGCACCTGCGCGATGCGGATCGCGCGGTTCGCGGCCTCGCCCTCGACCTCCGGCGGGCGCGACAGCGGATGCGCCTCCGGCCCCGTCATCCCGCGTGCGAGCAGTGCCTTTTGCAGCTGGAACACGAGCTCGCCGTTCTCCGCATGCACGGTCGGCAGCGCGCCGAGTTCGAGCGAACGCGTGAAGCTGTTCACGAGAATCTCGTCGTCGGCCATGATCGCGTTCTTGTACGCCATGAAGTGCTTGAAACTCGATACGCCGTGCTCGCGCACGAGCGTGCCCATGTCGCGGTGCACGCTCTCGTCCCACCATGTCACGGCCACGTGGAAACCGTAGTCGGACGCCGCCTTCTCGGCCCAGCCGCGCCATTCGAGGAACGCGTCCATCAACGGCTGCTTCGGGCTCGGGATCACGAAATCGATGATGCTCGTCGTGCCGCCCGACAGCCCGGCGGCCGTGCCCGAGTAGAAATCGTCGCTCGCCCTCGTGCCCATGAACGGCAGTTCCATGTGCGTATGCGGATCGATGCCGCCCGGCATCACGTACTGGTCGTGCGCGTCGACGACGGTCGCGCCGGCCGGCGCGTCGATCTTCTCGGCGATCTGCAGGATCGTGCCGCCGTCCTGCGGGTCCGCGCAGAGCACGTCCGCGCGATAGGAGCGGTCCGCATCGACCACGGTGCCGCCGCGAATCAGGATTGCCATTTGGTTGCCTCCTCGTTGACTGTCGGGTGCCGCATGCCGCGCCTGCATCGCATGCCGCGTGCGTCATGCGCTCGCGATCTGCGCGCGCTGTCCGGCGCGCCACTTCATCCAGGTGCCGTACACGCCGGATGCCAGCACGAGGCCGACGAACCACGCGTACGTATAAAGCGTGTTGAAGAACGCCGGCACGTTCGGGAACGACGCCGGGAATGCCGTGTGCAGGAAGCCGGGCAGGTTCGGCAGCACGCCGACCGCGAGCGCGGCCAGCGCGGCCGGGTTCCAGCCGCGCGCGTAGCTGAAGCCGCCGCGTTCGTCGAACAGCGCGCGCGTATCGAGCTGCGTGCCGCGAATCAGGAAGTAGTCGACCATCAGGATGCCCGCGACGGGCCCGAGCAGCGCCGAATAGCCGACGAGCCAGGTGAAGATATAGCCGTCCGTCGTCGCGAGGATCTTCCACGGCATCATCACGATCGCGATCGTCGCGGTGATCATCCCGCCGGCGCGGTACGAGATGGCCTTCGGCCACAGGCTCGAGAAATCGTATGCCGGGCCGACGAGGTTCGCGGCGAGGTTGCAGCACATCGTGTCGAGCGTGAGGATCACGAGCGCAATGCCCACGCCGATACCCGTCATCCGGCTCGTCAGGTCGATCGGATCCCAGATCGCGTTGCCGTAGATCACGACGGTCGCCGACGTCACGACGACCGACACCACCGACAGCAGCGCCATCGGCAGCGGCAGCCCGATCGACTGCCCGATCATCTGGTCGCGCTGCGAATGCGCGAAGCGCGTGAAATCGGGAATGTTCAGCGCGAGCGTCGCCCAGAAACCGACCATCGCGGTCAGGCCCGGCCAGAACGTCGCCCAGAACAGCCCGGCCTTCTTGCCGCCCGCCGCGAACTGCGACGGCGCCGACAGCATCGAGCCGAAGCCGCCTGCCTTCGACGTCGCCCACCACACGAGCGCCACGCACATCACGACCTTGATCGGCGCGGACCAGCTTTCGAGCCAGCGGATCGAATCGGTGCCGTGCCAAATGAAGTACAGCTGCAGCACCCAGAACACGAGGAAGCACGCGAGTTGCCCGAACGAGATGCCGACGAGCGGCAGCGCATCACCGTGCAGCGCGTTGCCGGTCAGGATATTCAGCAACGTGTAGATCGCGCTGCCGCCGAGCCAGGTCTGGATGCCATACCAGCCGCATGCGACGATCGCGCGCA
Source organism: Burkholderia sp. BCC1972 (assembly GCF_905339605.1). Lineage (NCBI taxonomy): Bacteria > Pseudomonadati > Pseudomonadota > Betaproteobacteria > Burkholderiales > Burkholderiaceae > Burkholderia > Burkholderia sp. BCC1972. Next base: position 15,446 of record NZ_CAJPGH010000049.1, on the reverse strand, counting down.
ACAGCGCAGGCAGCTTCGCGCCCTGCGTGCCGAACGACGCACGCACGAGCACCGCGTACGGAATCCCGTGCTTCGCACCCGCATGGCCGATCAGCAGCATCGGCACGAGCACGATCAGGTTGCCGAGCAGCACCGTCATCACCGCCTGCCACGGCGACATGCCCTCCCGGATCAGCCCGGCCGCGAGCATGTACGACGCGATGTTCATCACCATCCCGACCCATAGCGCCGCGAAGTGATACCACTTCCACGTGCGCTGCGCCGGCGTCGTCGGCGCGAGGTCGTCGTTGTACAGGCTGCCGCCCGGCGCCGCGGCGCTGTCGGGATCGGCGGGATTCGCTGCGGATGTCATCGATCGCACTCCACGAGAAACGTCAGTACCGGCATCGCCTGATGCCGGCCCAGGGGACAACGAAAAGCGGCGGCACCGGATCTCCCGCGCCGCCGAACGCCGGTCAGGCCGCCTTCGCGTGTTTCTCCGGTGGCGCCGCGGTGCCCGCACCGGCTCCGGCATCCGCGCTCGCCGGATTGTTCGGATGCGTGGTCCAGTTCGCGTAGTCGCCCGAATCGACACGCTCCATCGTGATGCATTGCTCGACCGGACACACATGCATGCAAAGATTGCACCCGACGCACTCCGAATCGACTACTTCGAAGTGCCGCACGCCGTCCTTCGTCGCGGTGATCGCCTGGTGCGACGTGTCCTCGCACGCGATATGGCACAGCCCGCACTGGATGCACCGGTCCTGGTCGATGCGCGCCTTGATGTCGTACTTCAGGTTCAGGTATTTCCAGTCGGTCACGTTCGGCACTGCGCGGCCGCGAATGTCGTCGAGCGTCGCATAGCCCTTCTCGTCCATCCAGTTCGACAGCCCGTCGGCAAGGTCCGATACGATCCGGAATCCGTAATGCATCGCCGCGGTGCACACCTGCACGCTGCCGGCGCCGAGCACCATGAACTCGGCCGCGTCGCGCCAGGACGAGATGCCGCCGATGCCCGAGATCGGCAGGTTCGGCGTTTCCGGATCGCGTGCGATCTCGGCGACCATGTTCAGCGCGATCGGCTTCACGGCCGGCCCGCAATAACCGCCGTGCGTGCCCTTGCCGTCGACGGTCGGCATCGGCGCCATCTGGTCGAGATCGACCGCGACGATCGAGTTGATCGTGTTGATCAGCGACACGCCGTCCGCGCCGCCCTTGTACGCGGCGCGCGACCCCATCCGGATGTCGCTGATGTTCGGCGTGAGCTTCACGAGGCACGGCAGCTTCGTGCCTTCCTTCACCCAGCGCGTGACCATCTCGACGTACTCGGGCACTTGCCCGACGGCCGCACCCATCCCGCGCTCGCTCATCCCGTGCGGGCAGCCGAAGTTGAGTTCGACCGCATCGGCCCCGGTATCCTCGACGAGCGGCAGGATCCACTTCCAGTCGCGTTCGTTGCACGGCACCATCAGCGATACGATCAGCGCGCGGTCCGGCCAATCGCGCTTCACCTGCGCGATCTCCCTCAGGTTCACGTCCAGCGGACGGTCGGTGATCAGCTCGATGTTGTTCAGCCCCGCGATGCGCTGGCCGTTCCACTGCACGGCGCCGTAGCGCGAACTGACGTTGACGACATGCGGATCGAGCCCGAGCGTCTTCCAGACGACGCCGCCCCAGCCCGCCTCGAATGCGCGGTTGACGTTGTAGGCCTTGTCGGTCGGCGGTGCCGACGCCAGCCAGAAGGGATTCGGCGAAGTGATGCCTGCGATGGTGCAGCGAAGGTCGGCCATGGTCGGCTCCGTGAGAATGGGGTCGTGTTCGGTGTGCGTGGTACGCCGCGCGTTCAGGCCGCCTTCGCGTCGCGGGCGGCGAGCGCCGCGTCGATCGACGCGGCCGCGCGCTTGCCGTCCTGCACGGCCTGCACCGTGAGGTCGATGCCGTCCGTCGCCGCGCAGTCGCCGCCGGCCCATACGTCGGGCAGCGCCGTGCGCCCGTCCGCGGCCACCGCGATGCGCGTGCCGTCGGCCGTCAGCAACGCGGCCGCGACACCGTCCGGCGCCAGCGTCTGGCCGATCGCCTTCAGCACCATGTCCGCATCGACGGTGAAGCACTCGCCCGATGCGGTCTCGAATTCGACGCCCGTCACCTGCCCGTTCGCGCCCGCGATGCGCACGGGCTTCGCGTGCGTGACGAGCGCCACGCCGCTCTTCTGCGCAAATTCGCGCTCGGCCCACGTCGCGCTCATCGCGTCGACGCCGCGCCGATACACCATCGTCACGCGCTCGGCGCCGAGCTTGCGGCTCTGCACGGATGCATCGATGGCCGTATTGCCGCCGCCGATCACGACCACGCGCCGCCCGACCGGCACGTTCTCCAGCCCGTCGGCCTGCCGCACCTGCTCGATGAAGTCGACCGCGTTCATCACGCCGCCCAGTTGCTCGCCGTCGATCGCGAGCGCCCGCACACCGCCGAGGCCCATCGCGAGAAACACCGCATCGTGCTGCTCGCGCAGCGCGTCGAGCGTCACGTCGCGGCCGAGCGCGACACCCGTTTCCAGCGTGATGCCGCCCACCGACAGCAGCCACTCGACTTCGCGCTGCGCGAAATCGTCGACGGTCTTGTACGCGGCGATCCCGTATTCGTTGAGGCCGCCGGCCTTCGGGCGCGCGTCGAACAGCGTGACGCGATGCCCGGCCAGCGCGAGCCGGTGCGCGCACGCGAGCCCGGCCGGCCCCGCGCCGACCACCGCGACGTGGCGGCCCGTGTCGGGCGCGCGCCGGAACTGCACCGCACCGGTTTCCATCGCCCAGTCGGTCGCATGCCGCTGCAGCGCGCCGATCGCGACGGGCTGCGCATCCTGGTGATTCCGCACGCATGCGCCTTCGCACAGGATCTCGGTCGGGCATACGCGTGCGCACATCCCGCCGAGCGGATTCGCGGACAGGATGTCGGTCGCGGCCCCCTTCAGGTTGCCGTTGCCGATCTTGCGGATGAAGCTCGGGATGTCGATCTGCGTCGGGCACGCCTGCACGCACGGCGCGTCGTAGCAGTAGTGGCAGCGGCTTGCAGCGGCGGCAGCGGCAGTCGGATCGAGCAGCGGCGCGATATCGGCGAATTCGCACGAGAGTTGCGTGGACGACAGGCGATGCGCGGCGATATCGCCGGTTGGCTTGGTGGTCATACGCGTTCCTTCGACTGAGTGGAGACAAAGCCGTCCCCGCCGGCTGCGAATGCACAGTCGGGGCGGTCATGCTGAGGAATCCTGCAATCAGGCGATACGCAGCCTTACGGCTGCTACGGTCGATGCGTCATGAAGCCGGCTCGCATGCGCGCGACAGCATCGCGTGCAGCAGCACGTTCGCGCCGGCCTCGATCCATGCAGGCGTCGCGTCCTCGATCTCGTTGTGGCTGATGCCGTCGACGCACGGCACGAACACCATCGACGTCGGCGCGACCTGCGCGAGATAGCACGCGTCGTGCCCGGCGCCCGATACGATGTCGCGATGCGAGTAGCCGAAGCGATCGGCCGCGCCGCGCACGGCCTCGACGCAGGCGGCATCGAATGCGACCGGCTTGTAATAGAAGATCTGCTCGAGTGCCGTTTCGAGCCCGATGTCGGCCGCGATGCGCGCGACGCCGTCGCGCAGTGCGGCATCCATCTTCGCGAGCACCGCGTCGTCCGGATGCCGGAAATCGACAGTGAAGAACACGCGGCCCGGAATCACGTTGCGCGAGTTCGGGTGAACCTGCATCATGCCGACCGTCGCGCAGCCGAACGGTGCATGATCGAGGCCGATCCGGTTGACGAGATCGACCACGCGCGACGCGCCGAGCAGCGCGTCACGTCGACGCGGCATCGGCGTCGGCCCCGCATGGGCTTCCTGGCCGGTGAACGTGACCTCGTACCAGCGCTGCCCCTGTGCGTCGGTCACGACGCCGATCGTCTTGCATTCCGCTTCGAGAATCGGCCCCTGCTCGATATGCAGTTCGAACGCCGCATGCAGCTTGCGCCCGCCGCACGGCACCTCGCCCGCGTAGCCGATGCGCGCCAGTTCCTCGCCGATCGTCTTGCCGTCGACGTCCTTGCGCGACAGCCCGTATTCGAGCGAAAACACGCCGGCGAACACGCCGGATGCAACCATCGCGGGCGCGAAGCGCGAGCCCTCCTCGTTGGTCCAGATCACGACCTCGACCGGATGCTCGGTCTCGATCCCGCGATCGTTGAGACTGCGAATCACCTCGAGGCCGCCAAGCACGCCGTAGATGCCGTCGAAGCGGCCGCCGGTCGGCTGCGAATCCGCGTGCGAGCCCGTGACGACCGGCGCCGCGTCGGCCACGCGGCCTGCGCGCCGCATGAACACGTTGCCCATCGTATCGACCGTCACCGTGCAGCCGGCGTCCTTCGCCCAGCCGACGATCAGGTCGCGGCCGGCCTTGTCGAGATCCGTCAGCGCGAGGCGGCACACGCCGCCTTTCGGCGTTGCGCCGATCTTCGCCACCTCCATCAGGCTGTCCCACAACCGCTTCCCGTCGACCTTGATCGACGTGTCGAACGCTGCCCGCTTCACTGTTTCCGATACCGCATTCATTCGTATCGCTCCTGTGGGGTCGGTGATGTCGTCAGCCGGTCTGTGCCGGTGCATGTCATGCCTGTTTCGGCGCACGCCCGCCCTTGGGTGGTGCATGCCGCGGTCGCTCGCGAAGTACGTTGAATCCTGTCCGATTGGACAGGTTTTAGACGATCAAAATGACCAGCGCAATGTCTTTCTTCAGGGAATCGACAGAGCGAGAAACGTGCCATCGCAACGCAGCATCGCAGCGGATGCGCGGTATCCGCACGCGTGCGTTCGACGCGGATCAGCAGCTAGAATGAAGCCCAACGCGGCATGCCCGCCGCGCGAGGGTAACGATGAGACATGACGAGGCGGCAGCCGAAGCCACCGACAGCGACGAAACGTCCGCCCCGATGCGGCGACGCAAGGCACACATCCGCGAGTCCAACGAGGCGCATCTGCTCGCCTGTGCGGAGGCCGTGTTCGCCGAACGCGGGCTCGACGGCGCAAGCACCGCGATGATCGCGGAGCGCGCCGGCCTGCCGAAAGCGAACCTGCATTACTACTTTCCGACGAAGCTCGCGCTGTACCGCCGCGTGCTCGAAGACCTGTTCGAGGATTGGCATCGCGCGGCCGGCTCGTTCGAAGGCGGCGACGATCCGGTGGAGGCGATCGGCGGCTACGTGCGCGCGAAGATGGCGCTGTCGCAGCGGCGCCCGCTCGGCTCGAAGGTCTGGGCCAACGAGATCATCCACGGCGCCGAGCACATGCAGGACATCCTGTCGGAACGCGTGAAGCCGTGGTTCGACACGCGCGTGAGCGTGATCGACGGCTGGATCGCACGTGGGCTGCTCGCGCCGATCGACGCGCATGCGCTGATGTACCTGATCTGGGCGACCACGCAGCACTACGCGGATTTCGATGCGCAGATCCGCGCGCTGAGCGGCAAGCGCACGTTCACGAAGAAGACGTTCGACGAGAAGACCGAGCAGGTCGTGCAGCTCGTGATTCGTGCGTGCGGCGCGGTGTCGCCGAAGCCTGGTTCTCCGGAATGAAAATCGGGCGACGGGTATCGCGCAAGTCCGCCTTGCACGATACCCGTCGCCCGCGTTGCAGCGTGCGTGATCCGCGATGCGTTACGCGATGCGCTCGATCGCGATCGCCGTCGCCTCGCCGCCGCCGATGCACAGCGATGCGACGCCGCGCTTCAATCCATACGTTTCGAGCGCGGCCAGCAGCGTCACCATCACGCGCGCACCCGATGCGCCGATCGGATGCCCGAGCGCGCACGCGCCGCCGTGCACGTTGACCTTCTCGTGCGGCAGGTCGAGGTCGCGCATCGCGGCCATCGGCACCACCGCGAACGCTTCGTTGATCTCGAACAGGTCGACGTCGCGCAGGCTCCAGCCGGTCTTCTCCGACAGCTTGCGCAGCGCGCCGATCGGCGCGGTCGCGAACAGGCCGGGCTTGTCCGCAAACGTCGAATGCCCGACGATCACGGCCTTCGGCGTGAGGCCGAGGCGCTCGGCTTCCGAGCGGCGCATCATCACGAGCGCGGCCGCGCCGTCCGAGATCGACGACGCGTTCGCTGCCGTCACCGTGCCGCCTTCGCGGAACGCCGGCTTCAGCGTCGGAATCTTGTCGAGCTTCGCGTTGCCCGGCTGCTCGTCGATCGACACGACGCTTTCCGTCTTGCCGGCCTTCACGGTCACCGGTGCGATCTCCGACACGAAGCGCCCTTCGACAATCGCGCGCTGCGCGCGCGTCAGCGACGCGATCGCGAACGCGTCCTGCGCCTCGCGCGTGAACTGGTACGCCTGCGCGCAATCCTCGGCGAACGTGCCCATCAGGCGGCCCTTCTCGTACGCGTCCTCGAGCCCGTCGAGGAACATGTGGTCGAGCACCTGTCCGTGACCCATGCGCATGCCCGCGCGTGCCTTCGGCAGCAGGTACGGCGCATTCGTCATGCTCTCCATCCCGCCCGCGACGGCTACCGCCGCCGAACCGGCCAGCAGCAAGTCATGCGCGAACATCGCGGCCTTCATCCCCGAACCGCACATCTTGTTGACCGTGGTCGCGCCCGCGCCGAGCGGCAGCCCTGCCTTCAGCGCGGCCTGCCGCGCCGGCGCCTGGCCCTGGCCGGCCGGCAGCACGCAGCCGAACACGATTTCGTCGATGCGTTCGGCCGGCACGTTCGCGCGTTCGAGCGCCGCACGAATCGCCACCGCGCCGAGGTCGCTCGCGCTGGCTGCCGCCAGGTCGCCCTGAAAACCACCCATCGGCGTACGCGCCGCGCCCACGATTACGATCGGATCCTGAGTCGTCATGATTCGCTTCCTCCAGTGTCAGCGCGGTGCCATGCGCAACGCGCCATCGAGACGGATGACTTCGCCGTTCAGCATCGTGTTCTCGGCGATGTGGCGCACCAGCGCCGCAAATTCTTCCGGGCGGCCGAGCCGCGGCGGGAACGGCACGCTCTTGCCGAGCGCGTCCTGCACGTCCTGCGGCATGCCGGCCATCATCGGCGTCGCGAAGATGCCCGGCGCGACCGTCACGACGCGAATGCCGAAGCGCGCGAGTTCGCGCGCGATCGGCAGCGTCATGCCCACCACGCCGCTCTTCGACGCAGCATACGCCGCCTGCCCGATCTGCCCGTCGAACGCCGCGACCGATGCGGTGTTGACGATCACGCCGCGCTCGCCTTCCGCATCGGCGTCCTGCTTCGACATCGCTTCGGCGGCCAGCCGGATCATGTTGAAGGTGCCGACCAGGTTGATCGACACCGCACGCGCGAAACGGTCGAGCGAGTGCGGGCCGTCGCGGCCGACGACCTTCTCGCCCGGCGCGACGCCCGCGCAGTTGACCAGCGCGTCGATGCGGCCGAACGCGTCGCGCGCGGCGGCGACGGCCGCCTGGCCGTCGGCCTCGCTCGTCACGTCGGTCTTCACGAAGCGTGCGGCCGTGCCGAGTTCGTGCGCGAGGCTCGTGCCCGCATCGTCATTGACGTCCAGCAGCACGGCCTTGCCGCCTTGCTCGACGACCATGCGCGCCACCGCGGCGCCGAGGCCCGAACCGGCGCCCGTAATCAGAAAAACGCGATCCTTGATATTCATTCGCAGTCCGTATTCAGGGTTGAGCGGCCTTCTCGGCTTCCATCTTGCGCAGTACGAAGCGCTGGATCTTGCCGCTCGGGGTTTTCGGCAGCGCGTCGACGAAGTCGATCGCGCGCGGATACGCGTGAGCGGACAGCCGCCGCTTCACATGCAGGCTCAATTCCTCGGCCAGTTCCGGCGTGCCGTCGAAGCCTTTCGACAGGACGACGAACGCCTTCACGATCTCCGTGCGCTCCGGATCGGGCACGCCGATCACCGCGGCCTCGCTGACGGCCGGATGCTCGATCAGCGCGCTTTCCACGTCGAACGGGCCGATCCGGTAGCCGGACGACGTGATCACGTCGTCCGCGCGGCCGATGAAGCTCACGGTGCCGTCCGGCTCCAGCTCGACGTTGTCGCCGGTCCGGTAGTAGCCGCCCGCGATCGCCGGCGTGTCCTGCTGCCAGTAGCCGTGGAACCACAGCAGCGGCGAGCGCGCGATGTCGATCGCGAGGTTGCCGGGTTCGCCGGGGCCGAGCTCGCGGCCCGCGTCGTCGAGCACCGCGACGCGGTAGCCCGGCATCGCGAAGCCGGCCGAACCGACATGCACCGCGTGCGCGAGACCGTGATGGTTGTTCACGACCATCCCGAGTTCGGTCTGGCCGTAGTGATCGTAGATCGGCGCGCCGAGCGCCGCGTCGAACCAGCGCACGACTTCCGGATTCAGCGGTTCGCCCGCACTGCTCACCACGCGCAGCTTGCCCTTCACGCGCGCGGCCGCCTCCGGCCCGGCGGCCATCAGCATTCGGTACGCGGTCGGCGAGCCGGCCAGGCTCGTGATGCCGAGCCGCTCGATCACGTCGTATGTACTGTCGACCGTAAAGCCGCCCTCGTAGAGCGTCGTCGCATGGCCGAGCAGCAGCGGGCCCGTGATCGCGTAATAGAGGCCGTACGCCCAGCCCGGATCGGCGATGTTCCAGAACCGGTCGCCGGCGCGCAGGTCGACCGCCTCGCGCATGTACGCACCGAACGCGAGCAGCGCGTACAACGGCACCGGCACGCCCTTCGGCAAGCCCGTCGTGCCCGACGTCGACATCATCATGAACAGGTCCGTGCCCTTGCGCAGCACGGGTTCGAACGTATCGGCCTGCGCATCGAGCGCCGCGCGGAAATCGATGTCGTGCGCCGGCAGCGTCTCGCCTGCTTCGCGCACCGTCGCGACCGGCGGGCAATCGGCGATCTCGTCGAGCTTCGCGCGATTCGCGACGTTGGTCACGACGACGCGTGCATGGCTCATACGCAGCCGGTGCTCGATCGCCTTCGGGCCGAACGCGGTAAACAGCGGCTGATAGACGGCGCCCGCGCGCCACGTGCCGAGGATCGTCGCGACGAGCTCGGGCGTGCGCGGCAGCATGCCGGCCACGACGTCGCCCGGCTTCACGCCCTGCGCGACGAGCAGGTTCGCGACCCGGGCCGACAGCGCCTGCATCTGCGCGAACGTGAAGCGGTGGTGCTGCCCGCCGATGTCGATCCAGTCGAGGGCGACCGCATCCGCCGTCGCGTGCCGGTCGCAGCATTCGACGCACGCGTTCAGGCCGCGCTCCAGGTCGCCGTGCAACTGCGCGGCGGCGGTCTCGATACTGAACCGGGCCACGGCGTCGGCGTAGGCCGGCACCGCCCGGGCGGTAGCTCCATCAGGCATGCGTGTCTCCTGTGCGTTATAGCCGCCGGCGAGCCAGGGGCGCGACGGGGGATATCTCGATAGTAGACAGCCCGCACATTGCAATCAATGACAAACAGAATCTAGAATCGTGATCGCTTTTGCCATGTCGGGAGGATGCAAAAAAATGGGGCCGCAGATGATTTCGCCGGATTTCGTCGACGATGCGCTCGCGTGCCTGCGCCGGCGCGGGTTGCCGACGGAACCGGTGCTGCGCGCCGCCGGCCTGCCGGCCACCGTGCACGAGCCCGTCACGCCGCAGCAGTACGGCCGGCTGTGGCTGGCGATCGCCGGCACGCTCGACGACGAATTCTTCGGCCTCGCCGCGCGCCCGATGCGGCAAGGCAGCTTCACGCTGCTCTGCCACGCGGTGCTGCACGCCGGCACGCTCGAGCAGGCGTTGCGGCGTGCGCTGCAGTTCATGCGCGTGGTGCTCGACGAGCCGCATGGCGAGCTCGTCGTGGCCGACGGGCAGGCGCAGATCGTGCTGACGCAGTCGGGCGCGCCGTATCCGGCGTTCGCGTACCGGACGTTCTGGCTGATCCTGCTCGGCGTCGCGTGCTGGCTGACCGGCCGGCGCATTCCGCTGCAGCGTATCGATTTCGCGTGCCCGAGCCCCGATCAGCGCAGCGACTATCACCAGTTCTTCGGCGTGCCCGTGCATTTCGACCGGCCCGACAGCCGGCTCGCGTTCAACGCCGCGTACCTCGCGCTGCCGACGATCCGCTCCGCGCAGGCGCTGAAAGCCTTCCTGCGCGGCGCGCCCGGCAACCTGCTGGTCCGCTACCGGCACGATACCGGCTGGGTCGCGAAGACGCGCGCGCACCTGAAAGCGCTGCCAGCCGCCGAGTGGCCCGACTTCGATGCGCTGGCCGTTCGCCTCGGCACGACGCCGGCGACGCTGCGGCGGCGCTTGCGCAGCGAAGGACAAAGCTTCGCGGCGATCAAGGACGAGCTGCGCGGCGCGCTGGCCCAGTCGCTGCTGCGCGGGCACGCGCTCAGCGTCGCGGAGATCGCGGCCGAACTCGGTTTCACCGAGCCGAGCGCGTTCCATCGCGCGTTTCGCAAATGGACGGGCACGAGCCCCGGCGCGTTCCGGCGTGACGTGCATGCGGCGAAGGCGGAGCCGTGAAGCACGCCGCCCATGACCTCGGGCTCGAAGCACAAGTCGAACGCCTGCGAACGCTCACGCTGTAACGTCAACCGGGCGCCGACTCTCCGGGCAATCCGGTCGACGCTCGCCGCGGCACCTCGCAGCGGCCGCGAGAACGGCTTGCGGCCCGCGTCATGGACGAGCGACGTCAGCGACAGGCCAACGATCCGCGACACGTCCGCACCGCCGAGCCGGCTCGCCGGTTCGTCCGTAGTCAGGCACTGTCGAATGCGCGGTAGGCTTTGTCCGTCGCCATTGCGTGCGCAGTCACAACCCAGCGAGGATCCGACATGGAAGCAATCCGTACCGTCATCGAACCGTTTGAAACCGCGTTACGCGCGGCGATGCTGGTCAACGATATCGACGCGCTCGATGCGCTGCTGGACGACGAGCTGGTGTTCACCGTCCCGACCGGCCAGGTCATCTCGAAGGAGGACGATCTGTCCGCGCATCGCTCGAAGCTTCTGCGCCTGGAGAAGCTCGACGTCCACGAGATGCGCGCATGCGCGATCGACGCGATGACCCTGACCACGACGAAAGCGACACTCGCCGGCCATTTCGATGGCGCGGCGTTCAACGGCACGTTCGCCTATACGCGTCTCTGGCGCCGCTCGGGCGCCGGCTGGCGCGTCGTCGCCGGACATGCTTCGCAGGTCATGTAGGCTGCGCGCGATTCCGGCTGACCGGACAGTCACGCACGCGTGAAGGACGCTGCGCCCGCCCATGTCGCGGATGGACGCAGCCGGTATCGCGCCTCGTCAGGCCGGCTGCGACGTCGATGCACGATGGTCCTCGAGCTTGAACTCGCCGACCGTCTGCGCGAGCCTGGCGGCCTGCTCGCGCAGCAACGTCGCCGCGGCGGCCGACTGCTCGACGAGCGCCGCATTCTGCTGCGTCGCATCGTCGAGATGCGACACGGCCTGATTCACCTGTTCGAGACCCGTGCTCTGCTCCTTTGCCGCGACGGTAATCTCGGCGATCACGCCCGTGATGCTGCGCACGCCCGCGACGATTTCGTCCATCGTCGCGCCGGCCGTCTGGACGAGTCCGGAGCCGCCTTCGATCTTTTCGACCGACGAGTGAATCAGTTGCTTGATCTCCTTGGCGGCCTGCGCGCTACGTTGCGCGAGTGCACGCACCTCGCCCGCGACGACCGCGAAGCCACGGCCGTGCTCGTTCGCGCGTGCTGCCTCGACGGCGGCGTTCAACGCGAGGATGTTGGTCTGGAACGCGATGCCGTCGATCACGCCGACGATATTGGCGATCTCGCCGGACGCTTGCGTGATGTCGTTCATCGTCGACACGACCTCGCTCACGACCGAGCCGCCGCGCAGCGCGACGTTCGACGCGGATTCCGCCAGACGGCTCACCTGGCTTGCCGCATCGGCCGAGTTGCGGGCCGTGCCGGCGATTTCCTCGAGCGCGGCGGCCGTTTCCTGAAGGCTCGACGCCGCATGTTCGGTCCGGCTCGACAGATCCTGGTTGCCCTGCGCAATCTCGGCGCTCGCCAGGTTGACGGATTCGCTGAACTCGCGAATCTGCAGCAGGATCGTGCTGATCTTTTCGGCGAACAGGTTGAACGCATGCGCGATCTGCGCAGCTTCGTCCGCGCCGTCGGCAGGCAGGCGTTTCGTCAGGTCGCCGCTACCGCTCGAGACGTCCGTGAGCGCATCGCGAACCAGCAGAATGCGTTTGAAGGCCGCGTTCGTCATCGCGCCGACGAGTGCCGCCGCGATGACGGCAACGATCAGGATGGCAGCCAGCGTCGTCGTCGCGACCGCACGCATGCCGGCCGTCACGTCCGCCTTGTCGAGCGCGAGCACCAGCGACCAGTCGGTGCCGGCGATCGGCTGTGCGCGCACCAGCTTGGTGGCCCCGTCGACGTCGACCGCGACGGGCGCGGATGCCGACTGCAGCGCGCCGAGGTGTTCGGAATCGAGCACCGGCGAAAGACCGGTCGCGGGCTTCATGATCAGGTCGGTCTTGGCCGACGCGATCACGCGGCCGCTCTTGTCCACCAGGAATGCGAAGCTCGCCGGTGTCGGGTGAACGGAGGTGACGATCGCGCTCACGCTCTCCATGAACAGGCTGGCGGCCAGTACGCCCTTCACCGTGCCGTCGCGTACCACGGGCACCGCAAACGCAACCGCCGGCTTGCCCGTCGTTGCATCACGGTAGAGCGCCGTCACGACCAGCTGGCCCGCGCTGACGGCCTGCTTGTACCAGGGGCGTGCGGTCGGGTCGTAGCCGGGCGCGAGCGGGACGTTCGAGAACGCGGTCTTGTCCGGCAGGCCGAGCGTCAGCACCTCGAAACCGCCCGACTTGCCGAGCAGCTTCAACGCCGGCAGCGGGTCGCCTTCGCCGATCGCGATCGTGTCGGCGAGTGCCTGGGTTTCCCGTGCTCTGCTGGCCACCCATTCGTTGATCGCCAGCGCGTGACCGGCGAGGATCGACTTGTGATTCTGGTCGATGGCCTCGTCGTTGTGGTTCTTGACGACGTAATAGACCAGCCCCCCCGTCACGGCCAGCGCCGTGACCACGATGGCGACGCAGGTCGCAAGTATCCGAGCACGAATCGAGGACAGCATGATGACTTCGATCTCCATTACCGCGTTATTTGAATGGGGTCGCCGGAGGCCGGCAACGTCCTGTTTAACGACAGCGGTCGGGAGAACTTAAGGCCTGACTGGCCAGACCAGTTCGGATAAGGGACCGGCCGGGTTGCGGAGTCGCGGGAGGAAGACGGGACCGATTCGGCAAGACCGGGCTACCGTGCCGACTGTCGGTGGCGCATGGCAAAGATGTGCCCGGCAGCGAATTTTCACACGCGCCACAATATTCCGGCGCCTGAAACGTCTTCACAGGCATGGAATCGCCACCCACTTCGCACATGATGACCGACCCAGACCGCGACATCACGGCGACGGTGATGCGTGAACGAACGAGACTAGTGAATTTCATCCGGCGCCGGATCCGCGACCCGGACGATGCCGAAGACATCCTGCAGGATGTGTTTCACGAATTCGTGCAGGCCTATCGCCTGCCTGCCCCCATCGAACAGGCGAGCGCGTGGCTTTTCCGTACTGCGCGCAACCGCATCATCGATCGTTTTCGCAAGAAGAAAGAGCAGCCGCTGACCGAATTGCTCGACGCCGCGGACGAAGCGAACAACGAGTATCGACTGGACCTCGCGCTCCCGGCGCACGACGCCGGCCCCGAAGCACGCTACGCGCGCACGCTGGTGCTCAAGGCCTTGCAGGATGCACTCGACGAGTTGCCACCCAATCAGCGTGAGGTTTTCATTGCGCATGAACTGGAAGGGCAGTCGTTCAAGGAGATGACCGCGCAAAGCGGTATCGCGCTCAATACCCTGCTCGCGCGCAAACGTTATGCGGTCTTGCATCTGCGCGCCCGACTGCAGCCCATTTATGACGAACTGGATAACTAACGGAGTCGACGGATGAATTTTCGAATCAGATGTGCCGGCAAGGCGCTGCTCGTGGTGATCGCCATAGGCGTGCTTGGATGGGTCGTCATGATGCTGTGGAACTGGGTGATGCCGGCCCTGTTCGTCGGCGCCCGTACGATCGACTTTGCCCATGCGCTGGGCCTGCTCGTGTTGAGCCGCATTCTGTTCGGCGGATTCCGCGGGCACCGCGGCTGGCACGGCCGGCGCCACTGGCGCAAGTGGGAATCGATGACGCCGGAAGAACGCGAGCGTTTTCGGGCAGCATGGAGATCGGACAGCAACCCGCGTGCGGGAGAGTGAACATGCGCGAGAAATCGACAGGCGACTGCAAGCAGAAGCCGGGGGTGATTGCGCCGATCGTCGACCTGAAACGTTGCGAGGGCAAGGGGGATTGCGTTGCCGTTTGCCCCGAGAACGTGTTCGAGATCCGGCGCATCGACAACGCCGATTACCTCGGCCTCGGTTTGATGCATCGCCTGAAGCAGCGCGTGCACGGAATGACAGTCGCCTACACGCCGAATGCGCAAGCCTGCCGTTCATGCGGACTTTGCGTGACGGCGTGTCCCGAACGCGCCATCACGCTCGCCCGCAGGACGTAGCGCCGCCTGGGCGCATCGATGACGGAACGACAGTACAGGAAGCCTGGCGGAGCGGGCGATCGCCGGATACCGCGTCGACTTCATCAATCTCTTCAAGGGAAACTTATGGCTTCATCCACCATTGCTCTTCTGCAACGGCTTCATGAGGAGAGCCGCGCGGAAATCATCGCGCGCGCCCGCGCGCAGTTCGAGGGATCGGACGAAGCGTTCCTGTCGCTCGGCGACGAATACGAGGCGCTTGCGCCTCGGCTGCGTGGACGGTTTCTCGAGAATCTCGGGCTGTCCACCGACGACTTCGCGACCTCGGAAGGCAGTCCGCTATCGTTGGCCGTGTCGGCGGAAACGGGAAGATTCTTGCGCAACATGGTGCTTTCGCGACGGCCGGCGAGAATCCTCGAACTCGGCAGCTCCCGCGGCGTGTCCACCCTGTATTTCGCCGAGGCACTGCGTACCTTGGGCCGAGGCGTGGTCGTGGCGACCGAGTGCGATGCGCTCAAGTGTGCGCATCTGCGCGCGCACGTCAGAACAGCGGGCCTGGACGCCTATGTGGACATGCGGGAGGGCAACGTATTCGACACCGTTGCCGAGCTGGACGGTACGTTCGACCTGGTATTTATCGACGTATGGGCCGACGCCTATCTGAAACTGTTCAAGCAGATCGAGCGACTGCTGCGCCCGGGATCGGTGGTACTGGCCGACAACATGTATACAGCCGAGGACGCCGTTCGACCGTACAAGCACTACCTCGACGACGATCCGCGATTTTCGACCACGACGCTGGACTTTGAATCGGGCATCGAATTTACGGTTGTCGTTTCTTGAGTGGAGGTGTCGTCAAAAGGTGGGTGCTGGATGCGTCGTCACTAGCCATTCGGCGC
>NZ_CAJPGH010000048.1:0-32126 GCF_905339605.1 Burkholderia sp. BCC1972 | reverse complement strand
GGTCGAGCAGAACGCGCGCCTCGCGCTGCAGGCGGCGGACCGTGGCTACGTGATGGATTCCGGCACGGTCACGATGGAAGGCGACGCGAAGCAGATGCTCGATGATCCGAAGGTGCGGGCTGCGTATCTGGGTGAGTAAATGAGCGGGCCCGGTGCGGCGCGGCGGCGGATGCCGGCGTGCCGCGCAAGGGCTTTCGAAAGGCTGTCACGGGTTGCCGTGACAGCCTCGGCCGGGTCGACGCCTTGAATTGTCGCGAGGGACCATCGGTCGCCACCAATATCGATTTTCATTCTCGCCTTGCTTGACATAATTAACACTCTCGTCGGATCTGCTGGGGCTTGGGTCAGTCCAACGACCGAGTGCTGAGTATTACCGAGGACACGAACAGAGCTTCGGCAATCGCAGGAACGTGTAATGGGGGCAACTATGGGGGCCACTTCTGAGCGACCAAAGCCCATCGGCTTGATAGTAAAGGCTCAGATTCACTAGTTCGAATCAGGCCTCAGCACCAGAAGGTGGACGCCCCCCTGTCGGGGCCGTTCATGAAAAAAGCGCTGCGGTCGGCCGACCGCAGCGCTTTTTTCATTGATGCCTGTTTTATTCGCCGACGTGCGTCCGTGCGAACGCGCACTGAAATCGGGCCGCATGTAGTATCGTGTTCGCGATCGAATACGAGAAGCATAAATATACCGAGGGGCCACCGATGAGAAACACCGTACGCATCCCGATTTCCGTTCTGGCGCTGATGCTGGCCGCGCCGGCTTTCTCCAATAACGCCTGCCGAGAACATCGCATGGAGCGCTAAACCCGTACAGACGGTTGCATCGTCGTCGGCGTGCTCCGCGTACTCGGGGCGCGTGATGTCGAGCGGTGAGAAGCTGTCGACCGAAAACGTGCTGAAGGCGCTCGGTACGTCGCTGGCTGGCGCCGCGCTCGGCGCCGTCGCCGGCGGCTATCAGGGCGCCGCCGCGAATCCTTGCCCGCGTCCCGGCCTGTGACCAGCGAAGCGAGTCGCAGCATTCTCCGCTTCATCTGAAACGAGCCGACAACACAAGCGCCGCGCGTCGCCCGACCGCGGCGCTTCGTCGTTTCAGGCGCGCCTATTCCCAGAAACTCCGGATCGCGACCGCGACGATCACCGGCACCGAGAACACCAGCGGAATCGCGAAATACTGCGCTTCGCGAATTGCGCGTGAGTGGCGAAATTGGTAGACGCACAAGGTTTAGGTCCCGACGCCCGCAAAGGTGTGCCGGTTCGAGTCCGCCTCACGCACCACAGATACTCCCAAGCGGTTTTCGCGCCTGGTCGAAAAGCCCGGCGAGTCAAAGACTTGCGGGGCTTTTGTTTTCGGTGCCGCTCGCCGTTTCCCAAGCGCATGGCGGAATTGAGGCATTCCAGGCGCCCGCCGTTTCGCCAATCGCGGGCGTTGAAATGGCACAGTGCCGCCCGCTTGTTATGTCCCGCAAACTGCGCCGACTGCAGGGACAGCCCGGGAGCGCACGGTGTCCGGGCATACGGGAACGGTTGGGGACGCCACATGTCTGATGCGTTCCGTATCGTTCCGCCTACGATTCGAGCGGAAGACAAAGGCGCGCCTCCAGGGACCAGACAGGCCGTATCAACGCGCTTGCTCGGCAATTCGTCGTCGTGCGAGGCGAGATCGCCAGCGTTGGCGACCTGGCCTTTACCATGTTCAACGCTGAATGTTCATGTGCCGCCCGACCACGCTTCCGGCCAGGTCTCGAGTGCACTCGAACAACGGTGGCCCGCTCTCGTCGTCATGAGGGACATTTGGTGAAAAAACTGTTTGTGGTCTTGTCGTTCCTGCTGTTGCAGGAGAGTTCTGTACTCGCTCAGAGCGACCCGTCGTCGGCGGCTGGCAACATGACGACTCCGCGTATCTCGATTGCCGGCGGCACCTTCAGCGGACTGTCCCCGCTGTCGACAACCGGGCTCGTTCCGCTACCGTATATCACCGTCATCAGTCGCGCCATATCCGCACCAGGCACCTTTACCAGTCTTTCCGCGACGAAAGGGTTGAGCGTCACGAACGGCAGCGATGTCATCACGGCGAACAACAACGCGAACAACGTGCTGGTCTTTGGCGGGACGGGTAGCAGTACCGCGAAAAGCCTCGCTGTGACTTCGCTTGGAGGGTTCATTGCCACGTCGAACATCAACGTAAATGACGGTGTGGCACTGAAGTCCGACGCGATCAATACGGCGGTGCTGCAGGGCCTCAATTCCAGTGGGACATCGGGTTACGACACCAATCTGACGCTGTACCGCCCGACGAACAGGAACAATGCATTTCTCGGCGTGACGATGTCCGCCATCCCGCATGCAGAAGAACATCTTTGGATGGGTACGGATTATGCGAACAATCGCTACGTGTTCACGGAGACGATTGCCGGTACCGGCAGCTATCGTCCGGTTGCGTTTCGAAACGGACAGGCGGATGCATTTGTCATTGGTGCGGGCGCGAGGCCGCCGACCACGTTCTACGGTGGCGGTGTAGTGCTGGCCGGAACCGAAGGCAATCAGATGACATGGTCACTCGGCGGGCAGGTCTGGACGAACAACGTGGCATCAGGCGGAAACTGGTATGTCCGTGACGGCACGCACGACACCGTCCCGTTGACCATCGTCCCGAATTCGACGGCGTCGCTAACGATCGGCCCGTCTACCTCGACGTTCAAGCAAAGCATTACGCCGTCGTCGACCGCCGGTATCGTCGGCACGATCACGAACGACGATGCAAATGCAGGCAGTGTGGGCGAGTATCGCAAGGTGACGACTGCGCGCACATCGGTCAGCCTCGCAACGGCAACCCCGGTCAATCTGGCGAGCCTCCCGCTTGCCGCCGGGGACTGGGATATCTCGTGCACCGCCAGTTACAGCCCGGCCAGTGCGACTGCCGTCACCAATTCTGTGCAGGGGATCAGCACGGCCTCGGCGACGTTCGGAGAGCAGGGGACCTTTTCGCAACTCGCGGCTTCATACGGCACCGGGAGTCCGCTTGATATGGTGACGCCGCTCGTGCGAGAAAGTCTCGCGCGCGGGTCTACCGTCTATTGCGTCGGGCAACTGAATTTTGCGACCGGAACGGCCGCCGGCGGCGCGGTCATCCGTGCTCGGCGGGTTCGCTGACGATAAGATAACGACACGCGCGAATGTTTCCCGGGACGGGCTGTATGGCGTGGTTCTCGGGCGTATGTCAACGCGATCGCGTGTAACCGTGTGTAATATTGGGGGCAATGTCGGGCAGTCACGATGTTTGCCCGGGGATCTCTGCTCATGATGAATCGTGTTCGCGTGTCGATAGCGGTGCCGGTGCTGATGCTGGCGACGTCGGTATTTGCGGCCACGCCCGCCGATAACGTGGCGTGGAGTGCGAGGACCGAGTCGATGGCCAGGAAGCCACTCGACTGTACCAATTCCCCTTATTCGGGGTGGCGGATCACCGAAGACGAGCGGCCGTCGACGGAATCGGTGCTGAAATTGGTCGGCACGGTCGTGGCTGTTTCCGCGCTCAGTATCGTGGGTCAGGGCAGCATGAGCGCCATGAGCGGATGCAAGGTTGCAAATGGATCGTAGGTGAACGCTTCGTCGTTTCAGGCGCGCCTACTCCCAGAAACTCCGGATCGCGACCGCGACGATCACCGGCACCGAGAACACCAGCGGAATCGCGAAATACTGCGCTTCGCGATCGACGACCCAGCTATAGATCACCCACGCCGCGCCGATCGCGAACGTGATGAGGCCGACCGTGACGGCGGCGATGTTCTGGACCAGCTTCGACGGCTGGCGGCGCGTTTTGGCGTTGTCGTTGTCATCGCGCGGGGACGATTTCATCGGAAGAGTGCGGCCTCGGGCCGGAACAGGGGTAAAGGCACAGGAAACCCCATCCGCACGGATCGCGCAAGGGCCGGCGCGGGCCGGCCCTGTCACATCCGTTCCCGAGCGTTACAACCCGAACGATGCAGCCAGTTCGTCGAGCAGCGCCCGCTGGAACGCGACGAACCGCTCACCGGGCTGCTGCGCGATCGCGAGATCGAGCATCGGATCGGCGACATCGGTGCGAATGCCGCTCAGTTCCTCGATGATCGCGAGCCCGCAGAACGGCACGTACGCTTCCGAATACCCGCCTTCGTGAACGATCACGAGCCGCCCGCCGCAATGGCGCTGCGCGGCATCCTTCGCCGCGCGCGTCATGAACCGGTAGCTGTCGGTATGCAGTTGCATGCGCGCGAGCGGATCGACGGCGCTCGCGTCGAGGCCGCTCGCAATGACGATCAGCTCGGGCTGGAAGCGTGCCAGCGCCGGCAGCACGATCCGCTCGAACGCGTAGCGATACGCGTCGTCGCCGCTGCCTGCGAGCAGCGGCACGTTCAGGTTCGCGCCCAGGCCCGCGCCTTCGCCGCGGTCGTCCGCGCCGCTGTAGCCGGGCGGAAAGCAGCGGTCCTGGTGCAGCGAGATCGTCAGCGTATCCGGATCGTCGTAGTAGATCGACTGCGTGCCGTTGCCGTGATGCACGTCCCAGTCGATCACCGCGACGCGCTCGATGCCATATTTCGCGCGGGCGGCCTCGATCGCGATCGGGATGTTCGCCAGCATGCAGAAGCCCATCGGGCGGTCGCGCAGGCAGTGATGGCCGGGCGGCCGCGACAGCGAGAACGCATTGGCCGCCCGCTCGCCGACGACCGCATCGACGGCCGCGATCGCGAGACCGGCGGACAGCGCCGCGATCTCGTAGCTGCCCTTGCCGAACGGCGCGAGATCGCCGAGGTCGCCGCCGTTCGCGTCGCTGAGCGCGCTGAACGCGTCGAGATAGTGCGCCGGATGAATGCGCAACAGATCGGTGGTCGTAGCCGGCTCGGCACCGCGCAGGTCGAGCTGTGCCGCGAGCCCCGACGCCTGGACGAGCGAAAGGAAGCGGCGCTTCGAATCGGGCGATTCCGCGTAGCCCGCGCTCGACGGCGGCTGAACCCAGCCGCCGACCGGAAAGAACAGCGCGTGCGTGCCGCCGGTATGCCAGAAAGTGCGTTCGTCGGTGAAGAAGGCAGTGCGATTCATGGATGCGTGACCTGTCACGGTTGGGAGGAAAGGGAGGGCCGGGCGCGGCGATCGATATGGCGCAGCGCGGCGAACGACACGATCGCGACGGCCGTCGCGGCCGCGAACAGCGCGTGCATCGTGCCGCCGGCGTCGAGCATCAGTCCGGCGAGCAGCGGGCCGGCCGCGAGACCGGCGCCGATCACGAAATTGAGGGTCGCGACGAGGCGGCCCGACGTGTCGATCTGTGCGACGGTCGCGAGGATGAACGGCAGTACGAACGTCCACGCGAACTTGAACGCGAAGATCGCCGCGCTGTAGCCGCCGGTGTCGCGCATCGCGGTGAGCGCCATGAGCGACGCCGCGAGCAGCGCGTAACCGGCCGCCAGCATCGCGCGCCGCGCGAGCCGCCCACCCGCGCACGAGGCGAGCGCCGCGCCGGCGATCCCCATCACGCTTGCGATCGCGAGCACGTTGCCGGTCGACTGCGGATCGAGCCCGGCCTCGGCCGCCGCGCGGCTCGCGAACGTCCACACGCTGCCGATCGCGAGATAGAACGTCAGCACTGCACCGATGGCGAGTACGACGAAGCGTCGCGGCGTCTGCGTCGCGCCCCCGCGCGCGGATCGTGCAGGCGTCGACCGCGTGCCGAGCGACGACGGAAAGCCGCGCGACAGCGGTGCGGCGAGCAGCGCGAGCGCGGCGAGCGCGACATACAGCGCGCGCAGCCCGAACGCGGCGAATACGTGCGGCAGCACGAACAGGCCGATCGCGCCCGCGATCAGCTGGCCGACGACCCACAGGCCGTACACGCGGTCGCTGTTCTCGCTCGTCGCCGCGCTCGTCATGCAGAGCACCATCAGCGAGCCGCCGCCGAGCGCGGTGACGGCGCGCAGCGCGAGCAGCGCGGCGAAGCCCGGCATCCACAGCGCGGTCAGCAGGTTGCCCGCGCCGAACAGCGCGATGGCGAACGCGGCGACGCGGCGCGCGTCGACCCGGCCGAGCCACAGGTACGACGGCACGGTCGCGAGGCTGAACGCACCGAGTTCGACGAAGAAGTAGGTGCCGATCTGCGACGCCGACAGCCCGAGTTGCGTCGCGAGCTGACCGGCGACGGCCGGTGCAACGAGCAGCAGCAGCGGCGTGATCGCCGCGAATACGACGAGCGCGACGAGCGTCGAGCGTGCGAAGGCCGGCGCGCGGCCGTCGGGCGAGCGTGCGGCATCCGGGGACAGGGTTTTCATGGCGGGATCTCGTTGGGGAAGTCAGAACAGGTGGTACATGCCGACCATCGCGCCGAACTGGGACGCGCCGGCGAGCGGCGTCGGGTCGTACTCGTAGACGGTCTGCGAGCTCTGGCCGCTGTTGCGCGCGTAGCCGAGGTTCACGTACGCGACGGTGCGTTTCGATAGCGCGTACGTGGTGCTCGCGATGAACAGCGTCGGGTGGCCGATGGCCGGCGTAGGCGAATCGGTGTGGTAGACGCCGGCGTTCAGGCCGATCCCGCTCGACGTCTGGTAGCGCGCACCGCCCCAGACGATCGTGCGCGCGGCGTCGAGGTCGCCGGTCAGGCGTTCGACACCCGCATAGACGGTGAGCGGCAGCGTGGCGAACGCATAACGCGCGGCCAGCGTGCCGAGTTCGCGGCGTCGCGCGGACGTGTCGTCGGCCGGCGACACCTCGCCGTGCGCTTGATGCAGCACCGCGCTGACCGACAGGCCGTTGCTCGTGTACTGGCCGCCGAGTTCGAGCACACGGCCGGCGCGCGTATTGCCGGCGACGCCGGACGTCGCGGCGAGCGCCTCGACGTCGAAGCCCGCGAACGTCGGCGACTGGTACTTGAACGAATGGTCGATGAAGTTCGCGTTCATCGGCACGAGCACGCCTTGGCCGCTGTACGACGCGTACCAGAGCGGGTCGTAGAACAGCGTCTTGTCGAACAGCACGCTGAACTGCCGGCCGAGCGTGACGGTGCCGACCGGCCCCGCGATGCCGACGTACGCGCCGCGGAAGAACGCGTAGCCCGGTGCGGTCGCGGTGCCGTCGTTGAGGTTGAGGCCCTGTTCGAGCTTGAACAGCGCCCGCCAGCCGCCGCCGAGATCCTCGTGGCCCTTGATCCCGACCTGCGAAGGCAGGATGCCGTAGTTCTGCAGCTGTACGCTCGAGTGGCGCCCGTCGGCGTGCGTCAGGTATTGCACGCCGGCGTCGAGCGCGCCGTACAGCGTGAGGGCGGACTGCGCGTGTGCGGCGGCGCTGCACGCGACGAGCGTCGCGGCGGTCGCGGCCGTGCGGATGAAGCGGGATTTCGTCACGTGGGGTTCTCCATACCGTGCTGCATCGTTTGTCGTTGGTGTAGTCGGGACGCAGTGTCCGCAGCGGGAAAACCTTCGAACAGTCGTACAGATGAACGGTGTGGAAAACCCGCAGTGCGCGGCATCGGCGCCGTGCGAGGCCGCGGCACGGCGTGCTGCGCAGCAGCAACGT
The DNA here is from genome assembly GCF_905339605.1 of Burkholderia sp. BCC1972. Classification (NCBI taxonomy): domain Bacteria; kingdom Pseudomonadati; phylum Pseudomonadota; class Betaproteobacteria; order Burkholderiales; family Burkholderiaceae; genus Burkholderia; species Burkholderia sp. BCC1972. Next base: position 24,585 of record NZ_CAJPGH010000048.1, on the reverse strand, counting down.
GCCGCGCACCGTTCAAATGGATGGGGCTGGCGCCCGTTCCGGCACCGTGACCCGCCAAAAAAGCCGCTCGCTATAATCGGCCGGTGTCGTTGCGCACGTCAGCAGCCCGATCGGGCAGGGGAGCGAAAGGTGAGGATCACGACGGATATCGGGCAGGATCTCGATGCGCTGCGCGACGTGCCGGCCGCCATCGTGCTCGACGAATTCGCGTGGCCGCCGCTGCCGTCCCGACGCGCCGATTTCGACGGCGTCACGGATGGCGACGCCGCGCAGCGCGAACTCGGCCTGATGCTGCTCGACCTGTACGCGGTGGCCGCGCGGTCCGGCATCGGCGAATTCGAATGCCGGTTCTTTTCGCTGCTGCAGGCGCTCATTCCGTTCGACGCCGCGTGGACCGGCGTCGCGACCCATGCGCCGACCGGCCCCGTGATGCACAACAGCTTCCTGTACCGTCTGCCACATGCGTTCTTCATCGACTGGAAGCGCGTGCGCGATTGCGATCCGCTGGCACATCGCACGTTGCACGGTGCGCACGGCCGCGCGGTGCGGCTGACGGTCGTCGAGCCGGGGCTCGACGTGCGGTTTCGCGACTGGTGCGTGAAGTACGGGCTCGCGCAGCTGATGTGCGTGTGCACGCTCGATCGCCGCTTCGGCCTGACGACGTTCATGTCGATTTACCGGCAGGGCCTCAACCGCCCGTTCAGCGACGACGATGCGCGTCGCTTCGAGGAGGTGATTCCTCACCTTGCCGCCGCGCTGACGATCAATCGCGCCGCGCAGCTCACGCGCGAGCGTCCCGAGTCGGTGGCGCCGGCGGCACGCGCGCTGTGCGACAACTTCGGGGTGCTGCACCATGCCGATCACGGTTTCGACGACGTACTGCGCACCGAGTGGCCGGCCTGGGCCGGCGCGCGCGTGCCGGAGCCGCTCGTCGCGCACCTGCGGCGCCAGTCGGGCCAGCCGTTCGTCGGCGACGCGCTGCGCATCCAGTGCGTGCCGGTCGCGGGGCTGTTCCAGATCGAGGCGCGGCCGCGCTCGCTGCTCGACCGCTTGAGCCCGCGCGAGCTGGCGGCGATCCGCTATTACGGCGCCGGGCGGTCGCACAAGGAAGTCGCGCAGCAGATGGCCATTTCGCCGACGACGGTGCGTCATTACCTGCGTTGCGCGTACCGCAAGCTCGGCATGCACGACAAGAGCCAGATCGCAGGCGTGCTCGGCGCGACGGGCAGCGTGGCCGACGACGAGCCCGTCGAAGCCGGCGGCATGCCGCGCTGAAGCCTGCGGATGCGGGCGCATGGCGCAGTTCCGCGTGAATGGTTGTGCCCGCAACCATTGAGCGCTATGCTCGTCAGCTTCCATGAGACGGAATTCCATCATGAACGACACGAATTCAGGGTCGGCGCGCGCGGCGGTGGTCGGGGTCGGCGCGATCGGCGGATTGCTCGCGGCCGCGCTGTCGCGGGCCGGCATGACCGTGAGCGCGTACGCGCGCGGCGCGACGCTCGAAGCGCTGAACGCGCACGGCGTGCGCGTGATCGACGAAGCGGGCGCAACCTCGTCGGTGCCGGTGCATGCGAGCGACGATGCGGCCGCGCTCGGCGTGCAGGACTACGTGGTAATCGCGCTGAAGGCGCAGGCGCTGCCGGCGCTGGCCGAGCGCATTGCGCTGCTGGTCGGGCCGGACACCGTGATCGTCGCGGCGATGAACGGGCTGCCGTGGTGGTTCACGCACGGGCTGGCAGGAACGCTCGACGGCGTGCCGCTCGACGCGGTCGATCCGGCCGGCGCGGTGTCGGCGGCGTTGCCGCCTGCGCAGGCGATCGGCTGCGTCGTGCACCTGTCGTCGAGCACCGATGCGCCAGGCGTCGTGCGCCGCGGGCGCGGCAACCGGCTGATCGTCGGCGCGCCGGATCGGCGGCTCGACGTGGCTGCGGCACGGTTTGCCGCGGCGCTCGCGGCAGGCGGTTTCGACGTCGAGTCGACGCCCGCGATCCGGACCGAAATCTGGACGAAGCTGTGGGGCAACATGAACATGAATCCGCTGAGTGCGCTGACGGGGTCGACGGCCGAGCAGTTGCTGGACGATCCGTTCACGCAGGAACTCGCGCTGCGGATGATGGAGGAGGCGGCGGCGATCGGCGCACGGCTCGGCCTGTCCACGGGGATGAGCGGGCCCGAGCGGATCGCGGTTACACGCAAGCTCGGCGCGTTCAAGACGTCGATGCTGCAGGATGTCGAAGCGGGGCGTCCGCTCGAGATCGGGCCGATCCTCGGTGTGTTTCCGGAGCTCGGCCGCAAGCTTGGCGTGCCGACCCCGTACTGCGACGCGGTGCTCGGGCTGCTGCGCCAGCGTGCGGCGAACAGCGGGCTCTAGCGCGTGCCGGGCTGCGGGCGGCGCGGCCCGGTGCCGGCGGGAAGGCGCGGGACGTTCGTCGAGCCCGCCGCATGACGCAAAGCGGGCCGCCCGCATTGCCGGTCAGGCAACGTGGGCGGCCCGTCGAATTCGTCGGATCAATATGGCCGGCACGGAGCCGGTGATGCGGCTCAGTCGTCCCGCTCGGTGGCGTGCGCGACGACCTTGTCGAGCAGCCGCTCGAACGTCTGGCGTTCGCTGTCGGACAGGCAGGCGAGCAGGCCGTCGTTCCATTTGCGCACGATCGGCATGATCTTGCGATGCAGCGCGCGGCCATCGGCAGTCAGCGCGATCAGCACGATCCGGCCGTCTTCCTCGCTCGCGCTGCGCTCGAGCAGGCCCTGGCGCAGCAGCGCCTCGGCCGCGCGGCTGGCCTGGCTCTTGTCGAGATTGGTGTGACGCGCGAGATCCATGATCGAGAACGGACCGAACGCACCGACGGCGGCGATCACGCGCGCCTCGGGCAGCGAGATGTCGAGCTTGTGCCGGTACACCTCGCCGATCCCGCGGTCGGAGCGCTTCGTGAGCGCGTGGAGGCGATAGGTCAGAAACTGATCGAGCCCGGCTGGACGGCCTTTCATGTCGAATCCTGAAGAAAAAGGGCGGGCCCGATTGTTCCTGTATCGCGCGCTCGGGTCAACGGTCAGTGTGCACCGTATTTCAGGCGCGTCAATTGTTCCGCTTCGTTCGCGAGCAGATTCGCCGCGTCGCGGATCGCGACGTCGAGCGTGATCGGTCCGGGAGCCGGCGAAAAGCAGCCGGAAAAATGTTCGGACAGGCGCGGCAGCGCGGCCGGGTCGACCGCACCCGACAACAGCGACGCGGGCACGCCGGCGGCCTGCGCGTGACGGCACGCGATGAACGGCGCCTTGCCGTGCAGCGTCTGTACGTCGGAGCGGCCTTCGCCGGTGATCAGCCAGTCGGCGCCGGCGAGCGCGGCATCGAGCCCGACCTGGCGCGCGACCACTTCGGCGCCGGCTTCGAACTGCGCGCCGAGCATGTGCAGCGCGAAACCGAGGCCGCCCGCGGCGCCTGCACCCGGTAGGTCGCGGGCGCGACCGGCGGAAACCCCCGTGGGACGGCGATCGAGCGCGGTTTCGAGCAGGTCGGCGAAGCGGGCGAGGGCGGCGTCGAGGATCGCAACCTGCTCGGGCGTCACGCCCTTTTGCGGGCCGAACACGGCGGTCGCGCCGTGCGCGCCCGTCAGCGGGTTGTTGACGTCGGACATGCCGACGAATTCCGTTTCCTTCAGGCGCGGGTCGAGCGCCGACGCGTCGATGCGCGCGATGTCGGCGAGCCGCGACGGCACGGGCTCGACCGGCTGGCCGGCGGCGTCGAAGCACTGCAGGCCGAGGCCGGCGAGCAGCCCGGCGCCCGCGTCGTTGGTACTGCTGCCGCCGAGCGCGACGAAGAAGCGGCGCACGCCGTCGTCGAGCAGCGTGCGGATCGCCTCGCCCATCCCGCGCGTGCTGCGCGCGTCGACCGGCACGCTCATGCCGACCGCGTCGGTAATGCCGACGATCTCGGCCGTCTCGACGATCGCGGTGCGTGCGTCGATCACGCCGACCGCCGCGTCACGCGCCGCGAGCGACGCGCCGGCCACCCGCAGCGTGCGCCGCGTGCCGCCGCCCGCCAGCATCGCGTCGAGCGTGCCTTCGCCGCCGTCGGCCATCGGGCAGCAGCGCACGACCGCGTCGGGCCGGGCGCGGCGGATGCCGGTGGCGATCGCGTCCGCGACCTGCTCGGCGGAAAGCGAGCCTTTGAACGAATCGGGCGCGATGACGACGACAGGCGCGGACGGGTGTTGCGGCATGGTGTCTCCGGAAGGCGTGATTGGTGTGAAGAATGGCGAGGCCGCCATGACGGCTCACTGTCTATCGGAGCTTACAGGATGGCAGGCCCGCGGAGGATACGGCGTTCGGCATAGCGGCGATCCGCGCGCATTGCCGTGCGCGGGGCCGTCGGCATGGCGGGGAGGCATGCGCGGTGCGCTGATCTGGCGGTACGAGGAAAATTGTTTGCTAGAATAGTCGATTCTTCCGGCCAAAGCCGTGCTCCGAGCCGCTTGCGCTAGCCATCCGGCGCGTGCAGGGATGGCGTGGCGCTCCGGCGCGGCGTGTGGGTGCGACGCACCGCATGCTGCAGGCAGGCACGGCAAGGAAAACCCGATTCGCTCGAATAATTTTAGGACGATTGAAGCCATGGCTAACGTTGTTGAGAACCTCGGCAAGCTTGAACGCCGCGTGACGATTTCCCTGCCGAAAGACACCGTGCAGAAGGAAATCGACGCCCGCATCCAGAAACTCGCGAAGACCGTGCGCATGCCGGGTTTCCGCCCGGGCAAGGTGCCGGTGAAGATGGTCGCCCAGCAATACGCGGGTCAGGTCGAAGCGGAAGTGCTGAGCGACAAGATCGGCCAGGAATTCTTCACGGTCAGCCGCGCGGAAAACCTGCGCGTCGCCGGCCAGCCGAGCTTCGAGCCGAAGCAGGAACAGGCTGAGGACGCCTACGCGTTCGACGCGACGTTCGAGGTCTACCCGGAAGTGAAGATCGGCGATCTGGCGACGGCTGAAGTCGAGCGCTCGACGACGTCGATCGGCGACGCCGAAATCGACCGCACGCTGGACATCCTGCGCAAGCAGCGCGTGCACTTCCACGCACGCGGCGAAGCCGGCGAGCACGGCGACGGCGGTGCGGACACCGCAGCGAAGAACGGCGACCGCGTGACGGTCGACTTCGTCGGCAAGATCGACGACGTCGCGTTCCAGGGCGGCACGGCCGAAGATTTCCCGTTCGTGCTCGGCGAAGGCCGCATGCTGCCGGAATTCGAAACCGCCGCACTGGGCCTGAAGGTCGGTGAAGCGCGTACGTTCGACCTGAAGTTCCCGGACGACTACCACGGTGCCGACGTTGCCGGCAAGACGGCACAGTTCACGGTCACGATGAAGAAGATCGAGTGGCCGCACCTGCCGGAAATCGACGCTGAATTCGCGAAGTCGCTCGGTATCGAAGACGGCGACCTCACGAAGATGCGTGCCGAGATCAAGGAAAACCTCGAGCGCGAAGCGAAGCGTCGCACGCAGTCGATCGTCAAGAACCAGGTGATGGACGCGCTGCTGAAGATCTCCGAACTCGACGTGCCGAAGGCGCTGATCGAGCAGGACCAGCAACGCCTCGTCGAAATGGCTCGCCAGGATCTGGCGCAGCGCGGCGTGCCGAACGCGAAGGACGCACCGATCCCGGCGGAAATGTTCGCCGAGCAGGCCGAGCGTCGCGTGAAGCTGGGCCTCGTGCTGGCCGAGCTGGTGAAGGCGAACGGCCTGGAAGCGAAGCCGGAACAGATCCGCGCGGAAGTCGACGAGTTCGCGAAGAGCTACGAAGACCCGAAGGAAGTGGTCCGCTGGTATTATTCCAACCAGCAGCGCCTCGCTGAGATGGAAGCGTTCGTCGTTGAAAGCAACGTCGTCGATTTCGTGCTGGGCAAGGCGAAGGTGACGGACAAGGAAGTGAGCTTCGAGGCACTCGCGAGCGCATCGGCGCAAGCGTAAGTGCTGCTCTAGCGGCGTGCCGGCTGTCGGAGCGACGGCCCGCACGCCGTTTTTACGTCAAGCGCACGGTTGCCATTAATATGGCGATTGAGCGGGCGGCTTCCTTCCGTTCAATTTTCCATTCGAACAAGGTTCATTGAATGATCACTCGCGCTGAATTGCTGGACATGCTTGCTTCGAACGCGCCGCAGGGTTTCGAGGCGCAAGCGCTGGGGCTGGTGCCGATCGTCGTCGAAACGAGCGGCCGCGGCGAGCGTTCGTACGATATCTACTCGCGTCTCCTGAAGGAGCGCCTGGTGTTCATGGTCGGCGAAGTGAACGACCAGACCGCCAACCTCGTGGTCGCGCAATTGCTGTTCCTGGAGAGCGAGAATCCCGACAAGGACATCAGCCTCTACATCAACAGCCCGGGCGGCTCGGTGTCGGCCGGCATGGCGATCTACGACACGATGCAGTTCATCAAGCCGGACGTGTCGACGCTGTGCATGGGCCTCGCGGCCAGCATGGGCGCATTCCTGCTCGCATCGGGTGCGAAGGGCAAGCGCTTTGCACTGCCGAACTCGCGCGTGATGATTCACCAGCCGCTCGGCGGCGCGCGCGGCCAGGCGTCCGACATCGAGATCCAGGCGCGCGAAATCCTCTACCTGAAGGAGCGGTTGAACCAACTGCTCGCGCAGCACACGGGCCAGGACGTCGAGCGCATCGCGCGCGACACCGACCGTGATAACTTCATGTCGAGCGAGGACGCGAAGGCGTACGGGCTGATCGATCAGGTGCTGCTGAAGCGCCCGTGAGCATAAGTGGGGTGCCGCCCCGTTTCGTCCGGCGGCCCCTGCTGTCCCGAACGCCCTTGAGCATCTGCGGCAAGCACATCCAGCCGGCTCCGGTCGCGCCCTAGGCGCGGCGTCCGGAGCATTCGGCGTATCATGTCATTTACCTGTCCGGAGGCTCTACATTCATGGCGGACAAAAAAGGTTCGAACAGCGAGAAGCTGTTGTATTGCTCGTTTTGCGGGAAAAGCCAGCATGAGGTGAAAAAACTCATCGCGGGCCCGTCGGTGTTCATCTGCGATGAATGTATCGACCTCTGCAACGAGATCATTCGCGACGAGGCGGCTGCCGCCGGCGTCGAGGCCAGCCTGTCCCGGTCGGATCTGCCGAGCCCGCAGGAAATTCGCGACATCCTCGATCAGTACGTGATCGGCCAGGAGCGCGCGAAGAAAATCCTCGCGGTGGCCGTGTACAACCACTACAAGCGCCTGAAGCATCTCGACAAGAAGGACGACGTCGAGCTGTCGAAGAGCAACATCCTGCTGATCGGCCCGACGGGCTCCGGCAAGACGCTGCTCGCGCAGACGCTCGCGCGGTTGCTGAACGTGCCGTTCGTGATCGCCGATGCGACGACGCTGACCGAAGCCGGCTACGTCGGCGAGGACGTCGAGAACATCATCCAGAAGCTGTTGCAGAACTGCAACTATGAGGTCGACAAGGCCCAGCGCGGGATCGTCTACATCGACGAAATCGACAAGATCAGCCGCAAGTCGGACAACCCGTCCATCACGCGCGACGTGTCGGGCGAGGGCGTCCAGCAGGCGCTGCTGAAGCTCGTCGAGGGCACGATGGCATCGGTGCCGCCGCAGGGCGGCCGCAAGCACCCGAACCAGGATTTCATCCAGGTCGACACGACCAACATCCTGTTCATCTGCGGCGGCGCGTTCGACGGTCTCGAAAAGGTGATCACCGATCGCACCGAGAAAACCGGCATCGGCTTCGGCGCGACGGTCAAGAGCAAGCAGGAACGCGACGCGGGCGAAGTGCTGCGCGAAACGGAACCGGAAGACCTGATCAAATTCGGTCTGATCCCCGAATTGATCGGCCGCCTGCCGGTGGTCGCGACACTCGGCAAGCTCGACGAAGCCGCGCTGATGAAGATCCTGGTCGAGCCGAAGAATGCGCTCGTCAAGCAGTATCACAAGCTGTTCGCGATGGAGCGCGTCGAGCTCGAGATCCGGCCGGGCGCGTTGCAGGCAGTCGCCCGCAAGGCGATCCGCCGCAAGACCGGCGCGCGCGGTTTGCGTTCGATCATCGAACAGGCGTTGCTCGACGTGATGTACGAGCTGCCGACGATGAAAGGGGTCAGTAAGGTCATCATCGACGAGAACGTCATCGATGGCGACGGCAAGCCTTTGCTGATCTACGAGGACACGCCGAAGGTGGCGGGTTCGAACTGACCGGCTTGCCGACGATGTTCTGCGAAAAAGGCCGTTCATGAGTCCGTGGGCGGCTTTTTTTCGTTTATCTTGTGGGTAACTCTGACTCGACACGCGGTGGTTACTTTCTTACCGAATATTTCCCGCACTTGAAGGCTTGCAATTCGTTGTGGCGGCCTCAATTACCGAACAATTGATTCCACTCATGGGGAAATGAAATGTCAGGCACCCAACTTCTCCCGCCGGAACGCATCACGCTCCCGCTGCTGCCGCTGCGGGATGTCGTCGTTTTCCCGCACATGGTGATTCCGCTCTTCGTGGGCCGGCCGAAATCGATCAAGGCCCTCGAAGCAGCGATGGAAGGCGGCAAGCACATCATGCTCGTCGCCCAGAAAACCGCGGCCAAGGACGAACCGACCGAAAAGGACATGTACGAGGTCGGTTGTATCGCCAACATCCTGCAGATGCTGAAGCTGCCGGACGGCACCGTGAAGGTGCTCGTCGAGGGCCTGCAGCGCGCGAAGGCGTTGTCGATCGAAGAACAGGAGACGCAGTTCTCCTGCGACGTGATGCCGCTCGAACCCGATCACGCCGACAGCGCTGAAACGGAAGCGCTGCGCCGCGCGATTGTGTCGCAGTTCGACCAGTACGTGAAGCTGAACAAGAAGATCCCGCCGGAGATCCTCACGTCGCTGTCGGGCATCGACGAAGCAGGCCGCCTCGCCGACATGATCGCCGAGCGCCTGCCGCTGAAGCTCGACCAGAAGCAGCACATCCTCGAGATGTTCCAGGTCATCGAGCGCCTCGAGCACCTGCTCGCGCAACTCGAAGCCGAGATCGACATCCTGCAGGTCGAAAAGCGCATCCGCGGGCGCGTGAAGCGCCAGATGGAAAAGAGCCAGCGCGAGTACTACCTGAACGAGCAGGTCAAGGCGATCCAGAAGGAACTGGGCGAAGGCGAGGAAGGTGCCGATCTCGAGGAACTCGAGAAGCGCATCAACGCCGCGCGCATGCCGAAGGAAGCCAAGAAGAAGGCCGACGCCGAGCTGAAGAAGCTGAAGCTGATGTCGCCGATGTCGGCGGAAGCGACCGTCGTGCGCAACTACATCGACACGCTGATCGGCCTGCCGTGGCGCAAGAAGAGCAAGGTCAACAACGACCTGTCGAACGCCGAGCAGGTGCTCGACGAGGATCACTTCGGCCTCGAGAAGGTCAAGGAACGGATCCTCGAGTATCTCGCGGTGCAACAGCGCGTGGACAAGGTCAAGGCGCCGATCCTGTGCCTCGTCGGGCCTCCGGGTGTCGGCAAGACCTCGCTCGGCCAGTCGATCGCCCGTGCGACGAACCGCAAGTTCGTCCGGATGGCGCTCGGTGGCGTGCGTGACGAAGCCGAGATCCGCGGTCACCGCCGTACGTACATCGGTTCGATGCCGGGCAAGATCCTGCAGAGCCTGACGAAGGTCGGCGTGCGCAATCCGCTCTTCCTGCTCGACGAGGTCGACAAGATGGGCATGGATTTCCGCGGCGATCCGTCGTCGGCGCTGCTCGAAGTGCTCGATCCGGAACAGAACCACACGTTCGCCGATCATTACATCGAAGTCGACTTCGATCTGTCGGACGTGATGTTCGTTGCGACGTCGAACTCGCTGAACATCCCGCCGCCGCTGCTCGACCGGATGGAAGTGATCCGTCTGTCGGGTTACACGGAAGACGAGAAGGTCAGCATCGCCCAGCGTTACCTGCTGCCGAAGCAGAAGAAGAACAACGGGCTGAAGGACGGCGAGATCGACGTCACCGAACAGGCGATCCGCGACATCATCCGCTACTACACGCGCGAAGCCGGTGTGCGTTCGCTCGAGCGGGAAGTGTCGAAGATCTGCCGCAAGGTCGTGAAGATGCTGCTGCTGAAGAAGGCATCGGGCGCGATCAAGGTCGACGGCGAGAACCTCGATACGTTCCTGGGCGTGCGCAAGTACGACTTCGGCCTCGCGGCGAAGGAAAACCAGGTTGGTCAGGTCACGGGTCTTGCGTGGACGGAAGTCGGCGGCGATCTGCTGACGATCGAAGCCGCGGTGATGCCGGGCAAGGGCAACGTGATCCGTACGGGTTCGCTCGGCGACGTGATGAAGGAGTCGGTCGAGGCGGCGCGTTCGGTCGTGCGCTCGCGTTCGCGCCGTCTGGGCATCAAGGACGAAGCGTTCGAGAAGCAGGACATCCACATCCACGTGCCGGAAGGCGCGACGCCGAAGGACGGTCCGTCCGCAGGCGGTGCGATGACGACCGCGCTGGTGTCGGTGCTGACGGGTATCCCCGTGCGTGCCGATGTCGCGATGACGGGCGAAATCACGTTGCGCGGCGAAGTGCTGCCGATCGGCGGGCTGAAGGAAAAGCTGCTGGCTGCGCATCGCGGCGGCATCAAGCTCGTGCTGATTCCGGAAGAGAACGTGAAGGATCTCGCGGACATTCCGGACAACGTGAAGAACGCGATCGAGATCGTGCCGGTCCGCTGGATCGACAAGGTGCTGGAGCTCGCGCTCGAGCGTTCGCCGACTCCGCTGCCGCCGGAAGAAGAAGCGAAGGCAGCGGCGCCGGTCGGCGAGGCGGCGAAGGATGCCGGCTCGACGGAAGTCGTCAAGCACTGAGACCCTGAGCGCCGTCGTTGCTGACGGTTGTTCACAAAAACCCGCGGCGTGTCCGCGGGTTTTTTTATGCATCTTGAAAACGCGTGCGCGAGCGTTTAAAAAAATTCGCGGACGGGCTTGGCAAAATGATCGGGGATGAATTAAACTTGCGGGCTCGCTGGTTGTTGATGCGGAAACGCAGATCGCAGTCAGAACGAATCGGAAACGGGTGCTTAGCTCAGCTGGTAGAGCGGCGCCCTTACAAGGCGTAGGTCGGGGGTTCGAACCCCTCAGCACCCACCAGTTTCCCGATTCAGCCAGACCAAGGAGCGGTAGTTCAGTCGGTTAGAATACCGGCCTGTCACGCCGGGGGTCGCGGGTTCGAGTCCCGTCCGCTCCGCCAAAAAAATGAGAAAGCCCGCCTTGTGCGGGCTTTTTCATTTGCGTCGTCGATTACGCCCGCTGGCGGGCGCGTGGCCGCGGAGCGGAGGAAGCCGCCTGCGCGGCTTCCGGCGGGACTCGAAGGGATGCGCGTGCACGCGCATCCGCGGCCTGCAGGATGTAGGCGAGTCCCGTCCGCTCCGCCAGAAAATGAAAAAGCCCGCCTTGCGCGGGCTTTTTCATTTGTACCGTCGAGTGATTCCGGTTTCGCCCGCACCCAGCACGCCTGCTTTTCTCCCGTCCCACCCCGTATGTTGTAATATCGGACGTTTTGTCCAATTTTCCCGTCACGCATGCTCGATTTCTTCCGTAATCACCAGCGCCTGATGATGGCGCTCCTGCTCCTGATCGTGTTGCCGGGGCTGGGTTTCGTCGGGATCCAAGGCTTCCGCGGCTTCTTCGACGACAGTGCGAACGTCGCGGCAGTCAACGGGCACAAGATCACGCGGGTCGAATTCGACGGCGCGTTCCGCCAGCAGATCGACCAGGCGCGCCAGGCGCTCGGCGGGCAGTTCGACATCAAGATGTTCGATACGCCCGAGCATCGCAAGCAGGTGCTCGACGGCCTGATCCAGCAACGCGTGCTGGCCGACGAGACGCAGCGTCTCCACCTCACCGCCTCCGACAACGCCGTGCGCGATGCGCTGATGAGCGACCCGATGATCGCGGCGCTGAAGAAGCCCGACGGTTCGATCGACGTCGAGCGCTATGCGCAGCTGCTGTCGTTCCAGGGGATGACGCCCGAGCAGTACCAGGAGCGCGTGCGCTACAGCCTGTCGCTGCAGCAGATTCCGGCCAGCATCGTGTCGAGCGCATTCACGCCGAAGAGCCTCGCGCAACGTCTGTCCGAACTCGCCGCGCAGCAGCGCGACGTGCAGGCGCTGGTGCTGAAGACGAGCGACTTCGCGGCGAAGGTCCAGCCGACCGATGCACAGCTCACCGCGTACTACGACGCGCACAAGCAGAGCTTCGCGACGCCGGAGACCGCGACGATCCAGTACCTCGTCTATTCGCCGGCCGCGGCGGCCGCAAGCGCGCAGCCGACGGACGCCGACATCAAGAAGTTCTACGACGACAACCCGACGCACTTCCGCACCGAAGCGCAGGTGCGCGTGAGCCACATCTTCATCGCGGCGCCGGGCAGCGCCAGCGCGGCCGACAAGGCGGCGGCGAAGACGAAGGCCGAGCAACTGCTCGCCGACGTGAAGGCGCATCCGGACCAGTTCGCGCAGATCGCGCAGAAAAACTCGCAGGACGCGCCGTCGGCAGCGAAGGGCGGCGACCTCGGCTTCATCACGCGCGGCTCGACGGCAGGCGGCAAGGCGTTCGACGATGCCGCGTTCGCACTCAAGCAGGGTGACGTGAGCGGTGTCGTGCAATCGGATCTCGGCTTCCACATCCTGAAGGCGACCGAAGTGAAGCCGGCAGCCGTCAAGCCGTTCGCGGAAGTGAAGGACGAGATCGCAGCCAGCCTGAAGCAGCAGTACGCATCGAAGGCGTTCACGGACAACGCGGAAGGCTTCACGTCGACCGTGTACGAAAAGGCGAAGACGCTGCAGCCGGCCGCGGACAAGTACAAGCTGACGATCCAGACGGCCACCGTCACGCCGACGCCGAATCCGCAACTGCCGCCGACGAGCCCGCTGAACAATCCGAAGTTCCTGGCCGCCGTGTTCGCGAACGACTCGGTGAAGAGCCAGAACAACACGCAGGCGATCGACGTCGGCAACAACACGCTGATCTCGGCGCGCGTGACCGACTACAAGCCGGCGGCCGTGCCGGCGCTCGATGCGATCAAGGACGTCGTGCGCCAGAAGGTCGTCGCCGAGCAGGCCGCGGAACTCGCGAAGAAGGATGGCGCGGCGAAGCTCGCCGAGCTGCAGAAGTCGAAGTCGGCCGACGGGTTCTCGGCTGCGCAGAAGGTGTCGCGCACGCAGTCGCAAGGCCTGACGCCGGCTGCACTGAGCGCCGTCTACAAGGTCGATGCGAAGACGCTGCCGGCCTACGTCGGTGTCGATCTCGGCGCGGACGGCTACGCGATCTATCGCGTGAACGCGGTGATCCCCGGTTCGGCGGTTGATCCGCAGCAACTGGCGGCCGCGCAGCAGCAGATGGCGCAGGTCGACGCACAGAGCGAAGGCGAAGCCTATCTCAGCGCGCTGCGCGATCGCTCGAAGGTGAAGCTGTACGGTTCGACGTCCAGCCAGAAGCAGGACGGCGACGACTGAGCATCGTTGCGCTAGCAACCCGAAAAGCCCCGCTTCGAGCGGGGCTTTTTGTTTTCCGGCAGGGTGGTGGCGTCAGCCGCGCGGCTTGCCGAGCAACGGCTTCAGCGCCGGCCACACGTTGTCGAGCAGAATGCCCTGCGCCTGCTGCGCGGGATGCATCTGGTCGGCCTGGAACATCTCGGGCTTGTTCTCGATGCCGGCCAGCAGGAACGGCACGAGCGGCACGCCGAGATCCTTCGACAGTCGCGTGTAGACGGCGTGGAACTTCTGCGTGTAGTCGGGGCCGTAATTGGGTGGCACGTACATGCCGACCAGCACGACCCTGGCCTGTGCGCGCCGCGCGCCGGCGATGATGTCGCGCAGGTTCTGCTCGGTCGTCGCGAGCGGCACGCCGCGCAGCGCATCGTTCGAACCGAGCTCGACGACCACGATCGACGGCTTGAGCCGCTGCAGCACCGCGGGCAGCCGCGCACGGCCGCCGCTCGTGGTGTCGCCGCTGACGCTGGCGTTCGCGACGCTATAATCGATTCGCTCGGTCGTGAGCCGTTGCCGCAGCAGCGCCACCCAGCCGGTGTCGCGCGGCAGCCCGTATTCGGCCGACAGGCTGTCGCCGAGCACGACGATCACGGGCGGGCTCGATGCGGGCGCCGTCGCGGCGCGTGCCGGCACGGTGACGGCCAGCAGGGTGCCCAGCAGCGCGGCAGCCGCCGTGCGTCTTTTCCAGCGAAATGTCGTGTCCATGTTCAAGATTACCGATCCGATCATCGAAGTCCATGACGTGTGCAAGCGGGTCGCCGATGCGACGGGCGAGCTGACGATCCTCGACGGCATCACGCTTGTCGTGCGGCCGGGCAGCAGCCTTGCGATCGTTGGCGCGTCGGGGTCGGGTAAATCGACACTGCTCGGCCTGCTCGCAGGATTGGACAGCGCGACGAGCGGCACGGTTCGCCTGCTCGGTCGTGCGCTCGACCAGCTCGACGAGGACGAGCGCGCCGCGCTGCGCAACGGCGCGGTCGGGTTCGTGTTCCAGTCGTTCCAGCTGATGCCGCACCTGACGGCGCTCGAGAACGTGATGCTGCCGCTCGAGCTGCAGGGCGGCATCAGCGCGCGTGATGCCGCCGACCGCGCCCGCGCGCTGCTCGTGCAGGTCGGGCTCGGCGAACGCACCGCGCATTATCCGAAGCTGTTGTCGGGCGGCGAGCAGCAACGCGTCGCGCTGGCGCGCGCGTTCGTCACGCGTCCGGCGATCCTGTTTGCCGACGAGCCGACCGGCAGTCTCGACGCCGCGACGGGCCATGCGGTCATCGACCTGATGTTCGAACTGAACCGCACGCACGGCGCCACGCTCGTGCTCGTCACGCACGATGCCGAACTCGCGCGCCGCTGCGCGACGACCGTCACGCTCGACACCGGACGTATCGTCGCGCCGCACACGGCATAGCGCCGCGCGGCGATTCATCTGCCGGCCACGCAGCGCGTACTGCGTGGCCGGCACGGGCATCGCACCGTTGCGTCAGCGCTTCAGCGCCGCGCGAGCGCGCTCGATCAGCGCCGTGGTCGACGAGTCGTGCTTCGCGGGATCGACCGATTCGGCCGACAGGTCGGCTTCCACCACCTTGCCGAGAATCTTGCCGAGCTCGACGCCCCACTGGTCGAACGGATTGATGTCCCACACCGTGGCCTGCACGAGCACCTTGTGTTCGTAAAGCGCGATCAGCGCGCCGAGCGTGCGCGGTGTCAGCGCATCGACGAGCAGCGTCGTGGTAGGACGATTGCCGGGGAACGTCAGGTGCGGCGCGAGCGCTTCCTTGCCGGGCCCGGCGACCTTGCGCGCTTCTTCAAGGGTGCGGCCGAGCATCAGTGCCTCGCTCTGTGCGAAGCAGTTCGCGAGCAGTTTCGGATGATGGCTCGCGAGCGGATGCTCGGGCGTCAGCACCGCGATGAAGTCGATCGGCACGATCGTCGGCCCCTGGTGCAGCATCTGGAAGAACGCATGCTGCCCGTTGGTGCCCGGTTCGCCCCACGTGACGGCCGACGTCGGGTAATCGACGAAGGTGCCGTCCAGGCGCGCGGATTTGCCGTTGCTCTCCATTTCGAGCTGCTGCAGGTACGACGGCAGGTAGTGCAGCGCTTCCGAGTACGGCGCGACGAGATAGCTCTGCGAACCGAAGAAATTCCGGTACCAGATGCCGATCAGGCCGAGCAGCACCGGCAGGTTGCGTTCCAGCGGCGCTTCGCGGAAATGGCGGTCCATGTCGTTCGCACCGGCCAGCAGCTCGTCGAACTGCTCGGGGCCGATCGCGATCATGATCGACAGGCCGACCGCCGACCACAGCGAATAGCGGCCGCCGACCCAGTCCCACATTTCGAACACGTTTTCCGCGGCGATGCCGAACTTCACGACTTCGGCCGGGTTCGCCGACACGCCGACGAAGTGCTTCGACAGCGCGTCCTCGGGGCAGCCGCGCGCGATGAACCAGTCGCGCAGCGAGCGGGCGTTCGTCATCGTCTCGAGCGTCGTGAAGGTCTTCGACACGATGATCGCGAGCGTTTCCTCGGGATCGACCTGCTCGAGCACGCGCGCGAGATCGGCGCCGTCGACGTTCGACACGAAGTGGGTCGAGATTTCCGGCGTCGCGACGTGATGCAGCGCATGCACGACCATCTTCGGCCCGAGATCGGAGCCGCCGATGCCGATGTTGATCACGTGACGGATGCGCTTGCCCGTGTAGCCCGTCCACGTGCCGCTGCGCACGGCGCGCGCGAACGTTGCCATCTTCGCGCGCTCGGCGCTCACCTGCGCGTGGAACGGCGCTTGCGGGTCGGTCGCGCGCAGCGCGGTATGCAATGCTGCGCGGCCTTCGGTCGGGTTGACAATCTCGCCCGCGAACATCGCGTCGCGGCGCGCTTCGACACCTGCGTCGCGCGCAAGCTGCACGAGCAGGCGCAGCGTTTCGTCGTTGATGCGGTTCTTCGAGAAATCGGCCGCGAGACCGCCGCCCGGAATCGTGAAGCGTTCGGCGCGGGTCGGCGCATGGTCGTGTTCCGGCGCGAACCAGTCGCGCAGGCGGGCGTGACGGATCTGTTCGAAGTGGGATTGAAGGGCAGTCCAGGCGGGGAGCGAATTCAGCGTCATGGCGGTTCGAGTGAAGCGTGAATCGGGAGGAATGCCGCGCCGGCTCATCGGGATCGGAAGGCCGGCGGACGAGAGGGCCCGCCGTGCGGCGGGGCAGTCAGTATAGCGGCGTTATGTGTCGGCGCGCGGCGACGGATAAAAAAGGCGATTGATCAGCGTGCGCACCGTCGGGGCGAGTTCGCCCGCGGTGAGCCCGGCCGGACCGATGCCGTTCGCGGTCAGCGTATCGGCCGCGAGCCCGTGCAGGTAGACGCCCGCGAGCGCTGCTTCGTACGGCGCGACGCGCTGCGCGAGCAGGGCGCCGATCAGGCCGCCGAGCACGTCGCCGGTGCCGCCCGTGGCCAGCGCCGCGTTGCCGGTCGGGTTGATCGTCACGCGGCCGTCGGGTGCCGCAATCACCGTGCCCGAGCCTTTCAGCACGACGATCGTCGCATGATGTGCCGCAAGCGCTTGCGCGGCCGCGATGCGATCCCGCTGCACGGTGGCCGTGTCGCTGCCGAGCAGCCGCGCGGCTTCGAGCGGATGCGGCGTCAGCACGCACGGATTGCCGCGCGCGCCGCGTGCGGCGACGGCGGCCGCGAGATCCGCGTGCGTCGCGACGAGGTTCAGTGCGTCGGCATCGAGCAGCGTCGCGGCGTCGTGCGTGAGCACGTCGCGCACGAGCGTCGCCGCGGCCTCGCGCGTGCCGAGCCCGCAACCGGCGGCAATCGCGGTCATCGCATCGAGATCGAGGCTGTCGGCCGGGTGCAGCATCAGTTCGGGGAAGGGCGGATCGTACGGCGGCGCGCCGGCGCCGAGGAAGCCGACATGTACCTTGCCGGCGCCCGCGAACAGCGCGGCGCGCGCGGCCAGGATCGGCGCGCCGCACATGCCGGTATCGCCGCCGAGTACCGCAAGGCTGCCGTACGTGCCCTTGTGGGATGAGAACGCGCGTGCGGGCAGCGCCGCGGCGAATCGCGCGGGCGCATTCAGCACGATGGCCGGTGCGGCGGGTGGCGCGACGTCGAGCGAGGCGATGTCGATTGCGCCGGCGAGGTCGCGGCCGTCGCCCGTGTACAGGCCCGGTTTCGCGCCGATAAAGGTGAGCGTGTGGGTGGCCGCGACGGCGACGCCCGCGCCGACGATCCGGCCGGTATCGCTGTCGAGCCCGCTCGGCACGTCGAGTGCGAGTACGCGGCCGCCGTTGCGTGCATGCGCGGCGATGCGTTCGGCCTGTTCGGCGAATGCGCCGTCGAGCGCGCGGCCGAGCCCGATGCCGAACAGCCCGTCGACGACCCACGCGAATGCGTCCAGCGATGCGGGCGGTGAGGCAGACAGCGGCACGCCGGCCGTGCGTGCGAGGCCGAGCGCCCATTGCGCATCGTCCGGTTTGACCGGTACCGGCATCCATGCCTGCGTCGCGACGCCGAGCTGCTGGAGGTGCGCGGCGGCCACCAGTGCGTCGCCGCCGTTGTTGCCGGGGCCGACCGCGAACCAGACGGGGCGGTCGTCGCCGGCGGCGCGCTCGGACAGCCAGTGCGCGGCGGCGGCGCCAGCGCGGCCCATCAGCGTGTGCGGCGGCAGTGCCGCGGCGGCGGCTTCGGCAGCGCGCAGATCGGCGACGCGCAGCAGCGCGATCGGATCGGAATCGGTAAGCGGGCGGATAGCGGTCATCGCGGGATCGTGGCGGCTGGCAAGGATGCCGCCACGGGGCGAACCCGCGGCGGTCAGGTCGTGAAGCGGCCGGCGCCGAGCGCGGCGAGCGTGTCGGCGGGCCACTGCCGGGCGTCGCCGCCCAGGTAGTCGGTCACCACTTTAGCAGACCCGCATGCGAGCCCCCAGCCGGTCGGGCCATGGCCGAAATTGACGAACACGCGCGGATGCGGGGTCGGACCCACGACGGGCAGGCCGTCCGGCGACAGCAGCTGCATGCCCTGCCACGACAGCGCGGCCGAGATTTTGGCGGCGCCCGGCACCCAGTCGTGGACGGCCTGGCCGAGCAGCGCGAGCGCGGCCTCGGACAGCGGCTCGGCGAGCGGTTTCGCGGTGTCGGCGAGGCTCTGCAGCACGGCGCCGCCGCCGATGCGCAGCCGCTGATGGGTGCGCGTGATCGAGATCCGCTTGATCGAATCGACGACGCTCAGGTGCGGCGCGTGTTCTTCGTACGCGACCGGCGCGGTGAGCGTGTGGACGCGCACCGGGTGCAGCGGCAGGCGCCAGCCGAGCTTGTCGAGCAGCGGCACGCTGCCGGCGCCGGCAGCGACCACGATCGCGTCGGCGGACATCACGTCGACCTCGCGCGCCTTGGCCGCGGTCCGGTGGCCGGACGGCACGAGCTCGACCGCGGCGCGGCCGTGGTCGACGCGGATCGCGGCGACGTCCGCGCCGAAGCGGAACTGCACGCCGTGCTCGTCGAGCGTCTGCTTGACCAGTTTCGCGAACAGCGGGCAGTTGCCGGTGCGTTCGGTTTCGAGCAGCACGCCGCCGGCGAAGCCGGGCTCGGCCGGCACCGACGGTTCGAGCGCCGCGCATTCGTCGGCGGTGAGCGTGCGGTACGGCTGGTCGAGCGTGCGCAGCAGGTCGAGCGCGGGCTGCAGCGCGTCCCAGTCGCGCGGGTCGCGCACCACGTGCAGGATGCCGGGCTTCTGCTCGAATTCGAGTTCGAGGCGCGCCTCGATGTCGGCGAGCGTGTCGCGCGACGCGTCGATCAGCGGGCGCAGCCGCGCGTACTGCGCGGCGAACGCGTCGGGCTCGCGCAGCGTGCCGAGCTGCTTGACGAAGCGGCGCACGCCGCCGTTCAAGCCCGGCTTGTAGACGATGCCGCTGTCGCGCGGCTGGCGCTGGCGCATGAAGGTCGGGCCGAACCAGACGTCGAGCGGGCTCGGCAGCAGTGCGCCGCCGTCGCCGTAGGTCGCACCCTGCGCGACGGTCGCGTGGCGTTCGACCACGCACACGCGATGGCCGGCCGCGCGCAGCTGGTAGGCGGTGGCGACGCCGCTGATTCCGCCGCCGATGACGATGACATCCATGGATTGCTTCGATGACGGGCGGCGCGCACGCCGCCCGGTGAGGATTCGCTGAGGGCCCCGGCCCGGTGAACCCGGAATGATAGCGCCAAAATCGCGTGAACCGGCGTCGGGCGAGCATGCGCCGTGCAGCCGCACCACGGCGGCCGGCGCCCGTACCCGCGCGGGCCGGCCCGGCGGGCGGCTGTGCGCGGCAGGCACCGGGGCACCGATGCGGTGCACGCAGACTACCGATCGGCCAGTCTTGGGCGCCCGACTTCCGGGTATAATTACGGCCTTCCTTTCGCCCCACGTCGCCACCTCGCGCGACTCATCGACGTCAGTCCAGCCCATGGCTCACTTCTCGTGTTTTCCCGGCGCTTCGGCCCTCTCCGATTTCCGTCAAACCCGTCTGCTCGACACGCTCAGGCAAATCGACGCCAACATCGTCGCGGTGCGCGGGCAGTTCCTGCACTTCGTCAATGCGGCCGAGCCGCTGTCGGCCGACGACAGCACGCGCATCGACGCGCTGATGCACTACGGCGAGCCGTTCCAGCCGGCAGCCGAGAAGGGCGCGGTCGAGACGTTCGTCGTGCTGCCGCGCTTCGGCACGGTTTCGCCGTGGGCGAGCAAGGCGACCGACATCGCGCAGCACTGCGGCCTCACGCAGGTGCGCCGCATCGAGCGCGGCGTCGAATTCACGGTCACGCTGAAGTCGGGCCTGCTCGGCGGCAAGAAGGCGCTGTCGGACGACGCGCGCGCAGCCGTCGCGGCCGCGCTGCATGACCGGATGACCGAAAGCGTGGTCGCGGCGCGCGACGACGCGAAGCACCTGTTCGACGAGCTGCCGGCCAAGCCGCTCGAGACCGTCGACGTGCTGGGCGTGGGCCGCGGCGCGCTGGAGCGTGCGAACGTCGAGCTGGGCCTCGCGCTCGCCGACGACGAGATCGACTACCTGGTCGACGCGTTCCGCAAACTCGAACGCAACCCGACCGACGTCGAACTGATGATGTTCGCGCAGGCGAACAGCGAGCACTGCCGCCACAAGATCTTCAACGCGCAGTGGACGATCGACGGCGAAGCGCAGGACATGTCGCTGTTCGCGATGATCCGCAACACCGAAAAGCTGAACCCGCAGGGCACGATCGTCGCGTATTCGGACAACTCGTCGATCATGGTCGGCGCCGAAGCCGAGCGCTGGTTCCCGCGCAACGCGGGCGCGGCCGGCGAGCCGGGTGAGCGCTACGGCCGCCACACCGAGCTTACGCACACGCTGATGAAGGTCGAGACGCACAACCACCCGACGGCGATCTCGCCGTTCCCGGGGGCGGCGACCGGCGCGGGCGGCGAGATCCGCGACGAAGGCGCGACGGGCCGCGGCGCGCGTCCGAAGGCCGGCCTGACGGGCTTCACCGTGTCGAACCTCGACCTGCCGGACGCCCGCCAGTCGTGGGAAAACGCACGTGACGCGGCACAGCCGGTCGGCGAGCGCAACCCGAACGACGCGCACGGCCCGTACGGCCGTCCGGACCGCATCGCATCGCCGCTGCAGATCATGATCGACGGCCCGCTCGGCGGCGCCGCGTTCAACAACGAATTCGGCCGCCCGAACCTCGGTGGCTACTTCCGCGTGTACGAGCAGAACGTCGGCGGGAAGGTGCACGGCTATCACAAGCCGATCATGATCGCGGGCGGCCTCGGCAACATCGCGGATCAACATACGCACAAGCACGACGTGCCGGCCGGCTCGCTGCTGATCCAGATCGGCGGCCCCGGCATGCGGATCGGGATGGGCGGCGGCGCCGCGAGCTCGATGGCGACCGGCGCGAACACGGCCGAGCTCGACTTCGACTCGGTGCAGCGCGGCAACCCGGAAATCGAGCGGCGCGCGCAGGAAGTGATCAACGGCTGCTGGCAGCTCGGCGCGGAAAACCCGATCCTGAGCATCCACGACGTCGGCGCGGGCGGCCTGTCGAACGCGTTCCCGGAAATCGTCGACGGCGCGGGCAAGGGCGCGCGCTTCGAACTGCGCAAGGTCGCGCTCGAGGAATCGGGCCTGTCGCCGCGCGAAATCTGGTCGAACGAAGCGCAGGAGCGCTACGTGCTGGCGATCGCGCCGGCCGATCTGCCGCGCTTCGAGGCGATCTGCGCGCGTGAGCGCTGCCCGTTCGCGGTGGTCGGTGTCGCGACCGACGAGCGCCAGCTGAAGCTCGTCGACGACGAAGCGACGGGCGCCGACGAATACCCGGTCGACATGCCGATGGAAGTGCTGCTCGGCAAGCCGCCGCGCATGCATCGCGACGTCACGCGCGTGACGACCGAGCGCGCACCGGTCGACGTGACCGGCATCGCGCTGTCGGAAGTCGCGGTCGACGTGCTGAAGCATCCGACGGTCGGCAGCAAGTCGTTCCTGATCACGATCGGCGACCGCACGGTCGGCGGCACGTCGGTGCGCGACCAGATGGTCGGCCCGTGGCAGGTGCCGGTGGCCGACTGCGCGGTCACCGCGCTCGACTACGCGGGCTTCAAGGGCGAGGCGATGACGATGGCCGAGCGCACGCCGCTCGCGGTGATCGACGCGCCGGCGTCGGGCCGCATGGCCGTCGGCGAAGCGATCACGAACATCGCGAGCGCGCCGATCGCGTCGCTCGACAAGCTGAAGCTGTCGGCGAACTGGATGGCCGCGTGCGGCACGGCCGGCGAGGACGCCGCGCTGTTCGACACGGTCAAGGCGATCGGCATGGAGCTGTGCCCGGCACTCGGGATCGGCATCCCGGTCGGCAAGGATTCGCTGTCGATGAAGACGAAGTGGGACGAGCAGGGCGTCGCGAAGGAAGTGGTGTCGCCGGTGTCGCTGATCATCTCCGCGTTCGCGCCGGTCGAGGACGTGCGCCGCCACCTGACGCCGCAATTGCGCCGCATCGCCGATGCGGGCGACAGCGTGCTGATCGCGATCGATCTCGGCCGCGGCAAGAACCGGATGGGCGGCAGCATCTTCGCGCAGGTCACGCAGCAGGTCGGCGACACGACGCCGGACGTCGACGACGCGGAAGACCTGAAGCGCTTCTTCAACGCGATCCAGTCGCTCAATGCGCAAGACAAGCTGCTCGCGTACCACGACCGCTCGGACGGCGGCCTGTGGGCGACGGTGTGCGAAATGGCGTTTGCGGGCCACGCGGGCGTGTCGCTGAACGTCGACATGCTGACGCTCGACCCGAACCACGAGTCCGACTACGGCGACGCGAAGGACTGGGCGAAGCAGACGAGCGGCCGTCGCGACGACCGCACGCTGCGCGCGCTGTTCTCGGAAGAACTCGGCGCGGTCGTGCAGGTGCGCGCGTCCGACCGCGACGCGGTGCTCGGCGCGCTGCGCGAATTCGGCCTGTCGGCGTGCTCGCAGGTGATCGGCTCGGTCAACGACCGCGACGTGATCGAGGTGTACCGCGACGCGAAGAAGATCTTCGACGCACCGCGTACCGAACTCCATCGCGCATGGAGCGAAGTGAGCTGGCGCATCGCACGCCTGCGCGACAACCCCGCTTGCGCGGATGCCGAATACGACGCGCTGCTCGATGCGGCCGATCCGGGCATCTCGCCGGTGCTGAGCTTCGATCCGGCCGACGACATCGCCGCGCCGTTCATCGCGACGGGCGCACGGCCGCGCGTCGCGATCCTGCGCGAGCAGGGCGTGAACTCGCACCTGGAAACGGCCTACGCGTTCGACCGCGCGGGCTTCGACGCGCACGACGTGCACATGAGCGACCTGCTCGCGGGCCGTGCGACGCTCGCCGATTTCGCGGGTGCGGTCGCGTGCGGCGGCTTCTCGTACGGCGACGTGCTGGGCGCCGGCGAAGGCTGGGCGAAGACGATCCGCTTCAACGCGAACCTCGCCGACATGTTCTCGGCGTTCTTCGCGCGTCCGGACACGTTTGCCCTCGGCATCTGCAACGGCTGCCAGATGCTGTCGAGCATCGCGTCGATGATCCCGGGCGCGGAGGCGTGGCCGAAGTTCACGCGCAACAAGTCCGAGCAGTTCGAGGCGCGCTTCTCGTTCGTCGAGGTGGAGAAGTCGCCGTCGATCTTCTTCGCGGGCATGGAAGGTTCGCGGATTCCGGTCGCGGTCGCGCACGGCGAAGGCTATGCGGACTTCTCGCAGCAGGGCGACATCGATCGCGTCGCGGTTGCGATGCGTTTCGTCGACCACCGCGGCGAAGCGACCGAGCGCTATCCGTTCAACCCGAACGGCTCGCCGGCCGGCATCACGTCGGTCACGACGGCCGACGGCCGCTTCTCGGTGCTGATGCCGCACATGGAGCGCGTGCATCGTACGGTCACGATGAGCTGGCACCCGGAAAGCTGGGGCGAGGCAAGCCCGTGGATGCGCGTGTTCCGCAACGCACGCCGCTGGATCGGCTGATCCGGATGATGTTCGATCCGCACGCGCCGGTCGAGGTCGTCACGCTGCGCGACGCACGCGCGAGCGAGGCCGACGCGATCGGCCGCGTGATCCGTGCGGCGTTCGCGGGCGAACCGCAGGGCGGGCAGTTCGAGCAGCGTATCGTCGAGACGCTGCGCGCGGACGGTGCGCTGAGCGTGTCGCTCGTCGCGGAGCGCGACGGGCGCATCATCGGTCACGTCGCGTTTTCGCCGGTCACGATCGGCGGCGCGGCAACCGGCAGCCAGTCGTGGTACGGGCTCGCGCCGCTCGCGGTGCTGCCCGATTGCCAGCGGCAGAGCATCGGCGCGGGGCTCGTGCGCACGGGGCTCGATGCGTTGCGCCGGCTCGGCGCGCGCGGCTGCGTTGTGCTCGGTGAGCCGGCGTACTACGCGCGCTTCGGGTTCGTGCCGTCCGGCGACATCGTGTTTCCGGGCGTGCCGCCCGAGTATTTCCTCGCGCTGTCGTTCGACGAAGCGGCATCGCGGCCGTCGGGCGACGTGCGCTATCACGACGTGTTCTATCCCGCGTAGCGCGTGTGCCGTCAGATACGGAAAAGGCCGCTCTTCG
>NZ_CAJPGH010000047.1:0-36875 GCF_905339605.1 Burkholderia sp. BCC1972 | reverse complement strand
AAAATCGGCAGTCGAGTGCTGCGAAAAGGCTTCGTTTCGATCGGTCATGTTTTCTCCGTCAAACAACGCCACACGCTCACACGTGCAGCAGCAGATGCCTGCGTTCCCACGAGCTGATCACGCGGAAGAACGCTTCGTATTCGGTTTCCTTCAACGCCAGGTACGCCTTCACGAACTTGTCGCCGAGAATGCCGGCAAGCGGCTCGCATGCGGCCATCAGCGAGATGCCCTCCTCGAGGTTGCGCGGCAGCTGGTAAGGCAGGTCGTAACCGTCCGAGGCGATCGGCTCGGTCGGCGCGAGCTGTTGCGACATGCCGAGATAGCCGGCGGCGAGCGTCGCCGCGAACGCGAGATACGGATTGCAGTCGACGCCCGGAATCCGGTTCTCGATGCGGCGCGCGACGGGGCTCGACTGCGGGATGCGGAAGCCGACCGTGCGGTTGTCGTAGCCCCATTGCACATTGATCGGCGCGGCCATGAAGCGCGACAGGCGGCGGTACGAATTGATGTACGGCGCGAAGATCGGCATCAGCGCCGGCGTGTACTTCTGCAGCCCCGCCAGATAGCTGTGGAACAGCGGTGACACGGCGCCGTTTTCGTCGGCGAACAAGTTGCGCCCGGTACGCATATCCGCGAGGCTCTGATGGATGTGCATCGCGGAACCCGGCTCGTTTTCCATCGGCTTGGCCATGAACGTCGCATACATGTTGTGGCGCAACGCGGCCTCGCGCACCGTGCGCTTGAACAGGAACACCTGGTCGGCCAGCGGCAGCGCGTCGCCGTGCACGAAGTTGATCTCCATCTGCGCGGCGCCAACCTCATGGATCAGCGTCTCGATATCGAGGCCCTGCATTTCGCAGTACTCGTAGATGTCCTCGAACAGCGGATCGAACTCGTTGACGGCCTCGATCGAATACGACTGGCGGCCGGTTTCTGCGCGCCCCGTGCGGCCGACGGGCGGCCGCAGCGGCAGATCGGGATCGGCGTTCATGTCGACCAGATAGAACTCGAGTTCGGGCGCGACGACCGGCTTCCAGCCCTTCGCCTCGTACAGGTCGAGCACGCGGCGCAACACGTAGCGCGGCGAGATCTCGACCGGCGACCCGTCGAAATGCACGCAGTCGTGGATCACCTGCGCGGTCGGATCGACGGCCCACGGAATCAGGCAGATCGTCGACGGATCGGGCACGCACACCATGTCGGGATCGGTCACGCCGGTCAGCGTGCCGTCCTCCGGATAATCGCCGGTGACGGTCTGCACCATCACGGCCTGCGGCAGCCGCATCGATTCGCCGGACTCGAATTTGTTGCGCGGAATGATCTTGCCGCGCGCGATGCCGGCCATGTCGGGAATGATCGCCTCCACCTCGGTGATGCGGTGCTGACGCAGGAATTCGCTCAGTTCGGGTTGCATGATCGGCCTCGTTCAGTCGACGTCGGATGCAGCCGGCGACGGCATCGTGCCGGCGGCCGCATGAAGGCGTTGCGCCATGCGCGCGCGGCACGCCGCGCCGAATGCCGCAAAAATGTCGCGCGACAGCGGCTGTTCCGCGTAGCGCCATTCGGGATGCCACTGCACGCCGAGCGCGAATGCGCGCGCGCCGCGCACGCTGACGGCTTCGACCAGCCCGTCGGGCGCGCTCGCTTCGACGTCGAGCCCCGCACCGAGACGCGCGATGCCCTGGTCGTGCAGCGAATTGACCGTCGCCTCCTGCGCGCCGCGCGCGACCCTTTGCAGCAGGCCTCCCGGCGCGAGTCGCACGACATGCGCGGGGCCGTACTGCCGTTCGAGCGGATCGGCCGGTCGTTCGCGATGGTCGTCGAAGCCGTTCGTCGCGTGCAGCCGCTGATGCAGCGTGCCGCCGTACGCGACGTTCAGCTCCTGCATGCCGCGGCAGATCGCGAGCACGGGCACGCCCGCGTCGATCGCCGCGCGGATCAGCGGCAGCGCGGTCGCGTCGCGCGCGGGGTCGTGCAATGTATCGGGCGCACTCGCGGCCCCGCCGTAATGATGCGGTTCGACGTTCGAATAGCTGCCGGTCAACAGCAGACCGTCGACTGCCGCGACGATCGCGTCGGCCGGCTGCCGCGCGCCGAGCGCGGGCAGCACGAACGCCAGCGCGCCGGCGCCGTCGACGAGCGCGGCGAGGTACTTCTCGCCCGCCGTGTGATTCGGATGCGCACCGCGCAGGATGCGGTCGGCGGTGACGGCTACGATCGGGCGCGCACGCATGAGCGTCTCTCCTTCTCCGGTAATCGCGCACACCATACGTGCGCACGGGACGATGCAGGCCTGCAGTCGCGCCGCACGCGCGCGCGATCACGCAGCGCATGCACATGCGCGATCCTGCCGCGCGGACGATGCGGCAAGCGGCGGTGCGGCCCGGGACGAAAGCGGAAAACGGCGCTAGGGCAACAAGGATGCGCTGCCGTCGCACTGCACCGCGCTGAATACATGCGCGGTCACGACGTTGAAGCGGCGCAGGCCGCGATGGGAAAGGGCGAAGAAACGAGGCTCGCGTAAAGGGGCGGCACGCGTGCCGCAATCAGCATGCCGGTTCGGCCCGGCCTGAGGCGGCGCGCCCGCCGACGGACTTCGCGTCCGGCGTATCGAAGGGCTGGCGGCTTTCACGATCGTACTCGACTGACTGAAGGAGGCAGGACACGCGTCGCGATCAAGCGCATGCGGCAAAGCCGCGCGGCGACACGTCGGCAAGGTGTCACGCAGCGGTTTCGGCGCGGTAGGGCCAGCGTCGAGGCCCCCGCCGCCGGTGCGCGCGTGACGACTTCCTGACATTCAGCTTATATCACCTAAAAATTGCGTCAAATTTTCAGGTGCCGATGACGACATCGATCAGACAAAAAAACGGCATCGGTCTCCGCGATCGATGCCGTGTTGTGCATTGCGTCGACGCGCATGCTGCACGCCGACGGGCCGCGCCGCCCTGCTCCGCCGCGCTGCCGCATGCGTGCGGTCCGCGCTCAGCGATGCGCGAGCGCGGTTTCGACGAGCGTCTGCAGCAGCGGCGCAATTCGCGCTGCACGCGCTTCGTCGTACGCGTACGGACGCGTCTCGTCCATGTAGGTGATCTGCGACAGCTCGAGCTGCACGGCCTCGACACCGGTATCGGGCACGCCGTAGTGGCGCGTGATGTAGCCGCCCTTGAAGCGCCCGTTCGCAACGGCCGTATAGCCGCCGTGCGCGAGCACGCGCGCGGCCAGTGCCTCCGCGAGACCGGGCGCGGCACTCGCGCCGCTCGACGTGCCGAAGTTGAAATCCGGCAGGCGGCCGTCGAAGAAGCGCGGCACGTGTGAGCGGATCGAATGCGCTTCCCACACGAGCACGCGGCCGTGTTCGCGCTTCAGGCGCGCGATCTCGCCCTGCAGCGCGTCGTGATACGGCAGCCAGTAGCGGTCGCGGCGACGCATGATCTCGTCGTTGCCGGGCAGCGCGTTCGCCGGATAGAGCGGCGCCTTGTCGAACGTATCGACCGGCACGAGCCCTGTCGTGTCTTGCCCCGGATACAGGTTCTCGTTGTCGGGCGGACGGTTCAGGTCGACGACGTACCGTGCGTGCGACGGCACGAGGATCGATGCGCCGAGATCGGCCGCGAAGCCGTACAGCCGCTCGAGATGCCAGTCGCAATCGTCGACGAAGCGTGCATCGGGCGTCATCGTCGCGGCGATGTCGTCGGGGATGTGCGTGCCTGCGTGCGGAATCGAGATCAGCAGCGGCAGCGTGCCCTGCTTCAGCGTGAATACAGCCGGTTGTTCAGTCATGTCGCATCACCGTAAGAGTCTGCCGGCGCACGCATGCGGCGTGCGCCGGTTGCCGCGCGTCAGCGCAGCAGTTGCGCCAGCGCGGCGCGGTAGTCCGCATACGCAGCGGCTTCGTCGCGATGGCGGCGGCCGCTCACGACGCGCTCGCCGCCCGTGTAGACGTCGAGCACGGGCGTCTCGCCATGCTCGGCGAACACGATACCCGACAGCCACGACGTGCTGCCGTGTTCGGCGATCGCCGGATGATCGGGATCGAGCACGAGCCAGTCGGCACGGCAGCCTTCGCGCAGCGCACCGACGCGCCGCCCGCTCGCCTGGGCACCGCCCGCGAGCGATGCGTCGAACAGGCGATCGGCGACATGGGCCTGCGACTCGCTCGCCAGCACGTTGCGCGCACGGTGCACGAGCCGCTGCCCGTATTCGAGCAGGCGCAGTTCCGAGCGCCAGTCGACCGATGCGTGGCTGTCCGAGCCGACGCCGATCACGCCGCCTTGCGCGAGATAGTCGACGGCCGGGAACACGCCGTCGCCGAGGTTCGCCTCGGTCGTCAGGCACAGCCCGGCGACCGCGCGACGCTTAGCGAGCGCGGCCGTTTCGGCCGCATCGACGTGCGTTGCGTGCACGAGGCACCAGCGCGCATCGACGTCGAAGCGATCGAGCAGCCACTGGACGGGACGCGCGCCGTATACGCGCACGCAGTCGTCGACCTCGGCCGTCTGCTCGGCGATGTGGATGTGAACGGGCGCGTCGTCGGGCAGCCCGTCGATCAACGTGCGCAGCCCGTTCTCCGACACCGCGCGCAGCGAGTGCGGCGCAACGCCGTAGCGCAGGCCGCCGTGCTCGGGCGCCGCGCGACGCATCGCGTCGAGCAGTTCGAGCAGGCCGTCGGGCGTGTTGATGAAGCGGCGCTGGTCGTCGCGCGGCGGCTTGTTGCCGAAGCCGGCGAACTGGTAGGACACGGGCAGCATCGTGATGCCGATGCCGGCCGAGCGCGCGGCATCGACCACGCGCGCGCCTAGCTCCGCGAGTTGCGGGTAGCGCGAGCCGTCCTGTGCATGATGCACGTAGTGAAATTCGCACACCGACGTATAGCCGCACTTGAGCATCTCGACATACAGCCAGCGCGCGATCGCCGCGAGCGCGTCGGGCGTGATCTTCAGCGCGAAGCGGTACATCAGGTCGCGCCAGCTCCAGAAGCTGTCGGCGGGATTCGCGCGGTATTCGGTGAGCCCCGCCATCGCGCGCTGGAATGCGTGCGAATGCAGGTTCGGCATGCCGGGCAGCACCGGCCCGGCCGCACGCGCGACGCCTGCCGGTGCGTTGCTATCGGGCGTCACGCCGGTCAGCGTGCCGGCCGCGTCCCAGCGCAGCAGCACGTTGCGGCGCCAGCCGTCGGGCAGGTACGCATGGTCCGCGAACAACAGGGTGTCGGTCATTCTGATTCCTTGTCGAGCGGCCGGGTCACGCGCCAACGTGCCCGGCCAGCTGCAAAACTATCCGTTCATCCGGCGAAACACGGTCGAGCCGCCGCGCACGACCTGCTCGCACAGCGGCCGGCCGATCCAGTACGCGAGCTCCGACAGCGAGCCGACCGACCATGCGGCGAAGTCGGCCTGGCGGCCGGCCTCGAGCGCGCCGTGGCGATCCGCGCGGCCGAGCGCCGCGGCGGCATGGCGCGTGACGCCCTGCAGCACTTCGGGCACCGTCATGCGGAACAGCGTGCAGCCCATGTTCAACGTCAGCAGCAGCGATTCGAGCGGCGACGTGCCGGGGTTGTGATCGGTCGCGAGCGCGATCGGCACGCCGTGCTTGCGCAGCAGCTCGATCGGCGGCAGTTGCGTTTCGCGGATGAAGTAGTACGCGCCGGGCAGCAGCACGGCGACCGTGCCGGCCGCCTTCATCGCCTCGATGCCGGCTTCGTCGAGAAACTCGAGGTGGTCGGCGGACAGCGCGCGGTAGCGCGCGGCAAGCGCCGTGCCGCCCGCGTTCGACAGTTGCTCCGCATGCAGCTTCACGGGCAACCCGCGGCGCATCGCGGCCTCGAACACGCGTTCGGTCTGCGCGAGCGAGAAGCCGATGCGTTCGCAGAACACGTCGACCGCGTCGACGAGGCCCTCGTCGGCCAGTGCCGGCAGCATCCGGTCGCACACTTCGTCGATGTACGCATCCGCGCGGCCCGCATATTCGGGCGGCAGCGCATGCGCGCCGAGGAAGGTCGTGTAGACCGTGACGGGGAAGCGCTCGCCGAGCTGGCGCGCGACGCGCAGCATCTTGCGTTCGCTCGCGAGGTCGAGCCCGTATCCCGACTTGATCTCGATCGCGGTCACGCCTTCGGCGAGCAGCGGCTGCAGGCGTGCGGCGGCCTGCACGAACAGCGTCGTCTCGTCGGCCGCGCGCGTCGCGCGCACCGTCGACACGATCCCGCCGCCCTGCCGCGCGATCTCCTCGTAGCTGACGCCCGCGAGGCGCTGCGCGAATTCGTCGGCACGCGTGCCGCCGTACACGAGGTGCGTATGGCAATCGACAAGGCCCGGCGTCACCCACGCGCCGTGCAGGTCCTCGCGCCGCCAGTGCGCATAACCGTGCGGCAGCGCGGACAACGCGCCGAGCCAGACGATCGTGCCGGTTTCATCGACGGCGATCGCCGCGTCGTCGATCGTCTCGTCGGGATGGCCGTGCGGACACAGCCTCAGGTGATGCCAGACAGTCGGTTTCATGCGTTAGTCTCGTGCGCCGATGGCGAGCAATACGGCGAGCAGCGCGCCGCTACCGCTCACGACGACGTCAAACGCACGCTGCGGCCCGTCGAGCCGCAGCGTGTCCATTTCTTCCAGTGCGTAGTGCGTGCCGTCGATCTCGACACCGACGGCGCCGGTCGCGCAAAACAGCAGCACGGTATCGGCGTGCGCAACACGGTGCACGCCTGCGCGCCACACGTCGAGCGTGCCGCGCGCGGCGGAGCGACGCGTCATCAGGTTGAAGTCGCGTGTCGCGCCGTCATGCAGCGTCGCGTCGATCGCCGCTTCCCCGGCGAAATCCGCACGGGCCAGCGGCGCGTCGAGTACGTGCTCCGCACCGCCCGCTTCGGCGAGCGTCATGCCCGCGCCGGACAGCAGCACGAGCGTGCGGTCGACGCCGTCGAAACGCGAGAACGGCCCGGCCGTGCCGACGTCCGCGACGCTCACGCGCCACGCGAACGTATCGAGTGCCGCGCCCGGAGGGAACGCACCGATCTCGCGCGTCACGCCGCCGCCGTTCTTCCACGGCGACGCGACGAGATCCGCTGCGCGAATCATCGTCGCGTTCACCGGCGCCTGGTCGAGCGCCGTCATGCTCAGCGGCCGAGCATCGGCAGCTTCAGGCCGGCTTCGCGGGCCGTCTGCTGCGCGAGTTCGTAGCCGGCATCCGCATGGCGCATCACGCCCGTGGCCGGGTCGTTCAGCAGCACGCGACCGAGACGCTCGTGCGCTTCAGCCGTACCGTCGGCGACGATCACGACGCCCGAGTGCTGCGAGAAGCCCATGCCGACGCCGCCGCCATGGTGCAGCGACACCCACGATGCGCCGCCTGCCGTGTTCAGCAGTGCGTTCAGCAGCGGCCAGTCGCTGACCGCGTCCGAACCGTCCTTCATCGATTCCGTCTCGCGGTTCGGGCTCGCGACCGAACCCGTGTCGAGGTGGTCGCGGCCGATCACGATCGGCGCCTTCAGTTCGCCATTCTTGACCATCTCGTTGAACGCCTGGCCGAGGCGATAGCGATCCTTCACGCCGACCCAGCAGATCCGTGCCGGCAGGCCCTGGAACGCGATGCGCTCACGTGCCATGTCGAGCCAGTTGTGCAGGTGCGGATCGTCGGGGATCAGCTCCTTCACCTTCTGGTCGGTCTTGTAGATGTCTTCCGGGTCGCCCGACAGCGCAACCCAGCGGAACGGGCCCTTGCCTTCGCAGAACAGCGGACGGATGTACGCCGGCACGAAGCCCGGGAAGTCGAACGCGTTCTCGACGCCCATTTCCAGCGCCATCTGGCGGATGTTGTTGCCGTAGTCGAGCGTCGCCGCGCCGCGTTCCTGCAGCGCCAGCATCGCGCGCACCTGAACGGCCATCGACTGCTTCGCGACCTTCACGATGCTCTGCGGATCGACCTTCTGCGCTTCGCGCCATTGCGCGACGGTCCAGCCTTGCGGCAGGTAGCCGTTGATCGGGTCGTGCGCGCTCGTCTGGTCGGTCACGCAGTCCGGCGTGATGCCGCGCTCGACGAGTTCCGAGAACACGTCGGCTGCGTTGCCGAGCAGGCCGATCGACACGGGCTTGCCCGCGCGCTTCGCTTCGTCGATCATGCCGAGTGCTTCGTCGAGCGTCGTCGCCTTCTTGTCGACGTAACGCGTCTTCAGGCGGAAGTCGATGCGCGTCTCGTCGCATTCGACCGCGATCATCGAGAAGCCGGCCATCGTCGCGGCCAGCGGCTGCGCGCCGCCCATGCCGCCGAGGCCGCCCGTCAGGATCCAGCGGCCCGACGGGTCGCCGTTGAAGTGCTGGTTCGCGACCGAGAAGAACGTTTCATAGGTGCCCTGAACGATGCCCTGGCTGCCGATGTAGATCCAGCTGCCGGCCGTCATCTGGCCGTACATCATCAGGCCCTTGCGGTCGAGCTCGTGGAAGTGGTCCCAGTTCGCCCAGTGCGGTACGAGGTTCGAGTTCGCCAGCAGCACGCGCGGCGCGTCCTTGTGCGTACGGAACACGCCGACCGGCTTGCCCGATTGAATCAGCAGCGTTTCGTTTTCCTCGAGATCCTTCAGCGACGCGAGGATCTGGTCGTAGCATTCCCAGTTGCGCGCTGCACGGCCGATGCCGCCGTACACGACGAGCGCATGCGGATGCTCGGCGACTTCCGGGTCGAGGTTGTTCTGGATCATCCGGTAGGCCGCTTCGGCCAGCCAGGTCTTGCAGGTCTTCTCGCTGCCGCGCGGCGCGCGGATCGTGCGCGTCGGATCGAGACGGGGATCGATGTGTTTCGGATGGTTCATGACGACTGCTCCCGAAGGAAAATGACTATCAAATAGGAATCAGAAATGCCCGGTGAAGCGATAACGGCTGCCGGGATGCCACAGATTCGCCACCGAGGCGACGACGCCCTGCGACCAGGTGCGCCGATGTAAAACCAGACACGGCTCGACGTCGTCCATCCGCAGCTGCTCGCGCCGCTCCGGCGCCGGGGCCGCCGCTTCGATCCGGTACTCGACGCGCTGCAGCGGGGCCGCGCGCATCAGGTACAGGTTCGGCGTCGTGTTCGTGAAATCCTGCTCGGCGTAATCCGGCGCGACTGCCGGATTCACCCATCGTTCTTCGAGCTGCACGGGCTCGTCGTTCTCGAAATGCAGCACCTGCGAATGAAACAGCTTCGTGCGCACGGCTACCTGCATCTCGTCGGCGAGCGCCTCGTCGGCGCGGATCGTGTCGAGACCGAGCACGCTGGCGTGATACGCATGCCCGCGTGCGCCGACTTCCTCCGAGATGCTGCGGATCGCCACCAGCGTCGACTCGTACTTCGGCCGCGCGACGTAGGTGCCCGCGCCCTTCATGCGCGTGAGCACCTGCTCGGCCGTCAACTCGCGCAGCGCGCGGTTGACGGTCATGCGCGCCACCTTGAATTCGCGCGCCAGCTCGTTCTCGGACGGCACCTGGTCGCCCTCCTCCCACTCACCGGCGTGGATGCGGGCCAGGATGAAATCCTTGATCTCCTGGTAGACCGGCGCGCTCATCGGCTTACTGTTCCGATGCGAACGAGAACGGTGCGACCTTCGCGAACGCACGCTCGCCGACGAGCTTCGCGATCACCGCGATGTCCGGCGCGAAGTAGTGGTCGAGTTCGTAGTGCGCAACCTTGCTGCGGATCGTTTCCATCACCGGCGCCAGCTTCGGGCTCGTGTGGTACGGCGCACGCAGGTCGACGCCTTGTGCGGCCGCCAGCAGTTCGATCGCGAGGATGTGCTTCGTGTTGTCCGCGATGTCGGCGAGCTTGCGCGCAGCGAACGTCGCCATCGACACGTGGTCTTCCTGGTTCGCCGAGGTCGGCAGCGAGTCGACCGACGCCGGGTGCGCGAGCGTCTTGTTTTCCGATGCGAGTGCGGCCGCCGTCACGTGCGCGATCATGAAGCCCGAGTTCACGCCGCCGTCCTTCACGAGGAACGGGGGCAGGCCCGACAGCGTCGCGTCGATCAGCAGTGCGATGCGGCGTTCGGCCAGCGCGCCGATTTCCGATGCGGCGAGCGCGAGGTTGTCGGCCGCGAACGCGACGGGCTCGGCGTGGAAGTTGCCGCCCGACAGCACTTCGCCGGTATCCGGGAAGATCAGCGGGTTGTCCGACACGGCGTTCGCCTCGACCAGCAGCACGTCGGCTGCATGGCGCATCTGGTCCAGGCACGCGCCCATCACCTGCGGCTGGCAGCGCAGGCTGTACGGATCCTGCACCTTGTCGCAGTCGCGGTGCGACTGGTTGATCGGCGAGCCTTCGAGCAGGTCGCGATACGACGCCGCTGCGTCGATCTGGCCCTGGTGGCCGCGCAGCTCATGGATACGGGCGTCGAACGGCTTCACCGAACCGGCTGCCGCGTCGACCGACAGCGCGCCGGCGACGAGCGCCGTGCGGTACAGGTCTTCGATCGCGAACATGTTGTCGAGCGCCAGCGCGGTCGATGCCTGCGTGCCGTTCAGCAGCGCGAGGCCTTCCTTCGCCTGCAGCGTCAGCGGCGCGAGGCCCGCGACGCGCAGACCGTCGAGCGCGCTCGCACGCTCGCCGCGGATGAACACTTCGCCGACGCCGAGCAGCACGGCCGACATGTGCGCGAGCGGCGCGAGGTCGCCCGATGCGCCGACCGAGCCCTTCACCGGGATCAGCGGCAGCACGTCGGCGTTGAACAGCGTGATCAGCGCGTCCATCACTTCGCGACGGATGCCCGAGTGGCCGCGGCCAAGGCTCGACAGCTTCAGCGCCATCAGCAGGCGCACCGACGAACGGGCCATCGGTTCGCCGACGCCGACCGCGTGCGACAGCACCAGGTTCTTCTGCAGCAGCTCGAGCTGGTCGTGCGGGATGTGCGTGCTGGCCAGGCGGCCGAAGCCCGTGTTGATGCCGTAGGCCGGCTCGCCCTTCGCGGCGATGTCGGCGACGGCCTTCGCGCCGGCGTCGATCTTCGCGAAGCTGGCCGGGTCGAGCTTCAGTTGCACCGATTCGCGTGCGATCTGGCGCAGTTGCGGGAGGGTCAGGTGGCCGGGGGTCAACGTAATCATGTGAGCAATCCTGTCTAGACAAGTTCGGAATGGATTGAAGTGTAGCCATCGGAACTTGTCTAGACAACCCGTTTTTCATAATTCCGACTCGGGAGTTTCCCTGATGTCCGGCGCGGCCCGTCGGATCAGACTGACAAGCGTCGCAATTAACATATGTTGCAATTATTTTGTCTTTGGCAACATACGAATCAACACTTCCACGATCCGCCCACGGAGATCTGCCATGACCATCCCGCCCCGGTTGACCACCCTCCTCGGTCGCAGCCTGCTCGTCGCCGTGTGCGCGCTTGCGTGCGGCGCATCGCTAGCCGCGGAACCGCTGTCCGGCACCCTCGAGAAGGTGCGGCAAAGCGGCCTGATCTCGATCGGCCATCGCGAGACGTCGGTGCCGTTCTCCTATGTCGACGCAAGCGGCAAGGTGATCGGCTTCTCGCAGGACCTGTGCGACCGCGTGATCGCCGCGGTGAAGGCGCGCACCGGCAAGCCCGACCTGCAGGTGCGCTTCATTCCGGTCACATCGCAGAACCGCATTCCGCTCGTGCAGAACGGCACCGTCGATCTCGAATGCGGCGTGACGACCAACCTCGCCGCGCGCCATGCGCAGGTCGCGTTCTCGACCACGTTCTTCGTCGCGACCACGCGGCTGCTCACGCGCACGACGTCGGGCATCCGCGACTTCCCCGACCTTGCCGGCAAGACGGTCGTGACGAACCAGGGCACGACGTCCGAACGCCTGCTGCGCAAGATGAACGAGGAAAAGAAGATGAACATGCAGATCATCAGCGCGAAGGACTACGGCGAAGGACGCCTCACGCTCGAATCGGGCCGCGCGGCCGCGTACATGATGGACGACGTGCTGCTCGCGGGCGTGCGCCAGCTCGCCGCGAAACCGGCCGACTGGCAGATCGTCGGCACACCGCAGTCGTCGGAAGCCTACGGGTTCATGCTGCGCAAGGACGATCCGCAGTTCAAGGCGCTCGTCGACGGCGTGCTCGTGCAGCTGATGAAAAGCGGCGAGATCAACGCGCTGTACGACAAATGGTTCATGAAGCCGGTGCCGCCGAAGGGGCTCGCGTTCGATTTTCCGATGAGCGACGTGATCAAGGCGCGCTATGCGGCGCCGAACGATGCACCGCTCGAGTGACTGTCGCGCGCCGACGTCCGCTCACGCGCGCGTCCACGCGACGCACGCCGCATAGCCGGGCGCCGCGTCGAGCCACGCCGCGTCGAACGCCGCGACGCCGGCTGCAGGCGCGGCCCGCTCGACGATCGTCGTCGCAGGCGTCACGGCATCGTGCGGCGGCACGACCGCGAACGCGCGCAGCCCGCCGACGATGCCCGTGCCGAGCGCCTTGAGCAGCGCCTCCTTCGCGGACCACACGCGCATGAACGCGTCGGCACGCGCGGCGAGCGGCAGGCCGTCGAGATACACGACCTCGGCGGCCGCGCACACTTCGCGCGTCAGCGCACGCCAGTCGGTCGTGCGGTTGCAGCTTTCGATATCGACGCCGACGCGCCCCGTTGCTGCCCACGCGATGAGCGCGTGATCGCCCGCGTGCGACACGTTGAAATCGAGCGACGCGCGATGCGCGGGCTCCAGCGACGGCCGTCCCGATTCGTCGACGACGATCGCGATGTCCGTCGGCGCGATCCCGAGCGCCGCGCCGAGCACGTCGCGCAACGCGGCACGCGTCGCGGCGCTGCGCACCGCATCCTCGTGCCGCAGGTAGCGCCCGGCACGCGCGCGCTCCGCGTCGCTCAGTGCCGCGTAGGCGGGCGATCCGAGCGGCACGTGCCAGTCGAAATCGACGCGCGCGACCTGCACGCCGGCACGCGACGCGGCCGGCGGCACATCGAGCAGATGCACGCGCCACGCGCGGGACAGGTCGTCGGAAATCTCGGAATCGGGCGGAACAGGCATCGGCACGCGGCAGCCAGGCGAACGAAACGTTCAATGTTAATCGATCGCGCGGGACGGAGGCCGACGCATCGCGACCGCGATCGTCGGCAGCGGCAGCGGGCAGCAACGGCAGCCGGTGCGAGCGCCTCATCGACACGACGGCCGGGCTGCGCGCGCGTGCGCGCTCACCCGTGCGCGACGGCGCCCGGCACGCCGCTTCCCGCCAGCCGCGCACGCTGCGCCGGGTGGCGCGCATGGACGCGGCCCGGCGCATCGGCCGGCAGCGCGCCGTGTTGCAGCCAGTACAGCGCGACGGGCCACAGTGCGTCGGTAAAGCGGCTGTGAAAGAACGCGAAGTGACCGATCGCGTCGACGCCGATGTCGCGTGGCGCGATCCGCAGGTGCGTGACGTCGCTGCCCGTGTAGTAGCCGACCAGCCGTTCGATCGCGTCGACCGTGCCGAACCCGTCGTCGTCGAGGCCGATCGCGAGCATCGGCGCCGGCAGCCGCGCGAAGCGGGCCGGCAGCGCGGCGCGGCTCGCTGCGGTTTCGGCGAGCAGGCCGTGCGTGTAGGCGTCCTCGAAGCGCGGTTGCGAGCGCACCCACGACAGCGCGACGCCACGCGGCGTGTCTTCCATCCAGCCGAACCGCTTCGCGGGCACGTAGCCGAACACGGCCGCGAGCGCCGGCATCGCGACGTGCCATTTCCACCACATGCGCCGCCGCTCTTCCGGCCGATAGTCGCGCCAGTACGCATACTGCGCGCCCACCGTCACCACGTGACGCACGTACGCATTCGACGCCGCGAGCCCGAGCACGCAGCCGCCGATGCTGTGCGCGACGACGTCGAGCGGCTGGCCCGGAAATGCGTCGCGCGCGTACTGCAATGCGGCCTCGCAATCGAGCCGCCCCCAGTCGAGCCAGTTCGCGCGCAGCTTCGCGAGCTGCGCGGGGCGTGAGCCGCCGATCCCGCGATAGTCGTACACGAGCACGTCGCGCCCCTGCGCGAACAGCCAGGCCGCGAAACGGAAGTAGTAGTCGCAGCGCACCGACGTCGCGCAATTGACGACCGTCACGGGCCGCACGGCGCCACCGCCGCGATGGCGCCACACATGGCCCTGCAATTCATAACCGTCCGCCGCGCGCAGCGTCACGGGCTCGGGTGGCAATGCCCCCGCCGCGCGACCGCGCTGCGCTGCCCCGCTTCCTTCGCTCGAAATCGTCATCCTGTCTCCTGTCGATCAGAGTTAGCGCTTTAGCGCTTACTCTGATCCCATGCTTCGCGGTCGATCAGAGTTAGCGCTTTAGCGCTTACTCGGACCCCATGCTTCGCGGTCGGTCCTCAGTTGGCGCTTCAGCGCTTACTCGGCCCCCACGCCTCGCGATCGCCCCACACCCACCGTCAACCCTCCATTGAACTTGACGCGTGCCGCGTTCTCAACCAATCTTGCTGCTCCGTTCGCATGAGTCATGCGCATGTCAACGCCCCTCGTCCGTCTTCCGTCGCTCGATCTCGTCCGCGGTTTCGTCGCGGTTGGCCGCCGCATGAGCATCACGCTCGCCGCGCAGGACCTGTGTGTCACACAGTCGGCGGTCAGCCGCCAGATCCACGCGCTCGAGGCGCATCTCGGCGTCGCGTTGCTGCAGCGCGGCTACCGGAAGATCGCGTTCACGCCGGAAGGCGAGCGGCTGTTCCGCGTCGCGGACGCCGCATTGCACAGCCTGCAGGACACCGTCGCGTCGCTCGCCGCCGCGCGCGAGCGCCAGCCCGTCACGATCACGGCCAGCATCGGCGTCACCGCGCTGTGGCTGTTGCCGCGGCTCGGGCGGTTGCAGGCGCGCCTGCCCGCGGTCGACCTGCGCGTCGCCGCGAACGACAAGGTACTCGATTTGCGCGCCGAAGGCATCGACCTCGGCATCCGCTATTGTCCGCGCAATCGTGCGCCGGCCGGCGCGCTGCGCCTGTTCGACGAGATCGTCGTCCCGGTCGCGCATCCCGCGCTCGCCGCGCGGCCGGTCACCAGTGCGGCCGCGATCGCCGATCACGTGCTGCTCGAATTCGACGGGCCGCCGCAACCGCAGCTGCAATGGCACGCGCACCTGCATGCGGCCGGGCTCGGCGACGCGCGCCCGAAAGGCGTGCTGCGCTTCAACCAGTACGACCAGGTGATCCAGGCCGCGATCGCGGGCCAGGGCGTCGCGCTCGGCCGGCTCGCGCTCGTCGCGCCGATGCTCGCGGACGGGCGGCTGGCGGTGCTCGGCCCGCACACGCAGGCGCTGTCGGATACGTACGGCTACTGGCTGTTCCAGCACGATCCGGCCCCGCGCCGCGAAGTCGCCGACGTGCGCGACTGGATGCTCGCCGAAGCAGCCGAATGCGATGCGGCCATGCGCGCGCACGACACGACGTCGGCGGCGTAAACCGGCGCAGGCTATCCGGTCACGCCTCGGCCGCGGGCAGTGCCTGCCGCTTCCATCGCATTCCCCACACGCATGCCAACCTGACCGAATGATCGCTTGAGCGATGGCGGCCCCGATCGTCTAATCGGATCGAGCGTGGCCGGTTTCGCCGCGCGCCCTCATCCGGAGGCACGCATGACCCCGATCGAACAGGAAGTCCGACGTCGCTGGCTGCCCGTGCTGGCCGGCGGCCTGATCATGGGCGTCGCGCTCGGCATCCGCCACGTGCAGGGCCTTTTCCTCGCGCCCGTCTCGCTCGACCACGGCTGGTCGCGCGAAGCGTTCGGGCTCGCACTCGCGCTGCAGAACCTGATCTGGGGCGTCGCGCAGCCGTTCACGGGGATGATCGCCGACCGCTTCGGCTCGGCGCGCGTGATCGTCGTCGGGATGCTGCTGTATGCGGCCGGGCTCGTCACGATGGCGCACGCGGCCACGACCGGCCTGTTCACCGTCGGCGCCGGGCTCGTGATCGGCATCGCGCTGTCGGGCTCGGCGTTCGCGTCGATCTACGGCGCGCTGAGCCGCCTGTTTCCGCCCGACCGGCGCGGCTGGGCGCTCGGCGTCGCGGGCGCGATCGGCGGGCTCGGCCAGTTCTGCATGGTGCCCGTCGCGCAGGAACTGATCGGCGGCATCGGCTGGCGGCACGCGTTCATCGCGCTGGCGCTCGTCGCGGCGCTGCTCGCGCCGCTCGCCGTGCTGCTGCGCGACCGCCCCGCGCAAGCGGCCGGCGCCGCGGCCGGCCCCGACCAGTCGATCGGCGAAGCCGTGCGCGAGGCGTTCGCGCATCGCGGCTTCTGGCTGCTGAACGCGGGCTTCTTCGCGTGCGGCTTCCAGCTCGCGTTCATCGCGACCCACCTGCCCGCGTACCTGCTCGACCACGGGCTGCCGGCGCGCCACGCGAGCGTCGCGCTCGCGCTGATCGCGCTGACCAACGTGGCCGGCACCTATGCATGCGGCCATCTCGGCGGGCTGCTGCGGCGCAAGTACGTGCTGTCGGTGCTGTACCTCGTGCGTGCGCTCGCTATGGCGGCGTTCGTCGCTGCGCCGCTGTCGCCCGCGAGCGTGTATGTCTTCGCGGCCGTGATGGGGTTCACGTGGCTCGGCACGGTGCCGCTGACGAACGGCGTGATCTCGCAGGTGTTCGGCGTGCGCTACATCGCGACGCTGTTCGGCTTCGTGTTCTTCGGGCACCAGCTCGGCAGCTTCTTCGGTGTCTGGCTCGGGGCGCTCGTGTACGACGCGACGCACTCGTACATGCCGCTGTGGATCGGCTCGATCGCGCTCGGCGTGCTCGCCGCGCTGCTGCACCTGCCGATCGACGACGCGCGCGTCGCGCGGCCCGCGCCGGGCAACGCGGCATGGGCCTGATCCGCGCGGCGCTGGCCGCCGGCACGCTCGCGTTCGTCATGTGGTGCGGCGCGGCCTACTTCGATTCGGGCATCGCGTACGCGCTGCTCGAACATGCCGCGTTCTGCAACTGACGCGGCGCTCCGTGCCGCGCAGGCACGCGCTCAGTGCCGCTTCGGCAACGCGGCCAGCGCATCGAGCGCGCGGGCACGTGCGGCCGCATGCTCGACGAGCGGTTCCGGGTAGTCGACGCCGAGCCGCACGCCGGCAGCCTCGAGCGCCAGCGGCGACGCTTCCCACGGCGCGTGGATCGACGCGTCGTCGAGGCCGGCGAGCTCAGGCACCCAGCGCCGCACGTATGCGCCGTCCGGGTCGAACTTCTGCCCCTGCGCAACCGGATTGAAGATGCGGAAGTACGGCGCGGCATCGGCGCCGCAGCCGGCCACCCACTGCCAGCTCGCCGCGTTGTTCGCCGGGTCCGCATCGACCAGCGTGTCCCGGAACCACGCTTCGCCCGCGCGCCAGTCGATCAGCAGGTGCTTGATCAGGAACGACGCGACGACCATCCGCACGCGGTTGTGCATCCAGCCGGTCGTCCACAGCTCGCGCAGGCCCGCATCGACGAGCGGATAGCCGGTCTGCCCGCGCTGCCATGCACGCAACGCGGCGGGATCGTCGCGCCACGGCATCGCGTCGAACTGCGCGCGGAAGTTGTCGGTCGCGAGCGT
Source organism: Burkholderia sp. BCC1972 (assembly GCF_905339605.1). Classification (NCBI taxonomy): domain Bacteria; kingdom Pseudomonadati; phylum Pseudomonadota; class Betaproteobacteria; order Burkholderiales; family Burkholderiaceae; genus Burkholderia; species Burkholderia sp. BCC1972. The sequence goes on along the minus strand of NZ_CAJPGH010000047.1, from coordinate 19,374 downwards.
CGGGAAGTGATACAGCAGCGTGTAGCTGAATTCGCGCCAGCCGAGCTCGCTCAGGAATTTGTCGGCGTCCGCGGCGTACGCCGCACCGCCGGCGTGCGCGGCGCCCTGCACCGCGTGCCATACCTGTCGCGGCGACACGTTGCCGAAGCGCAGGAACGGCGACAAGCGGCTCGTCGCGGGAAGATCCGGACGGTCGCGCGCGTCCGCATAACCGGCGAGCGAGTTCGTCAAGAATGCGTCGAGCCGGGCGTGCGCGCCGGCTTCGTCCGGTGCGGGCCACGCTTCGCGCAGGCCGCCGGCCCAGTCCGGCGCATGCGGCAGCAGCGCGAGCGCGTCGAGCGCCAGCGCGCGGTCGCGCACGGTTTTGGGCCACGGCTGAAACGCGATCCGATCGGGTTCCGGCAGCGGTGCGGCGACCGTGCGATCGCGGCGCGCCGCCCGCCAGTACGCGGTGAACACCTGGTACGGACCGCCGCTGCCCGTCAGCACCTCCCACGGCTCGTTCAGCAGGCTGCCGTTACTGCTCTCGACCGTGACGCCGCCCGCCTTGAGCGACGCCTTCAGCGCCGCGTCGGCGTCACGCTCCGGCCGTGCGTAGCGGCGGTTCCAGTACACGGCTTGCGCGCCCGTGTCGTGCACGACACGCTCGATCTCGCGCCGTGCGTCGCCGCGCAGCAGCAACAGGTGTCCGCCGTGGCGCGCGAGCGCGGCATCGAGCCCGGCCAGCGCCCCGTGCAGCCACCAGCGTGCCGCGCCGCCGAGCGGGCGCCCTGCGCCGTCGCCGGTGTCATCGACGAATACGCAGACGAGCGGCCGGCCCGACTCGACCGCGCGGGTCAGCGCGGGCTGGTCGGTCACGCGCAGATCGTCGCGGAACCAGACGATCGCGGGAGCAACGGACGACTTGGCGGGCACGGGCACCTCGATGACATCAGCGAAAAGAGACGCGTATTGTCGCGGCTGCGCTGCGCGGTGTCGACGCCGGCCGTCATGGCCGCACGATCCGCGCGCGACCTCGCGATCCGTGTCAATCCGATGGAAGTCGCCCCGCAGAACGTCGGCGCGCAAGGAATATTGCCCGGGCTGTGGTACGTCGGCCGGTTCGTGCACACCGTGCACGGCTGGCGCAACGCCGAACGCATCGAAGCACGCCGCGGCGGCCCGGCGGGCCGACCGTGCACCGCCGGTGCGACCGGCTGATCCGGTCGACGATGCGTCGCGTCAATCGAGCCGGAACGCGGCCTCGAAGCGCTCGGCGAATGCGTCGAACTCGGCCTCCGGCAGATGGTTGATGCCGCCTGCGCGCTTGCGCCCGCCGCCCGTCGCGAAACCGCGGCAGAACTCGTCCGCACCGAGCGGCCGGCCGTCGGGCACGCGCACGCTGACGACGAGCCCGCCGCCGGCACGCGGCGACAGCACCGCGAGCGCCGCATCCGGCGCATTGCGCATCCGCTCGTTCGCCAGCATGCCGGTCGCGCGCCGCGCCCACGGATGATCGGGCATCCGGACCAGCGTCGCCCCCGGCACCTCGCGCAGCGGTGCAAGTGCGCACGCACGCGCCATGTCGTCGCGGTAGCCGTCGCGCAGCGCGGCGAACACGGCCGTCTCGCGCACGAAATCGAGCGGATCGACGCACGGCAGCATCGCATCGGCGAGCACCGCCGGATCGAAGTGCAGATCGCCGACGCACTCGCCGTACGCGTTGTAGTTCAGATAGCGCCCGAATTCGGCGAGCACGCAGCGCTCGGCTTCGTCGATCCCGTGCTCGCGCGCCAGTGCGTCGCCGAGCGCCGGCAGTTCGTCGCCATAGGCTGCGACGATCGCCCAGCGCACGTACCGGCCGCCGAGATAGCGGTTCACGATCGCGCTCGTGCAGACGTCGGCCGCCGTGTCGATATGCGCGTCGAAGCGCGGATGGTCGGGCAGATCGCCCGCGAAGTGATGGTCGAAGTAACGCACTGTCGCGCCGTCGCGCAGCAGCCGCACGCACGCGTCGCGGTTCTGGTCGTGCGACACGTCGAGCGCGGTGACGATGTCGCCCGACCGTGCGTCGATCCGCTCGAGCAGCCTGATGTCGCGCTTCACGCCGGTGATGAGCGTGCCGTGCACGCGTTCGGCGAGCCGCAGTTGCTGAAGCGCGCACAGGCCGTCCGCGTCGCCGTTGAACGCGAAGACGTGCCGCGCGTGCTGATTGTCCCGCATGATCCGTTGCTCCATCGTCAAGCCATGAAATCGCCGCCGTTCGCGCGAGCGGCATGCACGCCGAGTTCGCGCGCCCGGTATTTTGCCGCAACCGCGAGCGCCCTTCGATACAGCGTAGCCGCGCTCCCCTGCAAACGGCTTGCGGGTCCGTTGCATGTCGATCGTCACGATCGCGCCGCGCAGTTGCCGTTGCATGTGCGGCACGACTTCCTGCATGAGCGCCATCGTGCGAAACACGCAGGTATCGCGCACTGCCCCGTCGAGGTCGGTTTTCTCCACCGGCTCCGGAAACGCGCCGTACTCGAATGCGCCGCCTCGACCGCGAGTTTCACGCCGAGCCTGGCCCACTCCCGGACTGTGGTCGACACGACACGATGTCGTTTCATGTCATACGTCATCAGACATGAAACCGCACCTTCTCCATCGCGCGAATTCTCCAAATTTAAGCAAAATTTCGGGTAAACCCGCGACGCCATCCCGAACACACCGGCGTACCATGTTATACGACGACATACTACATAGAGCGCCACCCGGATGCGGATGCGGCCCGCCGCCCCGTCCGCCGCCGCCCGACCGGAGACACCCTTGAACCCGCCCTCGCCCGCCCTGTCCGGCCGCGACCCGCTCGCGTCCGCCGTCTCGAAAGTGAAGTGGCACGTGCTGCCGCTCGTGCTGATCATGTTCATCGCGAACTACATCGACCGCGTGAACGTCGGCTTCGTCGATCGCCACCTCGAAGCGTCGATCGGCATCGGCGCTGCCGCGTACGGACTCGGCGCCGGGTTGTTCTTCGTCGGCTATGCGCTGTTCGAAGTGCCGTCGAACCTGCTGATGCAACGCTACGGCGCACGCGTGTGGCTCGCCCGCATCATGGCGACGTGGGGCATCGTCGCGGCCGCGATGGCGTTCGTGTGGAACGACACGTCGTTCTACACGCTGCGCTTCCTGCTCGGCGCGGCCGAGGCCGGCTTCTTCCCCGGCGTCGTGCTGTACCTGTCGCAATGGCTGCCACCGCAGGAGCGCGGCAAGGCGATGGCGATCTTCCTCGGCGGCTCCGCGTTCGCGTCGGTGCTGTCCGGGCCGGTGACCGGCGCACTGCTGTCGATCCGCGGCTTCGGCCTCGAAGGCTGGCAGTGGATGTTCCTGATCGAAGGGCTGTTCTCGGTCGCGCTGTGCGGCGCGAGCTGGCTGCTGCTGAAATCGCACATCCGCGACGCGACGTGGCTCACGGCCGAAGAGCGCACGGCGCTCCAGAACGCGCTCGACGAGGAACGCGCGGCACGCGACGTGCGCTCGAACGTGCCGGTGCGCGCCACCGCGCTGCTGCGCGACCCGCAGATCATGCTGTTCTGCTTCCTGTACTTCTCGATCCAGCTGACGATCTACGCGGCCACGTTCTGGCTGCCGACGATCATCCGCAAGATGGGCGGCCTCACCGATTTCCAGGTCGGCCTGTACAACACGATTCCGTGGATGATCGCGATCGGCGCGATGTACGGCTTCGCGGTGCTGTCGTCGAAGTGGCGGCATCCGCAGCGCTGGCTCGCGTGCGCGCTCGTGCTCGCCGCCTGCGGGCTGTTCGCGTCGACGTCGCACGACCCGGTGTGGTCGTTCGCGTCGATCTGCTTCGCCGCGCTCGGTTTCAAGGCCGCGTCGTCGCTGTTCTGGCCGATCCCGCAGGGCTATCTCGACACACGCGTGGCCGCGGCCGTGATCGCGCTGATCAACTCGGTCGGCAACCTCGGCGGCTTCGTCGCGCCGACGGCCTTCGGCTATCTGAAGCAACATACGGGTTCGATCACGGGCGGCCTGTATGCGCTCGCGATCGCTTCGCTCGTCGCCGCGGTCGCCGCGCTGTTCGCGCGCACGCACCGGCGCAGCGATCCGCCGCGTGGCCTGCCGGCCGACGCATCCTTCACGAACGCTTCGATGCTCCGCCATGCCGAACACTGACCGCTTGACCGTCGTCGTCTCGAATGCCGTCGACGGCGACCTCGCCACGTTCTCCCTCGCCGGCGACGGCACGCTCGCGCCGCTCGCGCGCTATCCGGCCGCCGACGTCGCGATGCCGATCGCCGTGCAGGCCGACCACACGCGGCTCTACGTCGCGACGCGCGGCGAACAGCCGACGATCGTCGCGTTCCGCATCGCTGCGGCCACGGGCGCGCTCGCACGCATCGGCACGACGGCGATCGACGCGAGCCATGCGTACCTGTCGCTCGACCGCAGCGGCCGCTGGCTGCTCGGCGCGTCGTACGGCGGGAATTCGCTGAGCCTCTACGACGCCGCGCGCGTGCGCGACGGCGACGGCACGCCGCTGCAGGTCGCGAGCGGCATCGCAAATGCGCACGCGGTAATCGTGTCGCCCGACAACCGTTTCGCGTACGTCAGCTCGCTCGGCTCGGACCGCCTGTTCGGCTTCGCGCTCGTCGAGGATGCGGCCGGCCTGCGTGCGGTCGAACATGGCGAAACGCGCGTGCCGGCCGGTTTCGGCCCGCGTCACCTGCGGTTCGCGGATGACGGCCGCACGCTCATCGTCGTCAGCGAATTCCAGGCCACGCTCGCGACCCTGGCACGCGACCCCGATACCGGCAGGCTCGGCGACGCCCACGTGAGCGCGCGCCATCCGGCCGTCGCCGAACTCGCGCCGGGCCATGCGCGCCCGCCCGCGCCCCTCGAACCGTCCGTGTGGGCCGCCGACCTACACCTGACGCCCGACGAACGCTTCGCGTATGTCAGCGAGCGCACGTCGAGCCGGCTGCTCTGCTATCGCCGCGACGAGGACGGATCGTTCGAACCCGCACACGCGACGGCGACCGAGACGCAGCCGCGCGGGTTCGCGATCGATCCGTCGGGACGCTGGCTCGTCGCCTGCGGCGAACAGTCGGAACACGTGGCGGTGTACGCGATCGCACCGGAAGACGGCGCGCTGACGCCGCACGCGCGCGTGCCGGGCGGACACGGCGCGAACTGGATCGCGATCGTCTAAAGCGGCCGCCGGTGCAGGCGTTCAGCGTCGCTCGCTCGGCGCGACGCCCGTCCAGCGCTTGAATGCGCGCGTGAAATTGGCGCGGTCCGTATAGCCGACGCGCGCGGCGATCTCGTCGACCGGCAGGCGCGTGCCCTCGAGCAGCCGCAGCGCATCGCGCAGCCGGATTTCGTCGAGCAGCGCCGAATAGGTCGCGCCGTACTCGGCGAGCTTGCGCTTGAGCGTGCGCGCCGACACGTGCAGCTCGCGCGCGACGTCGTCGACCGACGGATAGCCGCCATCGCCGCAGATCAGCAGGTTGCGCACGCGCTCGACGATGCTCTCCGCATAGCCGAGCCGCGCGAGTTCGGCCTCGCACTGCTGGACGATCATCTGCGCGGTCTGCGCGTTCGCGGTGCCGATCGGCTCGTCGAGCAGCGCGGCATCGCAGCGGATGCGGTTCGCGCTCGCATCGAAATGGCAACGCGGCAGCCGCGCGCGATAACGCTCGAACCACGGCGGCTCCGGCCATTCGAAATGGAGTTCGGCACGCGACTGCAGCGTGCGGCCCGGCATCGGATACAGCAGCGAATTGAACAGGATCGCGGTCTCGACCAGGAAGTTCTCGACCGCGAACTGGCGCAGCCGCCCAAGCGGAAACGCTTCGAGCACGTCGATGTCGACGATCCCGTCGAGCTGCGCGAGCCGCACCGAGAAGAACGGCACGCGCGTCGGCAGGTAGCGGATGCCGAGCGCGATCGCCTCGCCGAGCGTCGCGCAGCTCATCAGCCCGAAGCCGATCAGCCCCGCTTTCGTCAGGCTGCTGCGCAGGCCGATCTCGATCGCGATCGACGGGTCGTCCGTCGCGTCGAGCAGGTTGAACACGATCGCCGCCTGCTGCAGCGGCGTGATGCGTGCATCGGGCTGCGCGAGCCGGTCGCGCTCGACGCCCGAGCCGGCGAGAATGCGCCCGCCGTCGATGCCGCGCTCCTCGGCCAGCATCAGCATGAACAGCGCATACGCGGACGACACCGTCGCCTTGTTCAACTGGCGCGCGGCATCCGGGACGGACAGGACCATGCGGCGGACTCCGGAGCGGTTTCGGCGGATTGTAGCGTCGCTGGCCCGCAATGACACCGCGGCGGCACTCTAGCCGGACGGTCCAACGTGGCCCGAAATGACACCGTCATTGGCACCGGCGGCCCTCGCGCGCGGTCCGGCGCGCGCCTATGCTTGTGACATCGGCATTGCGCCCTACTCTTTCCGCACGGATTCCGGTCGATGAGCCAACCCGCACGAACCGTCTTTCGAAACGATGCAGACAAGGTCGCGTACGTCCGCCGCGAGGTCAACGCCGCGAGCGACGCGATCCGCGCGCGTTTCCCGCTGCTCGACAACCAGAACCTCGTCGGCGCGACCGTGATGGCCGTGTCGGTGAGCGCGATGCTCGCGATCGCGTGGCTGTATGCGCGCGGCGCGATCGCATGGTACGTCGCGCTGCCGCTCGCCGCGTTCGTCACGTCGCTGATCCACGAACTCGAGCACGACCTGATCCACCTGATGTACTTCAAGAAGACGCCGTGGGCCTATCACCTGATGATGGCGCTGTGCTGGCTCACGCGGCCCGGCACGATCAACCCGTGGACGCGGCGGCGCATGCACCTGCATCACCACAAGGTGTCGGGCGGCGAATCGGATCTCGAGGAATTCGGCATCACCAACGGTGAGCGCTGGGGCGTGAAGCGCCTGCTGATGATCGCCGACGGCATGCTCGCCGTCGTGCTGCGGCCGGCCGCGATGCGCCGCAAGGTGAAGCAGTATGTGGCCGCGCAGCCGGTGCAGGATCCGTCCGAGCGGCTGCAGCTGCGCGTCGAACAGGTGTCGTCGTACATGCCGGTCGGTCACGTGTACTACGTGCTGTGGCATGCGTTCATCGTCTATCACGCCGGCCTGTTCGCGCTGCATGCGCTCGGCTATACGATGACGGTGCCGGCCGTCGTCGAGCGCGCGATGAGCGTCGTCGACTTCCTCGCGGTGGTGTGGCTCGGGCCGAACTTCTTGCGCAGCTTCTGCATCAACTTCGTCAGCTCGAACATGCATTACTTCGGCGACATCGATTCGCGCAACGTGATCCAGCAGACGCAGGTGCTGAACCCGTGGTGGATGGTGCCGTTCCAGCTGTTCTGCTTCAATTTCGGCAGCACGCACGCGATCCATCACTTCGTGGTGCGCGATCCGTTCTACATCCGGCAACTGACCGCGCGCACCGCGCATGCGGCGCTGCGCGAAGTCGGCGTGCGCTTCAACGACACCGGCACGTTCGCGCGCGCGAATCGCTGGGGCGGTGATCGGCCGCAGCGCGACACGCGCCAGGCACCGGCAGACGCGTGACGCGCCGAATCAAGCGCCGATCGGCGGCATCGGCCCCTGCCCGCGGATCCACGACCAGTTCGCGAGCTCGGCCATTTCCTTGTCGCCGCGGCTGTCGCCGTACGCGAACAGCTGCTTCGGCGGCTGGTTGCCCCACCACCCGCGCAGCCGCACCACTTTCTGCGGCCCCCAGCAGTTCTCGCCGTCGAGGCGACCGGCGAAGGTGCCGCGCTCGAACGCGAGCCGCGTCGCGAGCACGGCGTCGAAGCCGGCCGTCTTCGCCCACTTCTCCAGATACAGCGACGGCGACGCGCTGACCAGCACGACTTCATGCCCGCGCGCCCGATGCTCGCGAATGCGCTCGAGCATTTCCGGACGCACGAGGTTCGGCAGATAGGTGTCGACGAACGTGCGCGCCTGCGCATCGAGCGCGTCCTCGCGGATCGGCCCGAATGCGAACGACGCGAACTTCGCCTTCGCGTCGCCGCGCGACAGCAGCCCGGCCTTCATCGCGACGATCCACGGCAGCGCGCGCAGCCCGGCCCAGGCGAAGCGCGGCGTGCCGACCGCGTAGCGGACGAAATGGCGGAAGCTGTCGGTAGTCGTGATGGTGCCGTCGAAATCGAACGCGGCGACGATGCGGTCAGTCATGGAGAATCGGCGGGAAAGCGATGGGATGCCCGGGAAGATAGCAGACTCGCGGCGCCACGCGCGAAACGGCGCGACGCCGCGCCGCGGCCGCCGTGCCGTTTGCTCAGCGCTGCGGCCGTGCGGCCAGCGCCGCCGGCAACACGACGTTCATCAGGTGATCGGCGCGCGACAGCAGATCGGTCGCGCGCTCGTCGAGCCCGCGCAGTTGTGCCGGCTGCATCCGGATCTGCTGGACGGCCTGCCCGACGATGTTGCGGCGGTCGAACAGCGTGCGCTCGACACCGGCGTCGTCCGGCGCACGCACGACGTCCGACACCGCGCTCAGCGCCGCGAGCACGACCACGAGGTTTTCTTCCGCATGGCGGACCTTCGCGGCGAGTTCCTCGGTACGGCGTGGAAAGAACCCGAGCGACTGTTTGAGCGCGCCGATCGCCGCGCGGTAGTCGACCTGCCCCGACGCCGCGCCGAACCAGCGTTCGAACATGCCGGCCTTGCGCGTCGCCTGCGCGAGCATGCCGGCCATCATGTCGGCTGCGCCAAGTTCGTTGAATTCGCGCGTCGTCGCCGCGACGGCTTCGACGAGATTGCCGGCCGCTTCCAGCGCGCCGTCGCCGATCGTCGCGACCGTCGCGAGCTTCAGCGGCACCAGTTGCCGGATGTGCCGCTCGATGCGCGGCGCGTAGTCGGGATAGAGATTCGGGAAGCTGGCCTGCGCGGCGCGGAAGCAGGCTTCGAGCTGCGGATGATTCGATTCGCCGAACAGTGCGCGGCCGATCGCGTCGACGGGCGGCGCCTGAACGCCTTTCCCGGACACGGGCGCCGGCCCGAGGTCGAGCGCCTGCGGCGCGGGCCGCTCGGGCGCACGCACGGGCGGCGCACCGGCCGCGGCCGGCGCGTCGAACGCAAGACGCCCGGGCGTGGGCTCGGGCGTCGTATCGAACTCGAGCCGCTTCGGCTCGTCGGACGGATTCGTCATCGCTGCTTCCTGCCCGGCGCGGCGCTGCTCCCCACGCCGGGCTGCCGCCAGTCAGACCGCGCCGCCGTACGCGCGCACGAAATCGCCGAGGCCGCGGTTGTAGCCGGCGCCGACAGCCTTGAACATGAAGTGGCCGTCGCGGCGATAGAAGCTGCCGACCTGCACCGACGTCTCCATCGAGAAGTCTTCCTCGAGCGCGTATTTCGCGATCACCGCGCCCGTCACCTCGTCGGCGATCTGGATGTAGCTGTTGCGCACCTGCCCGAAATTCTGCCGGCGTGCTTCGGCCTGGTCGATCGTCACGACCACCGAGATTTCCTCGACGTCGGCCGCGAGCTTCGTCATGTCGATGAAGATCACTTCGTCGTCGCCGGCGCCGCTGCCCGTGCGGTTGTCGCCGCTATGCACGACGCCCAGGCACTTCGACGCCGGCATCCCGCGCTTCGGGAAATCGTCGCCCGGCTGGATGAAGGTTTCCTTGCGCTCCATCGTGCGCACTTCGCTGTTGTAGAACACGAAGTGCTGATCCGAGATCAGCTTCGGATTGCTCTGTTCGTCGTACTTGCACAGGAACACCGACACGTCGAGATCGAAGTCCGTGCCCGTGTCCGTCGCGTTCGCGTCCCAACCGAGACCGATGCGGAATTTCTGCGTGCCGGGCGCCTCCTTCGACAGGTTGACGCGACCGCCTTTCGACAAATTGATCATCTGAACCTCTTCTGCTGGAACCGCCGTTGCGCCGGCGGCAATGCCGGGCCGCCCGGTGCGGCCCTTCGTTGATGGCTTTCGTGCCGCGCGTGACCGCGCTTATTTGCCGGCGACCGCGGTGCGGTCTTCCCGGCGTTGCACGACGATCGACGACCACACGGCCGCGGCGATCATCGCCGCGCCGATCAGGCCGGTGACGACTTCGGGCACCTCGAACTTCACGCCCAGGAACATGATCGTCGCGAGTGCACCGATCGCCCAGAACGCGCCGTGCTCGAGAAAGCGGTACTGCGCGAGCGTGCCCTTCTTCAGCAGCACCAGCGTCATTTCCCGGATGTAGGCCGCACCGACGCCGAGGCCGAGCGCGATCAGGAAGATGTTGTTCGACAGTGCGAACGCGCCGATCACGCCGTCGAAGCTGAACGACGAATCGAGCACTTCCAGATACATGAAACCCGCGACGCCTTCGCGCACCACGCGCGTGCCCGTGTCCTCGCCGCCGACCAGGTCGCCCACGCCGTGCGCGATCACGAAGCCGATCACGCCGAACGCGCCCGCGAGCAGGAAGCTGACCTGCTCGGCCGCCGGCACGTAGAACGACGCGATGATCACGATCGCGAGCGTCAGCGCCACTTCCAGCGCGGTGATGCGGCCGAGATGGCGCATCGGGCCTTCGAGGAAGCCGATCCAGTGCTCGTCCTTCTCGGTGTCGAGCATGAACTTGAAGAACACCATCAGCAGGAACGCACCGCCGAACGCCGATACCTCGTGATGCGCAGACGTCAGCACCGCCGCGTACTTGTCCGGCGATTCGATCGCGAGCGTCAGCGCGTCCCACAGGCCGATGTGGCCGATCACCGCGACGATCAGCAGCGGGAACACGAGCCGCATGCCGAACACCGCGACCGGCAGGCCGAACACCATGAAGCGGTTGCGCCACTTCTCCGACCAGTTCTTGAGCACCGAGGCGTTGACGACCGCGTTGTCGAGCGACAGCGAAATTTCGAGCACGCACAGGACCGCGACGATCAGCATGTCCTTCACGCCGCCGAGGAGATAGGCCGCGATCAGCGCGAGCGCCGTGAGCGACAACGGGATCTTGAAGTCTTTCAACATGATGGGGGTAATCGAGTTCAGAAAAAGGGGCGTACGGGCCGCGCTTACTTCGCGCGCACCCAGTCGCAGAATTCCTGCGTGATCAGCTGTTCGTAGATCTGTTCGTCGCTGATATTCAGCGATTCGAGATGCAGGAAGCCGACGTTCGGCATTTCGCCCGCGATTTCCGCGAGGAAGCCGAATTCGCTCGGATCGCCGACGCCGACCAGCGACCAGTACAACGGGAAATGCTGCGACTCGGCCAGCAGCTGGCGCACGCGCTTGCGGTCGTTCTTCGGGTTCTGGCCGTCGGTGACGAACAGCACCCACGCGGGTAGATGGCCGTTCGCCGGTGCGGAGGCGACCGGCGCGGACGTGTCGTCCGCACTGCCGAACAACCGGCTCAGGAAGCCGCGCCTGGCTTCGCGCTTCGGCTCCGGCGCGCGGAAGAAGAAGTCGACGATGTCGTTCATCACCGGCGCATACTGCGTGCCGCCCCACTTCTCGATCCGCGCGTCGAGCACGTGATCGGAGATGTACGAGCCGTAGTTGTCCGGCGTCGCGGTCGGCAGGCGGTCGTAGCCTTCGGTGAAGGTCCACGTGTCGACTTCGCCGTTGTCGTCGAACTTCAATGCGATGCCGAGGATCCGGTCGTGCGTCTCCTGGATCACGCCCGACTGGTACAGCGGCTTCGCCGAACCGGAGATGTCGAGCGCCGCGCCGACGCGCACGACGGGCGGCTTCAGGATCTGGCGTTTTTCGAGGACGATCGCGACCTTCGCCGCGCGTTTCTCAAGCGTAATCATGCGGTGTTCTCTCGGTTCTCTTGGTTATCAGTTCTGCTTCGGAGCGAATCGGGTGATCAGGTCCTGTTCGAGCTGGCGCAGGCGCGGCGCGTCCTGTTCGCGCTGGCGGCGGCCGTCGGCGATGATCTGCGTGATGTCGTCGAACGCGCCGAACAGCTGCTGCTGCGCGTATTCGAACGTGTCGGTCGAGATCACCGGACGCTGGCCGAGCTTCGCGACTTCCTGCGCGTTCTGGCGGTTCAGGTCGGCCTGCGCGCGGATCGCCTCGTCGGCCGCGTCGTACGTCGCATTCGCGAGTGCCGCCGCGCGCTTCGTGCTGAGCTGTTCGAGGTAGAGCGCGAACGCGTTGGTCCACGCGGGGATCAGCACGGTCTTGATCGTCATGAACTTCGACGTCAGCGTGCGTTTCTGGTCCTGCTCCATCCGGATCTGCGGCGCGAGCTGCTTCGACATCAGCATCGCGCGGTCGAGGTCGTCGAGCTTGCTTTCGAGCGCGTCGACCTTGCGCTTCACGTCGAGCAGGCGCTGCGCGGCGAACGCGTCGTCCACCGGCTGCTGGCCGGCCGCGAGGTGCGCGCGCAACGTGGCGAGTGCCGTTTCGCCATGCGCCTTCGACTGCGCGAGCTCCTGGTGCAGCGCGTAGTTGTCGTTGTACATCCGCTCGAGCTCGTCGATGCCGGCCTTCTGGCGCTGCGCATGGTTTTCGAGCTCGACGACGAGCGTGTCCATCCGCTTGCTCACCGACTCGTATTGCGACAGCAGCTTCTCCTTGGTCGAGCGGAACAGTCGCGTGACCTGTGTGAGCAGCCCGCCCTTGTCGGCGCCGCGCGGGTCCAGCCCCTTCGCGGTCGCGATCAGTTCGTTGAGCTTGTCGCCGAACTGGTCGGCATCCGACGCGCGGACGCTCGCGAGAATCTGCTGGGAAAAGGCGGCGATCCGCGTGCCCTGCGTCGCGCCGAGCTGGTCGATCTCGTCGACGGTGATCAGGCGCGCGTGCTCCGTCGGCTGGGCGGCCGGTACGACGACGTTGGCGACGGCGGCAGGCACCGCGACGGGTGACGAAGACGGAATGGAAGGACGATCGCTGACCGCATCGGATTTCTTGTCGTCGAATAGCGGCTTCATGTGGCTACCACGTTTCCTTTTCTGCTTTTTGCTACGTGTTGGCGTGCGCGCAACGCGCGCTTCCGCGATTGCCGTCGTGCTCTCTCACGGGCGGCAGACGGACAATAAATGGCACGGGTGCATTGCGTCAAGGGAAGGGATTCTTTCACTTTCCATTCATTTTGTAATGTTGTATCGATGCACGACGGCCGGACGGGCCCGCTCCTGCTGCTCCCTGTGCACGGCGCGCACGTCATACCTTACATGTCTGATCAATTCGAAAGAAAAATGAAATAATTGGTTTTTGCGCGTTTCGCGCGGCGTACCGCCCGCACGGAGCGCGCGTCCCCGTCGATCGCGCGTCAGCGACCCCGCACACGATGCATGCCGCGCCGAGACCGGATGAGCGGCATCGCCTGGTCATGAATCGTGGAATCTCATCGTCCGTCGATACCATCGTCGACCCACGTTAGCGCGTCCGGATAGCACGCCACATACATCGCACCGACCGTGCGCAACATCGCGAACACGTCGTGCTGGTCGTCGAAGATCGGCGAGTACTGACGCACGGCGACCCGCGCTCGGTATGGCCGTCGACGACGACGAATTTCTGACGGGCGCGGAAGGGAGTGGCGGGCAGCCGCCAGAGTTTGCTATACTCTCGGTCTTCCGGAGAGATGGATGAGTGGTTTAAGTCGCACGCCTGGAAAGCGTGTATAGGTTAATCGCCTATCGGGGGTTCGAATCCCCCTCTCTCCGCCAGAACACCAGCAAGAACGGGCCTCTCTCGGCCCGTTTTTCGTTTCTATCCACACCGTAATCTACACGTCGTCCAGCAGTCGTGAGACTGCCTTGGAAAGCAGCTTTGGGTGCGTTGTCTACGAACAACACTCAAGAATCGTCAGCGCTTGATCAGAAAATTAGCCCGAGCGCATGCACAACTCCCGCCGGCGGGAAAACGAAGTCGAAAGCGAAGTGTCCGAAGGCGCGCATGTGAAGGTCATAGGCGAGCGCGCACAAGTAAAGCGCGACCGTGCATCCGGCAAACGCGTAACTGACGACGCTCAAGGGTTTGGCCTCATCGTTTCCCCGCGTCATATTGTTTTGTTCGGCATGCTGATGCCGCGAAGCAACCTGTTCAGCGTCCCTGACCTGCTACGAATCGGTAGTTCCTGTACCAGGCGCATTTCGACTGTCGAGTCTTTCCAGAATCTCTCTTAATGACAATTCCGGGCACTGCTCGTCTGGTTGCAACTCCGGAACTACGAATGGAAAACCGTCGGGTGTTACCCAGAATCCGTGTTCGTCCGCAGCATCAAACAAGCTCGGATGTGTGGGCCGTGGGACTGGCCCGGCTTTGAACTGGTCGACAACAGCAGCATCAAACCTGTCGACATGTTCAAACGCTACATCCACGTCGCCGAGCAGTTTCTGGCCGACGAAGACAAAACCGAATTCGAAACAAGCGCGGCAACCGTCAACGCAAGCCCTCTCATCTCGAAGCTTGAGAAGGCAATTGACGCGAACCACGACGGAAAGGTGACAGCACAAGAGCTAAAGCATGCGCAGGAAACACAGTGGACGGCCGAAGCCCTCTCCCATCTTGTAGTACGCTGCGAAAGCGAATGGGGCGGCGGCTTGGGAAAGTGGGAAGCGCTGTCGCCGCTAATGAAGAAACTGCTGTGGCTATGGAAGGCCGAGATTGAGCGAATCGGAAAACTGCAGTGGTGGGAACAGGTCGTCGAAAAAAAAGTGGATGGGTTCCCAAGTGAGCCGAACCCATGGCATTTTCATCCGATTGGATTGATCGGAAATTTCATTAATTCCGGAATTGGTGATCCAACAAGAATTCTCCGACTGTCTGAACAAGACGTAGAAGACCTGATTAAAGTTACAGCAACAGAGGTTGCCATCAGTCTAAATGATGAAAACTTAGCCAATCAGGCCGGCGCAGTCGTTGACACCATCATAAACAGAGTGATGTCCGGCGTCAAAAACTGGAGCACTTTTAGAGGCGTAATTAATGATAGGTGGCAGTTTTCAGACATTAACGCTCCGAGAGCGGGCGCATATGGATCAGTGCAAAACGTTCCCGAGAGTAGAGTCCCTGCAAGGGTGAGAGCCATGGTTATTGCTCATTTGCAAGATAGAGCAAACGGTGGCCCTTCTCTCGTCGGCAACAATCTCAGCTATGCAAATCCATATGCCTTAGACGAGGCTACGGACGCAACAAAAGCATGGGTAGAAGATGTTGTCCATCAAGCAAGCATTACCGGATATAGGTACGGAGCGGGACGCGCAGTTCATGTACATGGAACAACGGAAGGACTAATGCCTTTTAGACCGGAGCCCTTTACCATAGCAATTCCCGAATCATACAATCAATAATTTTTAATGACACTATGAAAAAGATCATCTCGCTTGTATTTTTTATTTTACCTCTAACCTCTTTTGCCGATGCATGCGTCAATAGCGGAAACGTATACGACGACTTATCTTGCACCAACCAAGCCCTGGATAAATCAAAAAAAGAACTCAATTCAATTTATCAAAAACTGTACTCTGCCACACAGTACAAGAATGAGTTTGAGCAATCTCAGAAGGCTTGGCTCAATTACCGGGACAAGCAGTGCAACGGCTATATCGCAGCCGAGGCATCGCAATCCCAAGGCGCCGGCTCCGGTCTTATCACGAAAGATTGCCTTGCAACGATAACCAAACAGCGAGTCGATTACTTAAAGACACTCGTCGGAAAATAGTGGGCTGATATGATCAATTTAATTCGCGTCGGAGACGACACCGACCACGGAGGCAAAGTCGAAACCGGCTCTACGACCATGCGTTTCGACGGCCGCTATGTCGCCCGCAAGGGCGATCGCGTGTCGTGTCCGCAGCACCCCGACGTATCGCCCAACCTCATCGAGGAAGGCGATACATCGATGGCGGATGACGGCATCCCGATAGCACGACATGGTCATCGCGCCACTTGTGGCTGTCATCTGATCTCGAGCCTTGTTTGACCGTACCGGGAAACGAAGCAGCAACGTGCCGATGACTATTGTCGATCATGTATCGAAACCTGCGTTCGCAGACATATCGGACCTCGCTGTCAAGCTGCCAGTTATCCGGCGACGCAATCTCAATATGAAAAAGGTGAAAGCGCGTGTCACTACGGAAAGGTGTGCATGTCGCGCTATGGCTTGCGAGCGCTTGCAGTTTCATGGGCTTTTCAGGCACCTTCGTTGCAGTCGCATCCGCTGTCGAGCCGGGCGAGTATTCCTATGTTGAAGGCGGTCACGCGCATGGCGCGCTCGTCGTGAAGGGAAGCCGATTCACGCTCGATACGATTGGAGGCAACTGCCACACCTGTTCGCTCACGGGCGCGCTCAAAGGCAACACGGGCGTGGCCACCGATGGCGGCGAAACATGCCGCATTTCCATCACTGGCGGCCACGGCGCGGTGAAGGTCGATTCCGGCAATACCGATGCTTGCCGTTCGTATTGCGGCGTACGCGCGATGTTTGACGGCGCCTATCGACAGCCTACCGCAGCGTGTACGGACCGCTCACGTGCGGCACGACTCACGCAGGCCCGCGCTCTTTATATGAAGAAAAACTACGCGGCGGCCGAGACGGTATTTACATCATTGATCGAAGAATGCACGCGTGACATGAACTGGATCGAGATCGACCGCGTCCGCAGCGATCTCGCGCTGACGCAATACCATCTCGGCAACAGTGCAAAATGCCTTGCTACGCTCTCGCAGACGACGGCGATGCGTAATCATGACGACAGCGACAAGGAGAGAGACGCCTCGTTCGGCCTGCCACCTTGCGACGCCGACAACTACCAGTCGACGGGGAATGCGATCCTGCACAATGCCGCGCTATGCAAAGCGCCTGTTGCGGCACGTGGAGTCAAGAATTGAACGTGAGCCGGGCGGCTGGCTTGCTGAGTCGGCAAGGTTTGGTAGGGGTTACATGGCGACAGCCTGCCGAAGCTGAATATCCGCTTCGTACCCCCTCCCCCTCACGGATGCCGAATGTAATCCACCAGCGCCCGCGTATACTCATCCGGCCGCTTGTCGCACAGACTCACCGCGATCGCCACCGCAAACCCCGCAGGCACGCCGAACACCCCTGAACTGATCGGCTCGATCCCGAACCACGTGCGCCCGGCGAACCCGGTCAGTTGCGTGAAGTACGGATAAGTCGACACGATGTAGTACACGCACACCGCCAACCCCGTCACCATCCCCGCAATCGCCCCGCGCGTCGTCGTGCGCTTCCAGAACACGCCGAGCACCAGCACCGGAAAGAAGCTCGATGCCGCCAGCGAAAACGCGGCACCGACGAGAAACAGGATCTTCCCCGTATTGAGCGACGCGACATACGACGCGAACAGCGCGACGCCGAGCAGCAGCACCTTCGAGATCGTCACGCGCCGCTGGCTCGATGCATCGGGCGCGACCATGCAGTAATAGACATCGTGCGACAGTGCGTTCGCGATCGTCAGCAGCAGGCCGTCCGCGGTCGACAGCGCCGCGGCCAGCGCACCGGCCGCGATCAGCCCCGACACGACGTACGGCAACCCCGCGATCTCCGGCGCGGCCAGCACGACCATGTCCGGCTGCATCTGGATTTCCGACCAGTGCACGATGCCGTCGCGAATCACCTCGACGACGCTGATGAGGTCCGGTTCGAAGTGGTGCCATTGCGTAACCCACGCCGGCAATTCCGCGAACGGCCGCCCGACGAGGTTCGCGAGGATCTCGTACTTGATCAGCACCGCGAGCACCGGCACGCTCAGGTAGAACAGCGCGATGAAGAACAGCGTCCAGCCGACCGAGCGCCGCGCCGACGCGACCGACGTGGTCGTGTTGTAGCGCGTCAGGATGTGCGGCAGGCTCGCGGTGCCGAGCGACAGGCACAGCAGCAGCGCGAGGAAATTGCGTTCGCGCGGCTTGCGCTCGTCTTCGCTCGCGGCGGGAAACGGCTCGTGCATCGGCACGGGCGGCTCGGCGCGCGCCAGCAGGTCGTCGCGCGCCTGCGTCCACGCAACGCGCGCCGCCGCCGGGTCGCGCGGGAAATCGGCCAGCTCGCGCTCGCGCAGGCTGATCTCGCGCAGCGGCCCGTTGTGGCGCCGCAGGTCGGCCAGCTGGTCGACGAGATGCCGGCGCGCGTCCGCATACGACGAAGGCAGCCGGTCGAGCTGCGTCTGGATACCGGCGGCCTGCCGGCGGTACGCATCGCGCACCTGCTGCTCGTCGGACGCATCGCGCACCTGCGCCTCGCGCGCCGCGACGCGCTCCATCAGCTTGCCGTAATTGAACTGCGGCACCGGGCCGAGCCCGTTCTTCATCGCGATCAGCGACACCGGAATCAGGATCGCGCTGATCAGGATGATGTACTGCGCGACCTGCGTCCACGTGACCGCGCGCATCCCGCCGAGAAACGAGCACACGAGAATGCCCGCGAGCCCGCAGAAGATCCCGATCGCGAAATCGACGCCGATGAAGCGCGTCGCGATCAGGCCGATGCCCTGGATCTGCGCGACCAGGTACACGAACGAACACAGGATCGCCGCGCCGGCCGCGAGCGCACGCACGGCCGTGCTCGAGAAGCGCGTGCCGAGGAAATCGGGAATCGTGTAGCGTGCGAGCTTGCGCACATACGGCGCGAGCAGGAACGCGACGAGGCAGAATCCGCCCGTCCAGCCCATCACGTAAGCGAGCGCGTCGTAGCCGGTCGCGTAAAGCGACCCGGCCAGGCCGATGAACGACGCGGCCGACAGCCAGTCGGCCGCCGTCGCCATCCCGTTGAACGCGGACGGCACGCGCCGCCCCGCCACGTAATACTCGACGAGATCGGACGTGCGCGACAGCAGCCCGATCACCGCATACACGGCGATCGGCACGAACAGGAACACGTAGCCGATCCAGACGCCCGAGCCCGTCGCGCGCTCGATCCGCCACATCAGCAGCACGAACCCGAGAAACCCCAGCGTGTAGAGCGCGTACGCGCGGATCAGTCGATGCGTCAGCATGAATCAGCGCCCGCCGTTCGCATTGCCGGCGTGCGCCGCATGATCGTCATATGCGCGGCGCAGCATGCGGTCCGCGCGCTGCATCAGCCCGATGTAGACGACGATCAGCACGAGGTACACCAGAATCGCACCCTGCGCGCCGACATAGAACGGCAGGCTGAAGCCGGCGAAGCGGACGCCCGCGAGCGCGGGCCCGAAGAACGGCACGATGAACGACACCGAAAAGCCGATCACCATCAGCACCGCGATCAGCGCGACGTTGAAGCGCCAGTAGCGCGCGTGGGCACGCGCGAGCGGCTCGGGAACGGGCGGTGGCGCAGCAGGCGCCGAACGGGTCGGAACGGTCATGCCGTTATGTAGCAAAAAGCCCCTGCGCGGGCAATCGGGATTGCCGCGCAGGGGCTCGTGCGCGAGATGCGCAACCGGTACGATCAGCGCACTTCGGCGAG
>NZ_CAJPGH010000046.1:0-39018 GCF_905339605.1 Burkholderia sp. BCC1972 | reverse complement strand
AGCCGATGATGATCGGCGCGGCGATCACGAACACGGCGGTCAGGATGCCGATGACGACGGTCTTGGCGGTGTTGCGCTCTTCGACGAGCGACGTCGAGGATTCGATCGGTTGAATGGATGTCATGTTGTTTGCTCCCTTCCGTTACGCGCGATCCGCGACCCGTTCGCCCAGCAGGCCGGACGGACGGAACACCAGCACGATGATCAGCACGACGAAGGCGAACACGTCCTGGTAGTTACTGCCGAATACGCCGCCCGTGAGATTGCCGATGTAGCCGGCCCCGAGCTGCTCGATCAGGCCGAGCAGCACGCCGCCGACCATCGCGCCGCCGAGGTTGCCGATCCCGCCCAGCACCGCGGCGGTGAACGCCTTCATGCCGGGGATGAAGCCCATGTAGAAATGCACGTTGCCGTATTCGGACGCGATCATCACGCCGGCCAGCGCGGCGAGCGCGGAGCCGATCATGAACGTCGCGGAGATCACGAAGTTCGGGTTCACGCCCATCAGGCTGGCCGTATTCGGGCTTTCGGCGATCGCGCGCATTGCGCGGCCGAGCTTGGTCTTGTGCACGAGCAGCAGCAGGCCGCCCATCACGATGAACGCGACCGCGATGATCACGATTTCAGTGACCGAGATCACGGCGCCGGGCGTCGTGTCGGTGGCCTTGATCACGTTGATCGGATCGGTCGGCAGCAATTGCGGGAACGGCAGCGGGTTGCGCGACCAGATGATCATCGCAGCGGTCTGCAGCAGGATCGACACGCCGATCGCAGTGATCAGCGGGGCGAGGCGCGGTGCGCGGCGCAGCGGCCGGTACGCGACGCGTTCGATCGTGAAGCCGACGAACGCACAGACGACCGCGGCGATGCCCAGGCCGATCGTCAGCGTCGCGACGTTGCCG
Source organism: Burkholderia sp. BCC1972 (assembly GCF_905339605.1). Taxonomy (NCBI): domain Bacteria; kingdom Pseudomonadati; phylum Pseudomonadota; class Betaproteobacteria; order Burkholderiales; family Burkholderiaceae; genus Burkholderia; species Burkholderia sp. BCC1972. The sequence goes on along the minus strand of NZ_CAJPGH010000046.1, from coordinate 38,116 downwards.
AGTCCGGGGAAATGGTTCTGCAGCACGGTGATGGCCGACAGCGCGACCATCGCGCCGATCATCAGCACGTCGCCGTGCGCGAAGTTGATGATGCCGAGAATGCCGTACACCATCGTGTAGCCCAACGCGATGATGGCGTAGACACTGCCGAGCACCAGCCCGTTGAGAACCTGCTGGACGAAAATATCCATTTAAAGCTCCTTGGCCCGTGCAGCCGGAGGACGTTGCGCCCCGCGGGTAAGCGAGGAATCGCGCCTTCTCGGCGACACTGCGGGTACTAGTCGATACCGGTAAGGGTGGATCGTCCCGGCGCGCGCCGCCCGGCCTGTACGGCCGGACCTGCCGCCGGAGCGGATACAAAAACGGCACCGCACTGTTCCGGTGCCGTCATGAGTCCCGTCGCTAAATCGTCACGACATCGAGGACGGTGTTCCTGGCCTCCTTGAAGTCGTGGAGCAGCATGCCGAGACGGCCTTCGTCCGGTTTCCCGGCATCCGTGCCTTGGCCCGTCCGACGCGGCGCAAGCGCCCCATCCGGACGGATCGGATTCCGTGCCGCGTTGCCTGGCACGGCACCGCGAACGCCGCACCCGACATTCGTCAGGACTGCGTCGGAATCCATCGTACGAACCAGACCGCGCGCCATGACCCGACCGGTCGTGGCGGCACGCTGATTCATCGAATTGAAATGAAGGGGGGCCGGTGACATCGGCGCGCTGCCCGCAGCGCCGCGCTCGGCCGGCATCCGTCGAGCGGCACGCACGGTCGGCGTCGCGCCACGATCGGCGGCTTGCTGCACTGCAACCGGCATGCCCGCTGCCGGGCCGTTCGTCGGCCCAAGCGCGTTGATTTCGTCAATCGTCAAACGTGCCCCGTATTCCTTGTCGTTGCCCCATTGCGCGATACGGCACGCCGTTGGCGCCGCACGACCGGTTCCAGCGACGCGCACGCCGCTAGCCGGCGGTGCCGCGAACACCGCAGCCTCCCTGCCCGCCCCGTCGTCGCTCTTTTTGCTGCATCCGGCAAGCATTGCAACCGGTGCGGCGACGGACACGGCGTACGCCAACTTCACATGCATCGAATGGTCTCCCGCGCCTTGCCAAAACCCGTTTCAAAGCCATTCCGGCTTGAAAACGGGCGCATTGTAACTCCATTTATAGGACGCCAATAATCCCGATTCGATGGGGTTTTCCTGCATTGCAACCAATTTTGAGAGACGGCTGGAAACGCATGGAGCAACCAGGTTGCACCACAGTCGCGAATCATGGTTGCGATTGCAATTTCGAGACGAAAAAAAAGCGCGCCGGGAAGGCGCGCTTCGGTGTTCCGCAGGTGCGATGCGGCGATCAGGCGGCAGGCGGCAGGTTCAACCCGCGCGGCAGCGGAAACGACACGTTTTCCTCGATGCCGTCGAGTGCGCGAACGTTGCGCACGCCGAGTTCGCGCAGCCGCGCGATCACGGCCTGGGCGAGCACTTCCGGCGCCGACGCGCCGGCCGTCACGCCGATGCGGCGCTTGCCGGCGACCCATGCCGGATCGATCTGGTCGGGCGCGTCGACCATGTAGGCGTCGACGCCGCGCTTCTCGGCCACTTCGCGCAGGCGGCTCGAATTCGAGCTGTTGGGACTGCCGACGACGATCACGACATCGCATTGCGGCGCCATGAACTTCACCGCGTCCTGGCGGTTCTGCGTCGCGTAGCAGATGTCCTGCTTCTTCGGCTCGCGGATCTTCGGGTACTTCGCCTTCAGCGCACCGATGATCTCCGCTGCGTCGTCGACGGACAGCGTCGTCTGCGTGACGAGCGCGATGCGCTCTGGATCGGCCAGCTCGAGTTTCTGCACGTCCTCGACGCTCTCGACGAGATGCATGCCGCGCTCGACCTGCCCCATCGTGCCTTCGACTTCCGGGTGGCCCTTGTGCCCGATCATGACGATGTCGACGCCGTCCTGGCGCATCTTCGCCACTTCGACGTGCACCTTCGTGACGAGCGGGCAGGTTGCGTCGTAAATGCGCAGGCCGCGCACGTCGGCCTCGTCGCGCACGGCCTTGGACACGCCGTGCGCACTGAAGATCACGGTGTTGCCGGCCGGCACTTCCTCGAGTTCCTCGACGAAGATCGCGCCCTTCTTCTTCAGATCCTCGACGACGTACTTGTTGTGGACGATCTCGTGACGAACGTAGATCGGCGCACCGTGCATCGCGATCGCGCGCTCGACGATCTCGATCGCGCGGTCGACGCCCGCGCAGAAGCCGCGCGGCTGGGCCAGCAGGATTTCGGCATCGGCGGCGACGGTCTGCCCGGACAGCGTATCGGTGGTGCTCATGATTACAGGATTCCGATGATTTTCACTTCGAACGTGAGCGCCTGGCCCGCGAGCGGATGATTGAAGTCGAACAGCGCCGAGGTCTCGCTGACTTCCTTCAGCACCCCGGCGTACCGGCCGCCGTCAGGCGCGTTGAACTCGATCAGCTCGCCCGGCGTGAAATCGTCGCCGACCATCCCGTTCTCGCGCAGCGTCGACAGCGTCACGCGCTGGAGCATGTCGGGATTACGGGGACCGAACCCCTGATCGGGGGCTAGCTGATAAGTCGAGTGGTCGCCGACCCTGAGCCCGAGCAGAATCTGTTCGAGCGAGGGTGCCAGTTGCCCCGCGCCCAGCAGCAGCGTGGCCGGCTTGTCGGAGAAGGTGTTGACGATGTCGGCGCCGTCGGCCAGTGCCAGCCGGTAATGCAACGTGACATGGGAACCGGGCTTCACTTCGGATAGATCGATGAGGCTCATGAATTACTCGTTCGGTCGGCGCCCGATACGGCCGAATGGCCCGGCGCAAAGCCAATATTGTAAGTCACCTGAGCGCGCAAGGCGGAAAGTGCGACGACGTCGCGCATACCGCCCTGCCGCCAATGGAGTTTCGAGCATGACGTCACCCTGCCTCGCCCTGTCGCCGGTCGAATGCCGCGACACCGCCCCTGCGCCGGCCGATCCGCCGGCCCGCATTCTCCCGATTCGCCCGCGCAAGCGCCGTACCGGCAACTGGCGGCCCGAGCGGCCGCGCGAGCGGTTGCTGGAGCGCGGGCCGGCTGCGCTGACCGACGACGAACTGATCGCGCTGCTGCTCGGCACGGGCAAGCCCGGGCACGATGTATTCGTCACCGCTCGTGCGCTGGTCGATCGGTTCAAGACGTTGCGCGGGCTGCTCGAAGCGAGCACCGACGATTTCCAGGCGCACCCCGGCATCGGCCCCGCGCGCGCCGCGCGGCTGGCCGCGATCATCGAGATCGCGCGGCGCGTGATGAACGAGAAGGCGCAGGTGCGCTCGCCGATCGATTCGCCGCAGGCCGTCGAGGATTGCCTGCGGCTGAAGATCGGCTCGCGTTCGCAGGAAGTGTTCGTCGCCGTGTATCTCGATGCGCGCAACTGCCTGATCGACATGGAGGAAATCACGCGCGGCTCGCTCACGCGGATGGCTGTCTACCCGCGCGAGATCGTGCGCCGCGCGATGGCGCACAATGCCGCGTCGCTGATCGTCGCGCACAACCATCCGTCGGGCGCCGTGCAGCCGAGCGCGGAAGACCGCCGCCTCACCCGCGTGCTGAAGGACGCGCTCGAACTCGTCGACGTGCGGCTGCTCGACCACGTCGTCGTCGGCACCGATGATACTTTTTCGTTCGCACGTGCCGGTTGGCTGTAGACTGTGCCGCGGCAGCCCGCCCCGGGGCGCCGCAACGACGAAGCGAAATTAGGTTTGATTTTTCTGAACTTTTTCTGCTAGAATCGTCGTCTGTCTTTTTTCCAACCAGTTCTAGCCATCGAAGGGCCTTGTCTGTATGGGCTTCGGCGTTCTGAGTGCAGCCATGGATCACGTGGCGGTACGATGGAACCTTCATCGGCGATCGAACCCCGAATTTAGCGTATTAGGAGTGCTCTCATGGCACGCGTATGCCAAGTAACTGGGAAAGCGCCGATGAGCGGCAACAACGTTTCCCACGCCAACAACAAGACGAAGCGCCGCTTCCTCCCGAACCTGCAAAACCGCCGGTTCTGGGTAGAGAGCGAAAACCGCTGGGTGCGCCTGCGCGTTTCGAACGCCGGCCTGCGCCTGATCGACAAGAACGGCATCGATTCCGTGCTCGCTGACCTGCGCGCACGCGGCGAAGCCTAAGCCCAAGGAGCACAATCATGGCAAAAGGCGCACGCGACAAGATCAAGCTCGAGTCCACCGCTGGTACGGGTCACTTCTACACGACCACGAAGAACAAGCGCAACATGCCGGAAAAGATGGCGATCAAGAAGTTTGATCCCGTCGTCCGCAAGCATGTGGAATACAAAGAAACCAAGATCAAGTAATCTCCGGTTTCTGCCAGCCTGACGGCGACCGAAAAGCCCCGCTCCTGCGGGGCTTTTTGTTTTGCGCGCACGCTTTGTGGCCCGACGCGGTATGCTCTCCCCTTTCCGCGGCCACGGCTGACGGAACGCAAGATCAAAAAGCGTAACGATGGAGATGCAGCATGAAATTCGACGTGGCGATCGTCGGCAGCGGCCTGGCAGGGCTGTCGGTCGCACTCAACCTGGCCAGCACGCGACGTGTCGCGCTGATCGCGAAACGTTCGATGATGGAGGGGGCAAGCGATAACGCGCAAGGCGGTATCGCAGCCGTCCTCGATTCGGCGGACAGTATCGAGAACCATGTCGACGACACGCTGGTCGCCGGCGGCGGCCTGTGCGACGAAGGCGCGACGCGCTACATCGTCGAGCACGGCCGCGAAGCGATCGAATGGCTGATTTCGCAAGGCGTGCCGTTCACGAAAGACGACGCGGCCGAACTCGGCTTCCACCTGACGCGCGAAGGCGGCCACAGCCACCGCCGGATCATCCACGCGGCCGACGCGACCGGCCATGCGGTGCTTGCCACGCTGTCGGAGCGGGCACGCCAGCACCCGAACATCACGTTCTTCGAGAACCACCACGCGATCGACCTGATCACGTCGGACCGGCTCGGCCTGCCCGGCCGCCGCTGTCACGGCCTGTATGCGCTCGACGTCGACAACGACCGCACGATCACGATCGAAGCGCCGCATACGGTGCTCGCCACGGGCGGCGCCGGCAAGGTCTACCTGTACACGACGAACCCCGACACCGCGACCGGCGACGGCATCGCGATGGCGTGGCGCGCGGGCTGCCGCGTGTCGAACATGGAGTTCATCCAGTTCCACCCGACCTGCCTGTTCCATCCGTACGCGAAGTCGTTCCTGATTTCGGAGGCCGTGCGCGGCGAAGGCGGCCTGCTGAAGCTGCCCGACGGCACGCGCTTCATGCCCGCGCACGACCCGCGCGCCGAACTCGCGCCGCGCGACATCGTCGCACGCGCGATCGACTTCGAGATCAAGAAGCGCGGGATCGACTGCGTGTATCTCGATATCAGCCATCAGCCGGAAGCGTTCCTGCGCGAACACTTCCCGACGATCCACGCGCGCTGCCTCGAATTCGGCATCGACATCGCGAAGCAGCCGATTCCCGTCGTGCCGGCCGCGCACTATACGTGCGGCGGCGTCGTCACCGATCTCGCCGGGCGTACCGATCTCGCGGGCCTGTATGCGGTCGGGGAAACGTCGTACACGGGCCTGCACGGCGCGAACCGGCTCGCAAGCAACTCGCTGCTCGAATGTCTCGTGATCGGCCGCGCGGCCGCCGAAGCGATCGAGGCGGCCGGCTTCGACGCCGAAACGCCGGCCACGCTGCCCGCCTGGGACGAAAGCCGCGTGTCGGATGCCGACGAGGAAGTCGTCGTCGCGCACAACTGGGACGAACTGCGCCGCCTGATGTGGAACTACGTCGGCATCGTGCGCACCGACAAGCGCCTCGAACGCGCCAAGCACCGACTGTCGCTTCTGCGCGACGAAATCCACGAGTACTACGCGAACTTCCGCGTGACGCGCGACCTGCTGGAATTGCGCAACCTCGTCGACGTGGCGACGCTGATCGTGAAAAGCGCGCACTCGCGCCGCGAAAGCCGCGGGCTGCACTATAGCCGCGACTGGCCGCACACGCTGCCGAAGGCGTTGCCGAGCGTGCTCACGCCGCGCGCGCGCCGCTGAGCGCACGCCCTTCCCGGCCACCGCCGGGAGCGCCCAAGAAAAAAGCCGTTGGCGCGCAAACGCCAACGGCTTTCTTGTCTGACAGGACGAGGTACGGTCAGTCGACGATCCGCATCGAATAGTCGGTCGCGCGCACGTCCTTCGTCAGCGCGCCGATCGAGATGCGATCGACGCCCGTTTCCGCGAACGCGCGCACCGTCTCGAAATTGACGCCGCCCGACACTTCGAGCACGGCCTTGCCGGCCGCCACGCGCACGGCTTCGCGCATCATGTCGAGCGTGAAGTTGTCGAGCAGCACCGACTCCGCGCGATGCGCGAGCGCCGTGTCGAGCTGCGCGAGCGTCTCGACTTCGACCTGCACGGGCACGCCCGATTCCAGCGCGAATGCCGCGTCGAGCGCCTCGCCGACACCGCCTGCCGCCGCGATGTGGTTTTCCTTGATCAGGATGCCGTCGTACAGCGCGAGACGCTGGTTCTCGCCACCACCGACGCGCACCGCATACTTCTGCGCGAGCCGCAGGCCCGGCAGCGTCTTGCGCGTATCGAGGATCTTCGCGCGCGTGCCTTCGACGCGATCGACGTAGCGGCGCGTCGCGGTCGCGACGCCCGACAGCAGTTGCAGGAAGTTCAGCCCGTTGCGCTCGGCCGTCAGCAGCGCGCGCGCCGGCCCGTCGAGTTCGCAGACGGTCGAATCGGGCGTCATGCGGTCGCCTTCGCGATAGCGCCATTGCACGGCGATCGACGGATCGATCCGGGCGATCACGGCCTCGAACCACGGCACGCCGCAGAGCACGGCTTCTTCACGCACGATGATGCGCGCACGGCGGCGCCCGCCGGCCGGCACGAGCCGCCCGGTCTGGTCGCCGGCGCCGACGTCTTCGGCGATCGCGTCGGCCACGTTGCGCGCGATCGCGTCGTCGAATGCCGCGCCGTATTGCGCGCGAACGATGTCGAACAACGGGGAGACAGCCTCGCTCATGCGGCCCCCACGTTCGCGAACAGATGCTGGTCGCGCTGCAGATCGCCGCTCGCCTGCACGCGCTTCTTGTGCGCGGCCGCGAATTCGAGCATCCGGTCGATCGGCAAACGCGCGCGCGCGCCGATCGCGGGATCGACGAAGATCTCGTTGTGACCGCGTTCGAGCACGTCGGCGAGGTTCGCGAGGCCGTTCATCGCCATCCACGGGCAGTGCGCGCAGCTCTTGCAGGTCGCGCTGTTGCCGGCCGTCGGCGCGGCGATGAAGGTCTTGCCGGGCGCGGCGAGCTGCATCTTGTGCAGGATGCCGAGATCGGTCGCGACGATGAAGTGCGTCGCGTCGAGCTTGACTGCCGCGTCGATCAGTTGCGTGGTCGAGCCGACGACGTCGGCCTGCGCGACGACGTTTTCCGGCGACTCGGGATGGACGAGCACTTTCGCGTCCGGGTATTCGGCGCGCAGCAGGTCGAGCTCGATACCCTTGAATTCGTCGTGGACGAGGCACGAGCCTTGCCACAGCAGCATGTCCGCGCCGGTTTTCTTCTGGATGTAGCTGCCGAGATGACGGTCCGGCGCCCAGATGATCTTCTCGCCGCGCGCGTGCAGGTCGGCCACGATCTCGAGGCCGATCGACGACGTGACCATCCAGTCCGCGCGCGCCTTCACGGCCGCGCTGGTGTTCGCGTAGACGACGACGGTGCGGTCCGGATGGGCATCGCAGAACGCCGAGAATTCGTCGACCGGGCAGCCGAGGTCGAGCGAACAGGTCGCGTCGAGATCGGGCATCAGGATCCGTTTGTTCGGGCTCAGGATCTTCGCGGTTTCGCCCATGAAGCGCACGCCGGCGACGACCAGCGTCTGCGCGTCGTGATCGCGACCGAAGCGGGCCATTTCGAGCGAGTCGGCCACGCAGCCGCCCGTTTCGTCGGCCAGTTCCTGCAGTTCGGCGTCCACGTAGTAGTGGGCGACCAGCACGGCCTTTTCACGGGCGAGCAGCGCCTTGATGCGCGCCTTCAGTGCAGCGCGCTCCTCGGCGGACGGCGCGTCGGGCACCTTGGCCCATGCCTGCCCCACGCCGCACACGGTCCCTGCTGCGACGGGTCGGTCGTACTCGACGGGTTTGATCGTCGATTGCATCTCCATATCTCCTGTCGATCAGAGTTAGCGCTTTAGCGCTTACTCTGATCCCATGCTTCGCGGTCGATCAGAGTTAGGGCTTTAGCGCTTACTCTGATCCCATGCTCTGGTCATACAAATTCGGCTCCGCCGACACCCTTCAAAAACCGGCAGCCCAAATGAAAAAACCCCGCCAACGCGGGGTTTGTGACGTCCTGAGATTCTAATCGATTTCGAATCAGGCGTAGCGGCGCAGGCGCGTCGCGAATTCCTGCAGCGCCTTGATGCCGCTTTGTTCTGCGCGATGGCACCAATCCTGCAATTGCGCGAGAAGCTGTTCGCGCGACGCGGTCGAACGATCCCAGATCGCCGCCAGATCCTGGCGCAGCTGGAAGTACGTATGCAGCTTCTGGCTGTTCGCGAAGATTTCCGGCAGCAGCTTCTTCTGCGGCTCGTCGAGGCCGTCGGCATCCTTGTGGAACCACTTGCGCGCGCCGCGCATCAGCTGGTACTTCTCGCTCGAGCCGAGCTCCTTCAGGTGCGCGAGTTCCTGGCGATACGCACGCTTCACGGCCTTGCCGTAGCGCGCCATCACTTCGTAGCGGTTCGACAGCACGGCCTGCAGCGTTTCCTGGTCGAGCACCGTCTTCGGCTTGTTCAGGCGCGGCGTCGGCGCAACCTTCTTCACCTTCGCGAGACCGAACGCCGACATGATGCGGATGTACATCCAGCCGATGTCGAACTCGTACCACTTGTTCGACAGCTTCGCCGACGTCGCGAACGTGTGGTGGTTGTTGTGCAGCTCTTCACCGCCGATCACGATGCCCCACGGGAACAGGTTCGTGCTCGCGTCGGCCGAGTTGAAGTTGCGATAGCCCCAGAAGTGACCGAAGCCGTTGACGACGCCAGCCGCCCAGAACGGAATCCAGACCATCTGCACGGCCCACACGGTGAGGCCGATCACGCCGAACAGCGCGACGTCGATCACCATCATCAGGCTGATGCCGAGAATCGGGTACTTCGAATAGACATTGCGCTCGATCCAGTCGCTCGGCGTGCCGTGGCCGAACTTGCGCATCGTCTCTTCGTTCTTCGCTTCCGCGCGATACAGCTCCGCGCCCTCGAGGAACACCTTCCAGATGCCGCGCGTCTGCGGGCTGTGCGGATCTTCCTCGGTCTCGCACTTCGCATGGTGCTTGCGGTGAATCGCGGCCCACTGACCCGTCAGCATGCCGGTCGTCATCCACAGCCACAGGCGGAAGAAGTGGCTCGCGATCGGATGCAGTTCCAGCGCACGGTGCGCCTGGCAGCGGTGCAGATAGACCGTCACGCCGATGATCGTGACGTGCGTGACGGCGAGCGCGAACAACGCGACCTGCCACCACGAAAAATGCAGGAGCCCGTGGGAAAGAAAATCGAGCAGGGAATTCAACAAGGCAGTTACCTGTGATGAGAGCGACGCCGGCTCGCGCAGACGTCAGAAAAATGAAAGCATACCGCGTATAGACTTGAATTTTACTTCAACCGTTCCAAGTCTTTGTAAAAAATGAATATTTTCTTGCCCTGGCGCAATCGGAACAGTCCACGGGCGGACTGGGAAAGGCCCGCGATCCGGTTCCGGTCGCGGGGTCAAGCCATTTGACGGCCGGCGCGCGCTACGCAGCCGGCGCGCGCCCGTTCGCCGCATCGTTCGCGGCTGCCGGATCGAGTGCGGCCGCGCCCGCGGCGGAAAAACCTTCCGGCAATCCGACCACACGTACTTCGCGCTGCGGGAACGGAATCGAGATCCCGTGCTCGCTGAACAGCCGCCAGATGTTGCGGTTCACGGTCGAGCGCACGCCCGACGTGCCTTTCGCGGAATCCTCGATCCAGAAGCCGAGCTCCAGGTCGATCCCGTCCGCGCCGAAACTCACCAGGTACGGCGTCGGCGCAGGCTCCGCCAGCACGCGCGGCACGCCCTTCGCCGCGTCGGCGAGCAGCACGAGCGCGTGCTCGACGTCGCTCGTGTACGCGACCTGCACCGCGACCTTCGCATAGCCGCGCGTCAGGTACGACGACTGGTTCTGCACGACGTCGGTGATCAGCTTCTCGTTCGGGATCAGCGTCTCGTTGCCGTCGAGGCCGCGCACGACCGTGTAGCGCGTGCGGATCTGCGTGACGACCCCCTGCAGGCCGCCGACGCTGATCGCGTCGCCGAGCCGCAGCGAGCGGTCGAGCAGGATGATGAAGCCCGACACGTAGTTGCTCGCGATCTTCTGCAGCCCGAAGCCGAGGCCGACGCCCACCGCACCGCCGAACACGCCGAGCACCGTCACGTCGATGCCGACCAGCGACAGCCCGATCAGGATCGCCGCGAACACGAGCAGCGCGCGCCCGACCCGCGACAGCACGACCTTCAGGTTCGCGTCGAGCGTGCTCGCGCGCGTGAGGCGATCCTCGAGCACCGAGCCGAGCCACATCGCGACCATCAGCGTCACGCACACCCACAGCGCGCCCGAGATCACCGACAGCAGCGTGAGGTGCGCGTTGGCGACGCGGAACTGCACGCTGTCGAGCCAGCCGAGCACGTCGCGCTGGATGCCGAGCACGGTCAGCACCATCGCGGCCCACACGACGGTCGACACGATCTTCTCGACGATCGACAGCCACGCATGCGTGTGGCCGTCGCGCGCGAACACGCGCCGCGCGAAGAAGAACAGCACGTAGATCGACGCGATGCCGAACAGCGGCACGAGCGCGAGCGACAGCAGCGACGTCGACATGAACGGGTCGAACGCGAGCTGCGCGACACCGACGAACACGCTGCCGAACAACGGGAACAATGCGCGCTTCAGGCTTTGCGCGCCCGCGCCGGGCGCGCGGCCGGCCGCCCGGCGGCGGGCATCGATGCGGCCGTGCACGAAGCGCGCGGCCACCCACGCGAAGCACAGCGCGCCGACGAGGATCGCCGCCTGCCAGATCATCACCGGCTGGTGGAAGTCACGAATGACCGACGCCAGCCGGTGCGACAGCAGGCGGCTCTGCAGATTTTCCATCGTCCGTCCGGGCAGTCGTTACTGCGCGGCGCGCCGCTCGAGCACCGCGGCGAAGAAGCCGTCGGTTGCGTGACGATGCGGCCACAACGACAGGTAGTCGCCCGTCTCGAGCTCGATGCGCTGGTCGGCCAGCACCTTCTGCGCCGGCACCAGCACGAACTCGGGATGATCGGCCAGGAACTGCTCGACGATCCGCTCGTTCTCGGCGTCGAGCACGCTGCAGGTCGCGTAGACGAGCCGCCCGCCCTTCTTCACGAGGCGCGCGGCGCTCGCGAGGATCGACGCCTGCTTCGGCGCCAGCTCGTCGATCGCCGTGCGCGTCTGGCGCCACTTCAGGTCCGGATTGCGGCGCAGCGTGCCGAGGCCGCTACACGGCGCGTCGACCAGCACGCGGTCGATCTTGCCGGCGAGCCGCTTGATCTTCGCATCGTGCTCGCTGTCGATCAGCACCGGGTTCACGTTCGACAGCCCGCTGCGCGCAAGGCGCGGCTTCAGCTTCGCGAGGCGCTTCTCCGACACGTCGAACGCATAGAGGCGCCCGGTCGAGCGCATCATCGCGCCCAGCGCGAGTGTCTTGCCGCCCGCGCCGGCGCAGAAATCGACGATCATCTCGCCGCGGCGCGGCGCAACGAGCGAGCACAGCAGCTGGCTGCCTTCGTCCTGCACCTCGATCTGGCCTTCCTCGAACAGCTTCAGACGCGTCAGCGCCGGCTTGCCGACGACACGCACGCCGAACGGCGCGAACGGCATCGCGCCCGCATCGATCCCGTTCGCACGCAGCGCGTCGATCACCTGGTCGCGGGTCGCCTTCTGCGCATTGGCGCGCAGGTCGAGCGGCGCCGAGTAGTTCAGCGCGGCGGCGAGCTGCGCGAGCTCCTCGGCGTCGAAACGGGCCGACAGCGCCTGGTGGATCCAGTCGGGCAGGTTCGTGCGCACACGCACCGGCAGGCTGGCCGGATCGATCTTCGACACGTGTTCGAGCCACGCGGCCTCGGTGTCGGACAGGAACGGCCTCAGCGCATTGCGGCCGGCCGTCTGCATCAGGCCGAGCAGCGTGAGACGCCGTGCCGGCGTGCCCGTGCCGCTCTCCGCGAGATGCGAAAACTCCATTTTCCGGCGCAGCACCGCAAACACGGCTTCGGCGATCACGCCGCGCTCCGCATGCCCGAGCTTCGGGTGCGCGCGGAAGAACCGGCTCGTCGTCGCATCGGCAGGGCCGGCGAACTTCAGCACCTCGGCCAGCAAAGTCTCGGTCTGGCCAATCAGGAATCCGTGCAGCTTCATACGCCCTCACTCGTTTCGGTATGCGGTTGATCCGCGAAAATCCAGCGCGCCTCTTCCGACGCGACTACTGCACGGCCGTTCTCGAGGCGCAGACGCCCCTCGACGAACCAGCGCACCGCGCGCGGATACAGCACATGCTCGACGGTCAGTACGCGCTGCGCGAGCGCGGCCGCGTCGTCGCCCGCGCGCACGGGCACCGCGCCCTGCGCGACGATCGCGCCGCTGTCGAGCTCGGGAATGACGAAATGCACGCTCGCGCCATGCAGCGCGACACCCGCATCGAGCGCCTGCTGATGCGTATGGATGCCCTTGAAGCTCGGCAGCAGCGACGGATGGATGTTCAGCAGCCGGCCCTCATATCGTCTGACGAATGCGGGCGTGAGGATGCGCATGAAGCCGGCGAGGACGACGAGATCGGGGGCGAAACGGTCGATCTCGGCGGCGAGCGCCGCATCGAAGCTGTCGCGGCCGTCGAACGACCGGTGGTCGACCACCGCCGTCGCCACCCCGTGCGACGCGGCAAAAGCCAGCCCGGCCGCATCGGGCCGGTTGGCGATCACGGCGGCAATCTCGGCCGGCCAGCGTTCCTGCGCGCACGCGCGGACGATGGCCTCCATGTTGCTGCCGCGACCGGAAATCAGGATCACGAGTTTTTTCATCCGCGAATTTTACCATTTGCCCCCGCGTTTCCCGCCTTCTCGGCCGCCGACCCGTCCGAACGTTTATAATCTTCTGCTTTGCGGCATCCCACCGCCCATTCCCCCGACGCTGCATCCGCTATCGTGAAAGTCTTCCGCGGCCTGCCCAACGCCGAGAGCCGCGCCCCGTGCGCGCTGACGATCGGCAACTTCGACGGTGTCCATCGCGGCCACCAGGCCCTGCTCGCGCGCGTGCGCGCGGCAGCGGACGCGCGCGGCCTGCCCGTGTGCGTGATGACGTTCGAACCGCACCCGCGCGAATTCTTCAATCCGGCCGGCGCGCCGCCGCGCATCGCGATGCTGCGCGACAAGCTCGAGGCGCTGCGCGATCACGGTGTCGACCGCGTCGTCGTCGAGCACTTCAACCATACGTTCGCGAGCCAGTCGCCGCAGGCGTTCGTCGAGCGCACGCTGGTGAACGGGCTGCACGCGCGCTGGATGATGGTCGGCGACGATTTCTGCTACGGCGCGAAGCGCGCGGGCACCTTCGACACGCTGAAGGCGGCCGGCGAGCAATACGGTTTCGAAGTCGAGCAGATGGGCACGGTGGCCGGCAGCGACGGCACGCGCATCTCCAGCTCGGGCGTGCGCGCCGCGCTGGCGGCCGGCGATCTCGACGCGGCCGCGCAGGCGCTCGGCCACGGCTATGCGATCAGCGGCCACGTCGCGCACGGGCTGAAGCTCGGCCGCGACCTCGGCTTCCCGACGTTGAACCTGCCGATCGCGCACAAGCGGCCGGCGCTCGCGGGCATTTTCGTCGTGCAGGTGCACGGCCTCGGCCCCGAGCCGCTGCCGGGCGTCGCGAGCCTCGGCCTGCGCCCGACCGTCGACGATTCGGGCCGCGTGCTGCTCGAAGTCCACCTGCTCGACTGGCATGGCGACGCGTACGGCAAGCTCATCCGCGTCGAATTCCTGAAGAAGCTGCGCGACGAGGCGAAATTCGACGATCTCGAGGCGCTGTCGCGCGCGATCGCACTGGACGTCGCGAATGCGCGCGCGTACTTCATCGAGCGCGACCGCGCGCCGGGCAGCCGCGCCACGGGCTTCGCGACGTCGGCCACCGACCGAATTAGCTGATCCGGACGGCGGCGCCTCGCGCCGCACCCTCGCGCCGCCCACTCGCGCGCATCCCCGATTCACGACGCCCGAGCGTCTACCGATTTAGATAGCGATCCCATCATGAGCAACAAGAAAGCCGATTCGAAACCGCAGGCCAAGTATCCGGTCAACCTGCTCGACACGCCGTTCCCGATGCGCGGCGACCTGCCCAAGCGCGAGCCGCAGTGGGTCAAGGAGTGGGAAGAGCGCGGCCTCTACGAGAAGATCCGCGCGGCCAGCAAGGGCCGGCCGAAGTTCATCCTGCACGACGGCCCGCCGTATGCGAACGGCGACATCCACCTCGGCCACGCGGTCAACAAGATCCTGAAGGACATCGTCGTCAAGTCGCGCAACATGGCCGGCTTCGACGCGCCGTACGTGCCGGGCTGGGATTGCCACGGGATGCCGATCGAGATCCAGATCGAGAAGCAGTTCGGCAAGTCGCTGCCGGCGGCCGAAGTGATGAGCAAGGCGCGTGCATACGCGACCGAGCAGATCGAGAAGCAGAAGGTCGGCTTCAAGCGCCTCGGCGTGCTCGGCGACTGGGCGAATCCGTACAAGACGATGAACTTCGTGAACGAGGCGGAAGAGATCCGCGCGCTCGGCAAGATCATCGAGAAGGGCTACGTGTATCGCGGGCTGAAGCCGGTGAACTGGTGCTTCGACTGCGGCTCGGCGCTCGCCGAGGCGGAGGTCGAGTACAAGGACCGCACCGACCCGACGATCGACGTGATGTTCGCGTTCGCGGAACCGGAAAAGACCGCGCAGGCGTTCGGCCTGCCGGCGCTGCCGCGCGCAGAAGGCGGCATCGTGATCTGGACCACCACGCCATGGACGATTCCCGCCAACCAGGCGCTGAACCTCCATCCGGAAATCGTCTACGCGCTGGTCGACACCGAGCGCGGGCTGCTGATCATCGCGCAAGAGCGCGTCGAAGCCTGCATGACCGACTTCAAGCTGACGGGCCGCGTCGTCGCGACCGCGCCGGGCGTGAAGCTCGCCGGCCTGCGCTTCCACCACCCGCTTGCATCGGCCCACCCCGGCTACAAGCGTACGGCGCCCGTCTACCTCGGCGATTACGTGACGACCGACACGGGTACCGGCGTCGTGCACTCGTCGCCCGCGTACGGTATCGAGGACTTCCAGTCGTGCAAGGCGCACGGGATGACCGATTCGGACTTCATCAACCCGGTGATGGGCGACGGCCGCTACATCGAATCGCTGCCGCTGTTCGGCGGCCTGTCGATCTGGGATGCGAACCCGAAGATCGTCGACGCGCTGAACGCGGCCGGCTCGCTGCTGCGCAGCGAGAAGTACACGCACAGCTACATGCACTGCTGGCGCCACAAGACGCCGATCATCTACCGCGCGACGTCGCAGTGGTTCGCCGGCATGGATGTCACGCCGAACGACGGCGGCAAGACGCTGCGCGAAACCGCGCTCGAAGGCGTCGACGCGACCGCGTTCTACCCGTCGTGGGGCAAGCAGCGCCTGTTCAGCATGATCGCGAACCGTCCCGACTGGACGCTGTCGCGCCAGCGCCAGTGGGGCGTGCCGATGGCGTTCTTCGTGCACAAGGAAACCGGCGAGCTGCACCCGCGCACGCTGGAACTGCTCGAGGAAGTCGCGAAGCGCGTCGAGCAGTCGGGCATCGAGGCATGGCAGTCGCTCGACCCGCGCGAGCTGATCGGCGACGACGCGAACCTGTACGAAAAGAACCGCGACACGCTCGACGTGTGGTTCGACTCGGGCACGACGCACTGGCACGTGCTGCGCGGCTCGCACAAGGATCAGCTGCAATTCCCGGCCGACCTCTACCTCGAGGGCTCGGACCAGCATCGCGGCTGGTTCCACTCGTCGCTGCTCACGGCTTCGATGATCGACGGTCGCGCGCCCTACAAGGGCCTGCTCACGCACGGCTTCACGGTCGACGGCGAAGGCCGCAAGATGAGCAAGTCGCTCGGCAACGGCATCGATCCGCACGAAGTCGCGAACCGCCTCGGCGCGGAAATCATCCGCCTGTGGATCGCATCGACCGACTACTCGGGCGAGCTCGCGATCTCCGAGGAAATCCTGAAGCGCGTGACCGAAGGCTATCGCCGCATCCGCAACACGCTGCGCTTCCTGCTCGCGAACCTGTCGGACTTCGACTTCGCACAGCACGCGGTGCCGGTCGAGGAATGGCTCGAGATCGACCGTTATGCGGTCGCGTTCTCGCAGCAACTGCAGACGGAACTGCTCGGCCACTACGAGAAATACGAATTCCACCCGGTCGTCGCGAAGCTGCAGACGTACTGCTCGGAAGATCTCGGCGGCTTCTACCTCGACGTGCTGAAGGATCGCCTGTACACGAGCGCCGCCGATTCGCGCGCACGCCGTTCCGCGCAAACGGCGCTGTACCACCTGACGCAAGGCCTGCTGCGCGTGCTCGCGCCGTTCCTGTCGTTCACGGCGGAAGAAGCGTGGAAGGTGTTCCAGCCGGCCAGCGACACGATCTTCACGGAAACCTACTATGCGTATCCGGAAGTCTCCGGCTCGGCCGCGCTGATCGAGAAGTGGGCGCTGCTGCGCGAAGTGCGCGGCAACGTGACGAAGGCGCTCGAGGAAGCGCGCACCGCGAACCGCATCGGTTCGTCGCTGCAGGCGGAAGTCGCCGTGCATGCAAGCGGCGCGCGTTACGACGCGCTCACGAGCCTCGGCGACGACCTGAAGTTCGTGCTGATCACGTCGGCTGCAACGGTCGTCAAGGTCGACGACGAAGCGCAGGAAAGCGTCGACGTGGCCGCATCGAAGTACCAGAAGTGCGAACGCTGCTGGCACTACCGCGAAGATGTCGGCGCACATGCCGATCATCCGACGCTGTGCGGCCGCTGCTTCTCCAACCTGTTCGAAAACGGCGAAATCCGGAGCGCTGCCTGACCATGGCGAAAACCCTGTCGAAGCCGGCCAGCGGCGCGCTTGCGCCCTGGCTCGGCATTTCGCTGATCGTGATCCTGTTCGACCAGCTGTCGAAGATCGCGATCCTGAAGACATTCGCGTACGGCGCGCAGCATGAGCTGACGTCGTTCTTCAACCTCGTGCTGGTGTACAACCGCGGCGCGGCGTTCGGCTTCCTGTCGACCGCCGGCGGCTGGCAGCGCTGGGCGTTCACCGCGCTCGGCATCGGCGCGACGCTCGTGATCTGCTTCCTGCTGAAGCGTCACGGCCAGCAGCGGCTGTTCAGCCTGTCGCTCGCGCTGATCCTCGGCGGCGCGCTCGGCAACGTGATCGACCGGCTCGTCTACGGTCACGTGATCGACTTCCTCGATTTCCACCTCGGCGCCTGGCACTTCCCGGCGTTCAACCTCGCCGATTCCGCGATCACGGTCGGCGCGGTGCTGCTGATCTACGACGAACTGCGTCGCGTGCGCGGCTCGCGCTAAGCGCGCATACTCGGCGTCGACGGCCGGCTTCGTGCCGGCCGTTCCGTTTGACCCTTGGAGGCCTGAGTTGGCACACGCAGAACTCGCAGGAAAACACCTCGTTCTCGGCCTGACGGGCGGCATCGCCTGCTACAAGATCGCCGAGCTCACGCGGCTGCTCGTGAAGGCCGGCGCGACCGTACAGGTCGCGATGACCGAAGCGGCCACGCAGTTCATCACGCCCGTGACGATGCAGGCGCTGTCGGGCCGGCCCGTCTATACGAGCCAGTGGGACGCGCGCATCGACAACAACATGGCGCACATCGACCTGTCGCGCGAAGCCGACGCGATCGTGATCGCGCCCGCGTCGACGGATTTCCTCGCGAAGCTCGCGCACGGGTTCGCGGACGACCTGCTGTCGACGCTGTGCGTCGCACGCGACTGTCCGCTGCTCGTCGTCCCTGCGATGAACCGCCAGATGTGGCAGAACCCGGCCACGCAGCGCAACGCCGCGCAACTGCGCGCGGACGGCGTATCCGTGCTCGGCCCCGATTCGGGCGCGCAGGCATGCGGCGAAGTCGGCGACGGCCGGATGCTCGAGCCCGAGGCGATCTATGAGGCGATCGTCGCGCACTTCGCGCCGAAGGTACTCGCGCACCGGCGCGTGCTGATCACGGCCGGGCCGACGTTCGAACCGCTCGACCCCGTGCGCGGCCTCACGAACCGCTCGAGCGGCAAGATGGGTTTCGCGCTCGCGCGCGCCGCGCAGCAGGCCGGCGCCGACGTGCATCTCGTCGCGGGGCCGGTCGCGCTCGACACGCCGTGGGGCGTGTACCGCCAGGACGTGCAGACCGCGCAGCAGATGTACGACGCAGTGATGCACGCGGTGGCCGATGCCGACATCTTCATCGCGGTGGCCGCGGTGGCCGACTGGCGCGTCGATCAGCCGGCCGAGCACAAGATGAAGAAGACGGCCGACCGCAAGATGCCGGCGCTCGCCTTCGTCGAGAACCCGGACATCCTCGCGTCGGTCGCGGCGCTGCCCGACCCGCCGTTCTGCGTCGGCTTCGCGGCCGAAAGCGGCGACCTCGACGTGCACGGCGACGAGAAGCGCAAGCGCAAGAACGTGCCGCTGCTCGTCGGCAACCTGGGCCCGCTGACGTTCGGCCGCGACGACAACGAAGTCGTGCTGTTCGAAGCGGCCGGCCTCACGCGCCTGCCGCGCGCCCCGAAGGACGAACTCGCGCATGCGCTCGTCGCGGAAATCGCGAAGCGCCTGCCCGACAACCGCCTGATCTGATCACCCGCGCGACGGCGCTTGCCGCCGCGCCCTTCCCGACCGATTCGACGACCGCATGAAACTCGACCTGAAGATTCTCGACGCGCGCATGCGCGACTACCTGCCCGCCTACGCGACCACCGGCAGCGCGGGCCTCGACCTGCGTGCGTGCCTCGACGCACCGGTCACGCTGCAGCCGGGCGAAACGACGCTCGTGCCGACGGGCCTCGCGATCCACCTCGCCGATCCCGGCTATGCGGCGCTGATCCTGCCGCGCTCGGGCCTCGGCCACAAGCACGGGATCGTGCTCGGCAACCTCGTCGGCCTGATCGACTCCGACTACCAGGGCCAGCTGATGGTCTCGACGTGGAACCGCGGCCAGACCGAGTTCGTGCTGAACCCGTTCGAACGGCTCGCGCAGCTCGTGATCGTGCCGGTCGTGCAGGCGCAGTTCAACATCGTCGACGATTTCGCCGAGAGCGATCGCGGCGAAGGCGGTTTCGGCAGCACCGGCCGCCACTGAGCGGCACTGCATGAAAAAGGGGCCTCGCGGCCCCTTTTCTTTTCGACGTCACTCGCTGACCGGCTGCGCGATCCGTGCAGGCGCCGGTTCGCGTCGCCGCGCGTGCGCGATGCTCGCATAGATCACCATCGCGGCCAGCACGCCGAGCAGCACGGCTGACGATCCGACCGTGCCGAGCGCGAGGCCGCCCTTCGCGACCGGCTTCGTCAGCAGGTCGCCGACCGTCGCGCCGAACGGACGCGTGAGCACGAACGCGGCCCAGAACAGCAGCACGCCCGAGATCCGCGTGAAGTAGTGCGCGAGCACGATCACCGCCAGCAGCCCGCCGATCAGCAGCGCGCCGCCGCCGAAGCCGAGCCCCGAACTGTCCGCGAGGAAGTCGCCGAGTGCGGTGCCGAGCGTGTTCGAGAACAGGATCGCGATCCAGTACAGCAGCTCGACCTTGCGCGTGCGGATCAGGTCGACCGACAGCGATTCGCCGCTCAGGCGCCAGACCGCGAAGATCGCCAGCAGGATCGCGACGAGGATCGACGACCCGGCGGCATAGCCGAGGCCGAGCGTGCGGTCCATGAAGTCGGACATCGTCGTGCCGGCCGTGCTCGTCGCGACGATCACGGCCCAGTAGACCGCCGGGCGATAGCGTGTCGTCCGGAGCTGCGCGCCCAGCGTCACGAGAAAGAAACCGAACAGCAGGATCGAGCTCACCGCGTAGCCGACGTTCAGCGTCATCGACAACAGGTCGCCGCCGGTCTCGCCGAGCGTCGTCGCGCAGATCTTCATGATCCAGAACGCGAGCGTGATTTCGGGAAGTTTGTTCATTCGAACCCCATTTTCAGGAAGCGGCGGGCCGGCGCGCGCCGGCCCGCCTTGCGGACAGGTTCGAATGTAATCGCCGCCGGCTTAACGGAACCTTAGCGAGCGTGCGGAACGGGGAGGCAGTTGCGCCGCCGCGGTCAGCGTGCGTGTTCGTGCCGGTAATGCAGCGCGTAGGCGAGCGTCAGCAGTACGACGAACACGACACCGACCACCATCGTCATCCGGAATTCGCGCGTGAACGCGGTCGTGAACAGGATCGCGGCGACGAGCCCGGCACCGAGCAGGCTGCCGAACGGGTGGCCCCACATCCGGAACGGGAGCGCGGGACCGCGATACTGCGACCGAAAGCGCAGGTGCGTGACGAAGATCATCAGCCACGTGAACAGCGCGCCGAACATCGCGATCGCCATCATCACGGTGAAGGCGGTGTCGGGCGCCAGCGCGACCAGCACCGCCGCGACCGCGACGCCGCTGGTCGAGATCCACAGCGCCGCACGCGGCACGCCGTTCGTGCCGAGCCGGCCGAATACCGCGGGCGCGAGCCGCGCGCGCGACAGGCTGAACATCATCCGCGTCGTCACGTAGAGCTGGCTGTTCATCGCCGACAGCGCCGCGATCAGCAGCACGAAGTTGATCACGCCGGCCGCGTACGGCACGTGCGTCGCGGCCATCACCTTCACAAACGGGCTTTCGTCGGTGCCGGCCGCCGTCCAGGGCACGATCGCGAGCATCAGCGCGAGCGTCAGCAGGTAGAACAGCACGAGCCGGAACACGGTCGAGCGGAACGCGCGCGTGACCGCGTGCTGCGGATCGCGCGCCTCGCCGGCCGCGATCGCGACGGCTTCGATGCTCATGTAGCTGAAGATCGCGACGATCACCGCGACCCACGTACCCCACGGCCCCTTCGGCATGAAGCCGCCGTGCACGGTGTAGTTCGCGAAGCCGATGCCCGATGCGGCCGGCGCGGACCAGACCAGATACGCGCCGAGCACGATGAACACGACGATCGCCGCGATCTTCAGCAGCGAGAACGCATATTCGACCGTGCCGTACAGCGTGACGCTCGCGAGGTTCACTGCGATCAGCAGCGCGGAGAAACCGATCACCCAGTACCAGCCGGGTACGGCCGGGAACCAGTACTTCATGAACACGGCGATCGCGCTGATTTCGGTACCGATCGCGAACACGACCGCGAACCAGTACGCATAACGCACGAGAAAACCCGCGAGCGGGCCGACGTAGTGCTCGGCATACGCGCCGAACGAGCCGGCCGTCGGATGCGCGACGGTCATTTCCGCGAGCGCGCCCATCAGCAGCAGCGCGATCAGCGCGCCGATCGCATACGAAACGAGCACGCTCGGGCCGGCCAGCCCGATCGCGAACCCGCTGCCGAGGAACAACCCCGTGCCGATCGCGCCGCCGATCGCGATCATCGCCATCTGCCCCGACGTCAGCGCGTGGCGCAACCCTTGTTCGCGCGCGACGATAGCGTCGAACGACCGTTGTTGTTGTGTCACTGCGTTACCACTCCCCTGCACCACTATCGCGCCGCCCCGGCGCCGGATAAAACGAAACGGCGCGGAAAACTTCCCGCGCCGTTCGCATGAACAACGAATTATCGCTTACTCGACTTCGACCGTCTCTTCGTTCGGCTTGTGCGGCGGATTCGCCAGCTTGTCGAACGACAACTGCACCTTGTCGTTTTCGTCGACGTCGACCGTCACGTGACCGCCGTTGACGAGCTTGCCGAACAGCAGTTCGTCGGCCAGCGCGCGCCGGATCGTGTCCTGGATCAGTCGCTGCATCGGCCGCGCGCCCATCAGCGGGTCGAAGCCGTGCTTCGCGAGATGCTTGCGCAACGCGTCGGTGAAGAGCGCGTCGACCTTCTTCTCGTGCAGCTGTTCCTCGAGCTGGATCAGGAACTTGTCGACCACGCGCATGATGATTTCCTCATCGAGCGAGCGGAAGCTGATGATCGAATCCAGGCGGTTGCGGAACTCCGGCGTGAACAGGCGCTTGATGTCGGTCATCTCGTCGCCCGTCTCGCGACGCGTCGTGAAGCCGATCGTCGCCTTCTGCATCGACTCGGCGCCCGCGTTCGTCGTCATGATGATGATGACGTTGCGGAAATCCGCCTTGCGGCCGTTGTTGTCCGTCAGCGTGCCGTGGTCCATCACCTGCAGCAGCACGTTGAAGATGTCCGGATGCGCCTTCTCGATTTCGTCGAGCAGCAGCACGCAATGCGGCTTCTTCGTGACGGCTTCGGTCAGCAGGCCGCCCTGGTCGAACCCGACGTAGCCCGGCGGCGCGCCGATCAGGCGGCTCACCGCATGACGCTCCATGTATTCCGACATGTCGAAGCGGATCAGTTCGATGCCGAGCGTGAACGCGAGCTGGCGCGCCACTTCGGTCTTGCCGACGCCCGTCGGGCCGGAGAACAGGAACGCGCCGATCGGCTTGTCCATCTTGCCGAGGCCCGCGCGCGCCATCTTGATCGAGGCCGCGAGTGCGTCGATCGCCGGATCCTGGCCGAACACGACGCTCTTCAGGTCGCGATCGAGCGTCTGCAGCTTGCTGCGATCGTCCTGCGACACGCTTTGCGCCGGCACACGTGCAATCTTCGAGATGATTTCCTCGATTTCGCTCTTGCCGATCGTCTTCTTCTGCTTCGACTTCGGCAGGATGCGCTGCGCGGCGCCCGCTTCGTCGATCACGTCGATCGCCTTGTCCGGCAGGTGGCGGTCGGTGATGAAGCGCGCCGACAGTTCGGCCGCGGCCGACAGCGCACCCGACGAATACTTGACGCCGTGATGTTCCTCGAAGCGCGACTTCAGCCCGCGCAGGATCGCGACCGTCTGCTCGACGCTCGGCTCCGTCACGTCGACCTTCTGGAAGCGCCGCGACAGCGCGGCGTCCTTCTCGAAGATGCCGCGATACTCGGTGAACGTCGTAGCTCCAATGCACTTGAGCGTGCCCGACGACAGCGCCGGCTTCAGCAGGTTCGACGCATCGAGCGTGCCGCCCGACGCGGCGCCCGCGCCGATCAGCGTATGGATCTCGTCGATGAACAGGATCGCGTGCGGGCGCTCCTTCAGTTCCTTCAGCACCGTCTTCAGCCGCTGCTCGAAATCGCCGCGATACTTGGTGCCCGCGAGCAGCGCGCCCATGTCGAGCGAATAGACCTGCGCGTTCGCGAGGATGTCCGGCACTTCGCCGCGCGTGATGCGATACGCGAGCCCTTCCGCGATCGCGGTCTTGCCCACGCCGGCCTCGCCGACGAGCAGCGGGTTGTTCTTGCGGCGACGGCACAGCACCTGCACCACGCGCTCGACCTCGGGCTCGCGCCCGATCAGCGGATCGATGCGGCCGTCCTTCGCCATCTGGTTCAGGTTCTGCGTGAACTGCGCGAGCGGCGTTTCCTTCTGCGCATTCGCGTCTTCGCTTTCCGCATTCGCGTCGGTCGACTTAGCGGCTTCGCCGTTGTTCGTCTTCGCGATGCCGTGCGAAATGAAGTTCACCACGTCGAGGCGCGTGACGCCCTGCTGCTGCAGGTAGTACACGGCGTGCGAATCCTTCTCGCCGAAGATCGCGACCAGCACGTTCGCGCCGGTGACTTCCTTCTTGCCGTTCGACGTCGACTGGACGTGCATGATCGCGCGCTGGATCACGCGCTGGAAACCGAGCGTCGGCTGGGTATCGACATCGTCGGTGCCCGGGACGGTAGGTGTGTTGTCGTGGATGAAATTGCGCAGGTTCTGACGCAAGTCCTCGATGTTGGCCGCACACGCGCGCAACACCTCGGCTGCCGTCGGATTATCCAGCAGGGCCAGCAGCAGGTGCTCGACCGTAATGAACTCATGGCGCGCCTGGCGTGCTTCCATGAACGCCATGTGCAGGCTGACTTCCAATTCCTGGGCAATCATGCTTCCTCCATCACGCACTGCAGCGGATGCCCTGCCTGCCGCGCATGGGTAACGACTTGCTCAACCTTGGTCGACGCGATGTCCCGCGTATAGACCCCACATACCCCTCGTCCTTCACGATGGACCTTCAGCATGATCTGCGTGGCCGTCTCGCGATCCTTCTTGAAATACTCCTGGACCACCATCACGACGAATTCCATCGGCGTGAAGTCGTCGTTCAGCAGCACCACCTTGTACATCGAAGGCGGCTTGAGCTTCTGCTGCTTGCGTTCCAGGACGGTACTGTCCTGCTTGTCCGGGATAATCGCCATACACCCATTCTAAACAACTCGGACAGGCCCGCAATCCTGCCATAACCCGACCGACCGGCCGGCGCCCTCCCCGGTATCCCGGAACACGCCTTCGTCTTCGTGCCATACGAAAGCCGGCTGCGGTGCCGGCTTTCACGCGTGGCGCGGAACACGAACCGTCTGGGGGCAACTGCACCGGACCGTCGTGTCCGCATCCAGTATCCCACAAGCCGGGACGACTCGAACGCGTGTCACTCGAGCCTGGTATATGAGCCGATTATGGGGCTTTTCAAGACCCCGCGCTTGGCGGCATGCTGCAAAGCAAAGCCGGAAAAACCCTGAAAATGGGTTCTTTACAACGACCCTCTAAACGTCTAAAAATTCCACTTGACACTCCAATAAAGAGCGCCAACAATCAAGCTGGCACTTTTTTCAATTTGCCGGTTGGCGAAATGAAAGAGGCCGAGGTGAGCTTGTGAGGGGGGAACGACTGCATTTTCCAGTCGTTTAGCTTTTCGAGCGTGCTCGTGGTAAGTAGCAGCGACTGTGTGACAGGGGAAGTAGGAAAATGGCAACTGGTATCGTTAAGTGGTTCAACGACGCGAAGGGCTTCGGTTTCATCACTCCCGACGAGGGCGGTGAGGATCTGTTTGCGCACTTCTCGGCTATCACCATGAATGGCTTCAAGACGCTGAAGGAAGGCCAGAAGGTGAGCTTTGACGTCGTTCAAGGACCGAAGGGCAAGCAAGCGTCGAACATCCAGGCCGCATAAAGGCATCGGATATCGGACGAAGAAACCCGGCGCATTGCGCCGGGTTTCTTTTTTTGAGGCGGGCCAATCGATAATCGATTGGCCCGCCTTTTCGTTCAATCCCGATAATTGAACATACATTGTCTTGTCACACATGCAGATCGGATATCGGCCCTGCGCGTGAAACACATTCACTACCTCGTTACACGACCTTCAGCGTGCCCATCATGCCGAGGTCCTCGTGTTCGAGAATGTGGCAATGAAACATGCGCTCTCCGGGCATGTCTTGCGTGACGAGAATCGACACGGTTTCGCCGCTGCGCACGTTCACGGTATCGCGCCATGCGCGGAACGGTTCGGTCGAGCGCGCGCTGCCCGACGCGCGCTCGATCACCTGGAACTGCGTGCCGTGCAGGTGGAACGGGTGATCCATGTCGGTGGTGTTGCGAATCTCCCAGCGCTCGATGTCGCCACGGCGGCTCGTCAGCGTGGCACGGTGCGCGGCGTAGGTTTCGCCGTTGATCGTGAAACGCATGCCGGCCGGACGGCCCCGCGCCGCGCCGTTCATCATCGCGTCCATGTCCATTTCCTCGCCGAACGCGACCGTCTTGTGCGCAACCGGTTCGCCGAGCGGCGGCACCGCGCGCAGCGTGGCGGGCAACGCGCGCGCGGCGGCGGGCGCGAATGCGACATCGGCCAGCGCCAGCTCCGGATCGGGCGGCAGGCTGCCGTGGCCGTCGTCGTGCGACATCGCCATCTTGCGGCGGTCGTACTCGGCCGCCTGCAGCACCGCGCGCGACGCGCGGTCGCCGGCGCGCACCAGCAGTTCGGCGCGCTCGCCCGGCGCGATCAGCAGCGACGTCACGCGGCGCGGCGCATCGAACAGCCCGCCGTCGGTACCCGCGTGCTCGAACGCACGGCCGTCGTCGAACGCGACGCGCAGGTAGCGTGCGCTGCACGCGTTCCACACGCGCCAGCGCTCGTCGCCCGCGACGTCGATGCGCGGCCGGCGCGCGCCGTTGACCAGCACGAACTGGCCTTCGCGGCCGTTCATCCAGTCCATCATGTCGTTCGGCGCAATCGTGCCGTCGCGCGCAAGCTTCAGGTCCGACACGAACAGGTTGCGCTCGGGCCAGCCGGCCAGCGGATCGTCCGCGGCCCGCACGATGAACGGGCCAGCCAGCCCGCGAAACACCTGTTCGGCCGTCATCATGTGCGGGTGCGGGTGGTACCAGTAGGTGCCGGCGCTGCCCTTCGGCAGCGTGAAGCGGTACACGCGCGCCGCGCCCGGCGCGACGGGATCGGACGGATTGCCGTCCTGGTCGGGCGGCACGGGCAGGCCGTGCCAGTGGATCGTCGACGGCTGCGGCAGCTTGTTCACGAACTTGATCTCGACCGTGTCGCCTTCGCGCACGTCGATCAGCGGGCCGACGACGGGGCCTTGCGTGCCCGCGCCGAACTGCCAGAACGGGGTCGGCCGCGCGCCGCGCAGCATCGGGCGCGCGACAGGCTGCGCGACCAGCGTGGCCCGGAACGTACCGGGCTCGCGGCTTTCGTTCGCGAGCGTGCGCAACGTCGCGAGCGGCGCGCCGGCCGGCAGCGCGTCGGCGGCCGCGAGCGCGGCCGGCGCAGGCTTGCCGTGCTGCGCGTGCCCCGACATGCCCGACATGCCCGACATGCCGGGCATGTCGTCCATCGAATCCATGCCGGCCATGCCAGTATGACCGGCATGCTGCGCCCACGCGGTGCGCGCGAACAGCGACGCGGCCGCGACCCCGATGGCGCGCGACAGGAAGGTTCTCCGTATCATCAATCGATCCTCGTTATCCATGCAGCGTCGCGCGACAGCCGCGACGCGTGCGCCGGCCGGCCGAACCGCCGGTGCGCGACGCGAAACCCAATGCCCGCGTCATCATAACCGCTGGCCTCTATCGAAGAACGCCGCCACCGGTCTGGCGGCGATACGCCGCAGCGCGGCTTGGCACCGCCCTTCGTCGGCCATCGCGCCCCGCCCCGGACCGGCCCGCCGCCGCATCCAGCCGCCCGTTTTGCGCGTGCCGTTCGGCGCCCCGCGGCACGCGTCGCGCCATCCCGCCGTAAAACCGCTAGTTTTTCACGATGTGGAACAAGTCCCTGCGTTGTAAAAATTCGTGGTGCAGGGCACAAATTTCGCGTTTCGCGATACCAAAAAACGTTCCGCAATACAAAACGAATGAAATATCATCTTGTTTTTAAACGAGAATTTTTGTTTCGAGAAGCCGTTCTACATGCACCATCCGACCGGGTCGCGGACGTAGACTTTGTTCCATGCACTGACGCTTCGCCACGACGTTCGATACGGAACCCGGCGCAAGCAGCCAGTCGGGCCACAGCCGGCCAAGCCGGCAGGCGGCACACCAGAATCGCTTGTGATCAGAAAGGGAGAACGGAAATGAAGGGATTTCGCTTTGGTTCAGCGCTCGGGTCGTTCTACATCCTGCCGGCAAACGGCGGCTGGGAAGCGACGTTCGGCAACGCTTCGCTCGGCGCGTTCTCGTGCCCGGAAGTCGCGGCCGACCGCATCTCGCGCGGCGACTGCGCGCAGCCTTCCGAACTGGACACGGCCACGCTCGAAGTGCCGGACGAAATCGCCGAATGGGAAATCGTTCACGTCTGAATGGCAAGCCTGCAACGAAAAACGCCCCGGGCGACCGGGGCGTTTTCATTGAGTGTCGGACGGCGAGCGGCCAGCCGCGCCGCGTCGACACACGCGTTGGCGCGCGCGATTGCGCGGCCCGCGTCAGGCGACTGCGTCGACGATGGCGTTCAGCGTCGCGCTCGGGCGCATCGCCTGGCTCGTCAGGTCGACGTTCGGACGGTAGTAGCCGCCGATCGCCTGCGCCTTGCCTTGCGCGGCCGCCAGCTCTTCCAGGATGCGCGCTTCGCTGTCGGACAGCGCCTTCGCCACACCTTCGAACTGCGCCTTCAGCGCGGCGTCCTCGGTCTGCTCGGCCAGCGCCTGCGCCCAGTACAGGCACAGGTAGAAGTGGCTGCCGCGGTTGTCGAGGCCGCCGACCTTGCGCGCCGGCGACTTGTTCTCGTCCAGGAACTTGCCGGTCGCCTGGTCGAGCGTTTTCGCGAGCACGACCGCCTTCGGGTTCTGGTACGCGTTGCCGAGGTGTTCGAGCGACGCGGCCAGTGCGAGGAATTCGCCGAGCGAATCCCAGCGCAGGAAGCCTTCCTCGACGAACTGCTGCACGTGCTTCGGCGCCGAGCCGCCCGCGCCCGTTTCGAACATCCCGCCGCCGGCCATCAGCGGCACGATCGACAGCATCTTCGCGCTGGTACCGAGTTCCATGATCGGGAACAGGTCGGTCAGGTAGTCGCGCAACACGTTGCCGGTGACCGAGATCGTGTCCTTGCCCGCACGGATGCGCTCGAGCGAGAAACGCGTCGCCTCGACCGGCGTCATGATGCGGATGTCGAGGCCGTTCGTGTCGTGGTCCTTCAGGTAGCGTTCGACCTTCGCGATGATCTGCGCATCGTGCGCACGCGCCGGATCGAGCCAGAACACGGCCGGTGCGCCGGTCGCGCGGGCGCGATTGACCGCGAGCTTGACCCAGTCCTGCACCGGTGCGTCCTTCGTCTGGCACATGCGCCAGATGTCGCCGGCTTCCACTGCATGCTCGAGCAGCACGTTGCCGGCTTCGTCGGTGACGCGCACGACGCCGTCCGCCGGGATCTGGAACGTCTTGTCGTGCGAACCGTATTCCTCGGCCGCCTGCGCCATCAGGCCGACGTTCGGCACGCTGCCCATCGTGACCGGATCGAATGCGCCGTGCTGCTTGCAGTCCTCGATCACGGCCTGGTAGACGCCTGCGTAGCAGCGGTCCGGAATCACGGCCTTCGCGTCGTACAGCGCGCCGTCCGGGCCCCACATGCCGCCCGAATCGCGGATCATCGCCGGCATCGACGCGTCGACGATCACGTCGCTCGGCACGTGCAGGTTCGTGATGCCCTTGTCGGAGTTGACCATCGCGAGGCGCGGACGCACCGCGTATTCGGCCTTGACGTCGGCTTCGATCGCTTCGCGCGTGTCGGCCGGCAGGTCCTTCAGGCGCGCGTACAGGTCGCCGATGCCGTTGTTCGGGTTGAAGCCGACCTGCGCCAGCACGTCCGCGTGCTTCGCGAGCGCGTCGCGGTAGAAGACCGACACGAAGTGACCGAACAGGATCGGGTCCGAGACCTTCATCATGGTCGCCTTCAGGTGCACCGAGAACAGCACGTCCTGCGCCTTGGCGTCGGCGATCTGCGCTTCGATGAAGCTGCGCAGCGCATTGCGGCTCATCACCGATGCGTCGATGACTTCACCAGCCTTCACGGCCGTCTTTTCCTTCAGCACCTTCTTCGCGCCGTCGGTCGTCGTGAGTTCGATCTTCACGCTGCCGGCATCGGCGATCAGCGCCGACTTCTCGCTGCCGTAGAAGTCGCCTTCGGTCATGTGTGCGACGTGCGCCTTCGACGTGGCCTTCCACGCGCCCATCTTGTGCGGATGCTTGCGTGCGTAGTTCTTGACCGACAACGGCGCGCGGCGGTCGGAGTTGCCTTCGCGCAGCACCGGGTTCACCGCGCTGCCCTTGATCTTGTCGTAGCGCGCCTTGACCGACTTCTCTTCGTCCGTCGACGGATCTTCCGGATACGCCGGCAGCTTGTAGCCCTGCGCCTGCAGTTCGGCGATCGCGGCCTTCAGCTGCGGCACCGATGCGCTGATGTTCGGCAGCTTGATGATGTTCGCTTCCGGCTTCAGCGTGAGCTGGCCCAGTTCGGCCAGATCGTCGGAACCCTTCTGCTCCGGCGGCAGGATGTCTGCGAATGCCGCGATGATGCGGCCGGCGAGCGAGATGTCGCGCGTTTCGACGGCGACGCCGGACGAACGCGTGAAGGCCTTGACGATCGGCAGCAGCGAATAGGTCGCGAGCGCGGGCGCTTCGTCGGTGAGGGTGTAGATGATCTTGGGCGAAGTGGACATGGTGGTCAAAGCATTGCTACGTGATTGTTGAACTGAGGAGCGCCGGCGGTAACCGGCGGGGAGCGACCGGGTCGGTCGCGAAAGGGGCGCGCCGGCTCAGCCGGGCGGTGGTGTTGCGAGGGCCGTCATGTTCTACCTTGCAGGGCCTCCGGGCCGCATGCCGGACCGCCCTGCCAACAAACCTGCCATCCACGAAACGCCCCGGCGCCGGCAGTCAGCGCCGGGGCGGCCGGCAACCTGCCGGCCCACCCCGGAAGGGGTCTTACATGTTCTCGATCAGCACTTCGCCGAAGCCGGAGCACGACACCTGCGTCGCGCCTTCCATCAGGCGCGCGAAGTCGTACGTGACGCGCTTCTGCAGGATCGACTTCTCCATTGCGGCGATGATCGTGTCGGCCGCTTCCGTCCAGCCGAGATGGCGCAGCATCATTTCCGCCGACAGGATCTCGGAACCGGGGTTCACGTAATCCTTGCCCGCGTACTTCGGCGCCGTGCCGTGCGTCGCCTCGAACATCGCGACCGAATCCGACAGGTTCGCGCCCGGCGCGATCCCGATGCCGCCGACCTGCGCGGCCAGTGCGTCGGAGATGTAGTCGCCGTTCAGGTTCAGCGTCGCGATCACGTCGTATTCGGCCGGGCGCAGCAGGATCTGCTGCAGGAACGCATCGGCGATCGAATCCTTGATCACGATCTCGTTGCCCGTCTTCGGGTTCTTCACGCGCATCCACGGGCCGCCGTCGATCAGCTCGCCGCCGAATTCCTTCTGCGCGAGCGCGTAGCCGGCGTCACGGAACAGGCCTTCCGTGAACTTCATGATGTTGCCCTTGTGCACCAGCGTGACCGACTTGCGATCGTTGTCGATCGCATACTGGATCGCCTTGCGCACGAGACGCTCGGTGCCTTCGGTCGACACGGGCTTGACGCCGATCCCCGAGGTTTCCGGGAAGCGGATCTTCTTCACGCCCATCTCGTCCTGCAGGAACTTGATGACCTTCTTCGCCTGCTCGGAACCCGCGGCCCATTCGATGCCCGCGTAGATGTCTTCCGAGTTCTCGCGGAAGATCACCATGTCGATCTTCTGCGGCTCGCGCACCGGCGACGGCACGCCCTTGAAATACTGGACCGGGCGCAGGCACACGTACAAGTCGAGCTCCTGGCGCAGCGCGACGTTCAGCGAACGGATGCCGCCGCCGACCGGGGTCGTGAGCGGCCCCTTGATCGACACCACGTATTCCTTCAGCACCTGCAGCGTTTCGTCCGGGAGCCACACGTCCGGACCGTACACCTTCGTCGCCTTCTCGCCCGCGAAGATCTCCATCCAGTGGATCTTGCGCTTGCCCTTGTAGGCATGCGCGACCGCCGCATCGACGACCTTGATCATGACCGGCGTGATATCGAAGCCCGTACCGTCGCCTTCGATATAGGGAATGATCGGCTGATCGGAAACGTTGAGCGAGAAGTCCTTGTTGACGGTGATCTTGTCACCGCCTTCCGGAACCTTGATGTGCTGATACGGCATGATCGACTCCAGTGACGTGGCTGAGCAGGTGATGCTGGTCGAAGCTGCGCGCGCGGCGGGGGCGCGGCATGGCCACCCCGTGACGGCAACAGCGAGCCGCTATTCTAGCGCCCCAACCGGGCACTTCGGCATGAACCGCGGCACTGCGTATCAAGGCCTCACTTATGTCTTATATAAGACAGAGGACTTGCCGTTCCGTATTATGCATTAAGATTCCGCCATTTGCCATAGACCGCCCGCCCCGCCTCCCGCGGCAGGCCGGGCGGGCGCCCTGCCATGAACCTGATCGCCCTCAACAAGCCGTTCGGCACGATTTGCCAGTTTTCCGCGCACGAGACGCGCCCGTCGCTCGGCGACTGGGTAAAAACGCCCGGCGTCTATGCGGCCGGCCGGCTGGACGCGGACAGCGAAGGCTTGCTGCTGCTCACCGACGACGGCGCGCTGCAGGCGCGCATCGCGGAGCCGCGCCACAAGCTCGTGAAGCGCTACTGGGCGCAGGTCGAGGGCGCGCCCGGCCCGGCCGACCTGAAGGCGCTCGCGCGCGGCGTCGATCTCGGCGACTACGTGACGCGCCCGTGCCGCGCCGAATTCATCGAGCCGCCCGACACGCTGTGGGCGCGCAATCCGCCGATCCGCTACCGCGCCGCGATCCCGACCACCTGGATCGAACTCGCGATCACCGAAGGCAAGAACCGGCAGGTGCGCCGGATGACGGCAGCCGTCGGCTTCCCGACGTTGCGCCTGGTGCGCGTCGGCATCGGCGCACTGGATATATTTGCGCTCGACATTGCACCGGGCGAAACAATCGCACTGCCGCCGCGCGCGCCATGGGACGGTTTCGCGGCCGCCGGATAACGAATCCGGGAAACGCGAATTTTTCGTCGTCTTTTTCGTCAACCGGCTGCGAAGATCGCGCGTTAAACCACGCAGATGCCAACCTTAGCTATCCGGCATTGGCAGCCGAACCCGTGTTTGCGTCACGAAAGCGACGTTTTTCTCGAATACGATTCGGCGCCCGCAGCGCAATGAGAAATTTCTCGAAGCGTCTGTCAACCGAAAGGTGGATGGCACCGTTAGACGACATGACTCCTATTGCCGGGTCATTTGGTTAATTAACTAAAGCTGAGGAACACAACATGAACAAACTGATCGCCGCTCTGGTCGCTGGCCTCTTCGCAACGGCTGCTTTCGCACAAGCTTCGGCTCCGGAAGCTGCTCCGGCAGCAGCAGAAGCTGCTTCGGCACCGGCTAAGCACGCTGCCAAGAAGCACCACGCTGCCAAGAAGCACCACAAGGCATCGAAGAAGGCTGCAGCAAGCGACGCAGCAGCACCGGCAGCTGCTTCGAACTAAGTAAGCTGGCTGTAATAACGCAGTCAAGAACACGCAGTCTTGCCGTTCTTACGGCGTTGAAAGGCAGATCACCGCAAGGCGATCTGCCTTTTTCTTTTGTGTGCCCGCCGGCGCGCATCGCGTACCATGCGGGTCTCGTTTTCCAGACAGGAGCCATGCTGTGCAATTCTCCCTGCGCTCGTCGCTCGGCCGCCTAGCGCGCGCCACCGTGTTTCCCGCCGCGCTCGCCGTCCTCGCGCTCGGCATGCAGGCCGCCGGCGCGCAGATGCCGCCCGGCGCCAAGCAGCCGAGCGAGTTTCCGCGCGTGAAGCTGCGCGCCGGCATGTACGTGATCGACGCGGCCGTCGCCGCGAACGACGCCGACCGCGAACAGGGGCTGATGTACCGTTCGCAGCTCGCGCCGAACGAAGGCATGCTGTTCGTCTTCAACGAGAACGCCGTGCACTGCTTCTGGATGAAGAACACGCTGATCCCGCTGTCGATCGCGTTCATCCGCGCGGACGGCACGATCACCGACATCGACGAGATGAAGGCCGAGACGACCGACAACCACTGCCCGCGCAACAACGGCGTCTACGCGCTCGAAATGAGCAAGGGCTGGTTCGCGGCGAAGGGCATCAAGCCCGGCATGAAGCTCGACGGCCTGCCGAAGGCCCAGTAACCGCCTGTTCCGCGGCGTCGCGCCGCGCATCGACCGAAGCCGGCCGCCCGTTGCGCGCCGGCTTTTTTTCACCTGCCGGCGGCACTGCCCCGCTTGATTCCGCCGGCGCCGGCCGCATCTGCAAAAGCCACGCGCAAGCGCTATGCTTTAAGTCTCGCTTGTCCAGCCCGGGCCGGCACCGCCGGCTCGCTTACATTCGAACCTAAGGAGGTTCACGTGCCCCGCAAAACCCCCATCGAGCGCTATCGCAATATCGGGATCAGCGCTCACATCGATGCCGGCAAGACCACGACGACCGAGCGCATCCTGTTTTACACCGGCGTGAGCCACAAGATCGGTGAAGTGCACGACGGCGCGGCCACGATGGACTGGATGGAGCAGGAGCAGGAACGCGGCATCACGATCACGTCGGCGGCGACCACGGCCTTCTGGAAGGGCATGGCCGGCAACTATCCGGAACACCGCATCAACATCATCGACACGCCCGGGCACGTCGACTTCACGATCGAAGTCGAGCGCTCGATGCGCGTGCTCGACGGCGCGTGCATGGTCTACGACTCGGTCGGCGGCGTGCAGCCGCAGTCCGAAACCGTGTGGCGCCAGGCGAACAAGTACAAGGTGCCGCGCATCGCGTTCGTCAACAAGATGGACCGCATCGGCGCCGACTTCTTCCGCGTGCAGAAGCAGATCGGCGAGCGCCTGAAGGGCGTCGCCGTGCCGATCCAGATTCCGATCGGCGCGGAAGATCATTTCCAGGGCGTCGTCGATCTCGTGAAGATGAAGGCGATCGTGTGGGACGACGAAAGCCAGGGCGTGAAGTTCACGTACGAGGACATCCCCGCGAACCTCGTCGAGCTCGCGCACGAATGGCGCGAGAAGATGGTCGAGGCCGCGGCCGAAGCGAGCGAGGAACTGCTCGAGAAGTACCTGCACGACCATGAATCGCTGACCGAGGACGAGATCAAGGCCGCGCTGCGCAAGCGCACGATCGCGAACGAGATCGTGCCGATGCTGTGCGGCAGCGCGTTCAAGAACAAGGGCGTGCAGGCGATGCTCGACGCGGTGATCGACTACCTGCCGTCGCCGGTCGACGTGCCGGCGATTCTCGGCCACGACTTCGCCGATCCGGAAAAGCCGGCGGAACGTCATCCGAGCGATGACGAGCCGTTCTCGTCGCTCGCGTTCAAGATCATGACCGACCCGTTCGTCGGCCAGCTGATCTTCTTCCGCGTGTATTCGGGCGTCGTCGAATCGGGCGATACGGTGCTCAACGCGACGAAGGACAAGAAGGAACGCCTCGGCCGGATCCTGCAGATGCACGCGAACGAGCGCAAGGAAATCAAGGAAGTGCGCGCGGGCGACATTGCGGCTGCCGTCGGGCTGAAGGAAGCGACCACGGGCGACACGCTGTGCGATCCGGTCAAGCCGATCATCCTCGAGAAGATGGAGTTCCCGGAGCCCGTGATCTCGCAGGCCGTCGAGCCGAAGACGAAGGCCGACCAGGAAAAGATGGGCCTCGCGCTGAACCGCCTGGCGCAGGAAGATCCGTCGTTCCGCGTGCAGACCGACGAAGAATCCGGCCAGACGATCATTTCGGGGATGGGCGAGCTCCACCTCGAAATCCTGGTCGACCGGATGAAGCGCGAGTTCGGCGTCGAAGCGACGGTCGGCAAGCCGCAGGTCGCGTATCGCGAGACGGTGCGCACGACGGCATCCGACGTCGAGGGCAAGTTCGTCAAGCAGTCGGGCGGCCGCGGCCAGTACGGCCATGCGGTGATCACGCTCGAGCCGAACCCGGGCAAGGGCTACGAGTTCCTCGACGAGATCAAGGGCGGCGTGATTCCGCGCGAGTTCATCCCGGCCGTCGACAAGGGCATCACCGAAACGCTGAAGAGCGGCGTGCTCGCGGGCTACCCGGTCGTCGACGTGAAGGTGCACCTGACGTTCGGCTCGTACCACGACGTCGACTCGAACGAAAACGCGTTCCGGATGGCCGGCTCGATGGCGTTCAAGGAAGCGATGCGCCGCGCGAAGCCCGTGCTGCTCGAGCCGATGATGGCCGTGGAAGTCGAGACGCCCGAGGAATTCATGGGCAACGTGATGGGCGACCTGTCGAGCCGTCGCGGCATCGTGCAGGGGATGGAAGACATCGCCGGCGGCGGCGGCAAGCTCGTGCGCGCCGAGGTGCCGCTCGCGGAGATGTTCGGCTATTCGACGTCGCTGCGTTCGGCGACGCAAGGCCGCGCGACCTACACGATGGAGTTCAAGCAGTACGCAGAAACGCCGGCCAACGTATCGGAAGGCGTGATCAGCGCGAAGACGAAGTAAGCGCCGGGCGCTCGCGCCCCGTCGCATGCACGCAAGCCCGTCCGGTTCCGGACGGGCTTTTTTTCATCCGGCGCGCGCTGCCGCGATGGCGTCCTTTTGACCGGCTCGCAGGCATTTTTTTCGCATGCCACAATGGAAAGCGATTCGTCAGATGGAACCCGCCCGATGCCGCCCACCCCTGCCCTGCGCCGCCTGCTGATGCTCTACGCCGGCCTGATCGCCGCGAACGTCGCCGTGTGGCTGTGGGCGCTCGCGGTGCTGCGCGACCATCCGCTGCTGCTCGGCACCGCGGCGATCGCGTACGGGCTCGGGTTGCGTCATGCCGTCGACGCCGATCACATCGCCGCGATCGACGTCGCGACACGCAAGCTGATGCAGGACGGCCAGCGCCCGGTGAGCGTCGGGCTGTTCTTCTCGCTCGGCCATTCGACGATCGTGATCGCGGCGACGCTTGGCATCGCGCTGACCGCGTTCGCGCTGCGCGACCGGTTCGATGCGTTCCGCGAGATCGGCGGCACGATCGGCACGGCGGTGTCGGCCACCTTCCTGCTCGTGCTCGCGTGCGTGAACCTGATGATCCTGCGCGACGTATGGCGGCGTTATCGCCGCGCCCCCGCGCACGCACACACGCACGGCGACGCGCACGTGCACCGCCCCGCCGGACTCGTGTCGCGACTGCTGCGCCCGCTGTTCCGGTTCGTGTCGAAAAGCTGGCACATGTATCCGGTCGGTGTGCTGTTCGGGCTAGGTTTCGATACTGCAACCGAAATCGGCCTGCTCGCGATCGCCGCCGCGCAGGCGAGCCAGGGGTTGCCGGTCTACACGGTCATGCTGTTTCCCGCCTTGTTCACCGCCGGCATGACGCTGATCGACTCGACCGACAACGTGCTGATGATTCATGCCTATGGCTGGGCGATGGACGATCCGCAGCGCAAGCTGCTCTACAACGCGAGCATCACGTTCGTGTCGGCGGCCGTTGCACTGGCGATCGGCGGGATCGAGGCGGCCGGCCTGCTGGCCGACAAGCTGGCGCTGACGGGCCCCGTGCGCGACACGCTCGATGCGCTCGGCGAACGCTTCGGCTCGATCGGCTACGGCATCGTCGCGCTGTTCCTCGTGTGCTGGATCGCGTCGATCCTGTTCCACCGCTGGCAGCGCGCCGCCGACGCGCCGGCGCGCTGAGCCGCGCGCGAAAGCTCACACGTTTCAATTCGGAAACAAAATCCCCCCGACGACGTTGCATGCGTGCGTCGCGTGTCCGCGCGCGCCTTGCGTGACGGGCACAAGCGGCCGATGGCACGAATCTCGCAGATAGGGATTCGCACGGCGGGCCCGCGTGCCGATCCGCGTTCGCGGCTGGCGTCAAGCGCCGGCCCGAAGGCAATCGGCTGCCGATAGGACAACGAATCTTTTCTGGCTCCCTGCACCACACGTAGATCGTCGCGCGGCAACGAGGCGCCGCGCGCATGGGAGGCCATGATGCATAAGACGAAACAACCGTCCCGCCCGGCGGGACGGCGCCCTCGTGCAACCTTGCTGGCCGCGGCCGCGTTTGCGTGCTGCTGCTCGTATGCGGTCGCACAAACCACCACGCCCGACTCCGTGGCCGGCGCGAACGCCGGCGCGGACACCATCATGACGCTGGTCGCGGACGCTTCGTCGTGCGCAGCCAATCCGGCTGGGTGTGCGGTGCAGGTCTATGCCGGTCATGGTATCGGCGGCAACGGTGCCGGCACGAGCGGCAGTGGCGGCAGCAGTCCTGGACCGGCCAACGGCAGTGGTAGCGGCAACGGCAGCAGTGGAAACAACGGCAACGGTGCCGTCGGACCTGCCGGTGCCGGTGGAGCGACAGGTGGAACGTCCGGCGGGACGAGCGGCACGGGTCGCGGAGGGAACTCGTCCGGCAACGGTGGTAATGGTACTTCCGGTGGCGGCACTTCCGGTGGCGGCACTTCCGGTGG
>NZ_CAJPGH010000045.1:0-39362 GCF_905339605.1 Burkholderia sp. BCC1972 | reverse complement strand
CGAGGCGCCCGTTTTTCGTTCCGGCTGCGGCCGGCGGCACGCGTCATGCGTCGTCCGCATCGGCGCCTTCGGCCCCGTCCGCGCCGAGCAGCCCGGCCGCCGTGTCGCCCGGCAGCGCCTCGACCTGCTTCAGCTTGCGGCTCATCACGCGCGTGCGCTGCTCGGCGGACTCGATCGAGCGCGTGACCGTTTCGAGCTGCGCCTTCGTGCGCGCGAGCACGTCGCCGAACTTGCCGAACTCCGTCTTGACCGCGCCGAGCACCTGCCACACCTCGCTCGAACGCTGCTCGATCGCGAGCGTGCGGAACCCCATCTGCAGGCTGTTCAGCAGCGCCGTAAGCGTGGTCGGCCCGGCAACCGTCACGCGATAGTCGCGCTGCAGCAGGTCTGTCAGGCCGGGGCGGCGCAGGATCTCCGCGTAGAGCCCCTCGGTCGGCAGGAACAGCAGCGCGAAATCGGTCGTGTGCGGCGGCGCGACGTACTTCTCGGCGATCGTGCGCGCTTCCAGCCGCACGCGCGTTTCGAGCGCGCGAGCGGCCTCCTCGACAGCCGCCGCGTCGGCACGCTCCTGCGCATCGATCAGCCGCTCGTAGTCCTCGCGCGGGAATTTCGCGTCGATCGGCAGCCACACCGGCGACGAGTCGCGCGTACCGGCTTCGCGCCCCGGCAGCCGGATCGCGAACTCGACGCGCTCGGTGCTCTTCGGCACCGTCGCGACGTTCTTCGCGTACTGGTCGGGCGTCAGCATCTGTTCGAGCAGCGCCTCGAGCTGCACTTCGCCCCAGGTGCCGCGCGTCTTCACGTTGGTCAGCACCTTCTTCAGGTCGCCGACGCCGGCCGCGAGCGTCTGCATTTCGCCGAGCCCGCGATGCACCTGTTCGAGCCGGTCCGACACGAGCTTGAACGATTCGCCGAGCCGCTGCTCCAGTGTCGCGTGCAGCTTCTCGTCGACAGTGCGGCGCATCTCCTCGAGCTTCGCCGCGTTGTTCGTCTCGATTTCCTTCAGCCGCTGCTCGAGCGTCGCGCGCACCTCGCCGATCCGGCGGTCGTTCGCCTCGGTCAGCTGCGTGAGCTGCCGGTTCAACGTGTCGCCGAACAGCCGCAGTGCGCCCGTCTGCTCATCGCGCGCCTGCTGCGCCTGGCGCTGCAAGCTCTCGCGCATCGCATCGAACTGCTGCGCGTTGCCGGCGACGAGCTTGCCGAGCTGCTGCGCGAAGCCTTCGATCTGGTTGTTCTGCACGGTCGCCACGCTCGTCAGCTGCGCGGCGAGCGTCTGCTGAAGCTGCGCGAAGCTGCCGGCCAGTTCGGTGCGCGAGCCGCGCGCGTTCTCGACGATCTCGCCGCGCAATTCGCGTTCGAGGCGCTCGACCGCACGCGCCTGCGCATGCGCGGCGTCCTCGATCTGGTCGCCGAGCACCGCCGCATCGTCGTGGCGGCCGCCGCCGCGCACGAGCGCGACGATCGCCACCGCGAGTG
The DNA here is from genome assembly GCF_905339605.1 of Burkholderia sp. BCC1972. Lineage (NCBI taxonomy): Bacteria > Pseudomonadati > Pseudomonadota > Betaproteobacteria > Burkholderiales > Burkholderiaceae > Burkholderia > Burkholderia sp. BCC1972. The sequence goes on along the minus strand of NZ_CAJPGH010000045.1, from coordinate 37,886 downwards.
CGACGGCCAGCACGACGACCGCCGCAAGCAACAACGTCATGGTCATGCGCGCGGCTTCCCGATCACGTCAGGGTTGATCGGATTCGGCGGCTGCCCGGCGCGCGGCCCCTCGCCCAGTGCGGCGATCAGGTTGTCGGCGGCGAGGTTCGCCATCGCGCGGCGCGTCTTTTCGGTCGCGCTCGCGATATGCGGCGTCAGCACGACGTTCGGCACCTCGAGCAGCGCCGGATGCACGGTCGGCTCGCCTTCGTACACGTCGAGGCCGGCCGCGGCGATCGTCCCTGCGCGCAGCGCAGCAGCCAGCGCCGCATCGTCGACGATCCCGCCGCGCGCGATGTTGGTCAGCGTCGCCGTGGGCTTCATCTTCGCGAGCTCGGCCGCCCCGATCGTGTGATGGTTCTCCTGCGTGTACGGCAGCACGAGCACGACGTGATCGGCACGCGCGAGCAGCGCGTCCTTCGATACGTACTCGGCATTCAGCTCGGCCTCGATCTCGGGCGCGACCCGCGAACGGTTGTGATAAATCACCTGCATCCCGAAGCCGCGGGCGCGGCGCGCGAGCGCCTGGCCGATGCGGCCCATTCCGATCACGCCGAGCGTCGAGCCGTAGATGTCGGCGCCAAGGAAGCCGTCGTACGCCCACTTCTGCCAGTGACCGGCACGCAGCCAGTGCTCGGATTCGGCGATCCGACGCGCGGCGGCCATCATCAGCGCCCAGCCGAAATCGGCGGTCGACTCGTTCAGCACGTCGGGCGTGTTGGTGCCGAGGACGTTCGCCGCGTTGAACGCGGCCATGTCGAAGTTGTTGTAGCCGACCGCCATGTTCGCCACGACGCGCAAGCACGGCGCCGCCGCGAGCGTGGCCGCGCCGACCGGGTCGCCGGCCGTCAGCGCGCCGTCCTTGTCGGCGAGACGCGCGGCGAGCGCGTCGGGCGCGAGCGCGTCGCCGTTGTTCCAGTCGACTTCGAAATACTGCTCGAGCCGTTCGATCACGTCCGGAAAGATCGGACGCGCGACCAGGATCTTCTGCATCGCCATCTCCGTATGCCGCGGGCCGCTCGCGGTGCGCGTCGCGCCGCCGGGATCGCCCGCGCTGGGTTGAAAGTCGTCAGGTTACGCCGGGAAGAAGATCAGCGACGTCAGCAGGAACACGGGGACCAGAATCACGAGTGCCCAGCCGAGGTACGCAAAGAAGCTCGGCATCTTCACGCCGCGCGACTCCGCGATCGCCTTCACCATGAAGTTCGGCGCGTTGCCGATATAGCTGTTCGCGCCCATGAACACCGCGCCCGCGGATATCGCGGCGAGCGTCGAGGCGCCCGTCGTCATCAGCGCCTGCGCATCGCCGCCCGCGAGGTTGAAGAACACGAGATAGGTCGGCGCGTTGTCGAGGAACGACGACAGCAGGCCCGTCGCCCAGAAGTACATCGCGTCGATCGGCTTGCCGTCCGGCCCCGTGACGAGATGGACGATCTGCGCGAACGCACCGTCCGCCCCCGCGCGCAGGATCACGATCACCGGCGCGATCGTCACGAAGATCCCGGCAAACAGCTTTGCGACCTCCTCGATCGGCGCCCAGTTGAACGCGTTGCCCTCGCGCGCGGAGCGCGGCGTCAGCGCGAGCGACGCGAGCGTCACGCCCACGAGCGCGACGTCGCGCACGAGGTTCTGCAACGCCACGTGCGTGCCCCACACGTCGAACGTGATGCCGGGCTTCCACACGCCGCTCATCAGCACGAGCGCGATCACGGCCGCGAGCAGCACGAAGTTGATCTTGCCGTCGATCGACAGCGCCGCGGCATCGGGTGTCGGATCGAGCGCGGCCGGCCGCTCCTCGCCGCCCTTCCGGTAGAAGTACGTATCGAGCGCGAAGAACAGCGCCAGCAGCACGACGCAGATGAACAGCATCGGCAACGCGAGATGCGTGGTGGTCCAGAAGAAGCTGACGCCGTTCAGGAAGCCGAGGAACAGCGGCGGATCGCCGAGCGGCGACAGCGAACCGCCCGCATTCGCGACGAGGAAGATGAAGAAGATCACGACGTGCACGACATGCTTGCGGTTGTCGTTCGCGCGCAGGAGCGGCCGGATCAGCAGCATCGCGGCGCCCGTCGTGCCCATCACGCTCGCGAGCAGCGTGCCGAGCGCGAGAATCGCGGTGTTCAGCTTCGGCGAGCCGTGCAGGTTGCCGTTCACGCAGATGCCGCCCGCGACCGTATAGAGCGCGGTGAGCAGCACGATGAACGGAATGTATTCCTCGAGCAGCGCATGCACGAGCGTGCCGAACGCGGTGCCCGCGCCGAACGCGAACGCGAACGGGATCAGGAACACGACCGCCCAGCCGGCCGCGATCTTGCCGAAGTGGTGATGCCAGAACACCGGCGCGACGAGCGGGAACAGCGCGATCGACAGCAGGATCCCGGCAAACGGGATGCCCCAGAGTGCGGACAGCGTGGCACCGTCGAGCGTGGCGGCCGATGCGAGCGCGGGCGCCGCGCCAAGCGCGATTCCCGACGCCATGCCCGCCCAGGCGGCATGTCGTTTCATGCAGAACTTCCTTGTTCGAGTGATAGGGGGTGCAGCGGGCGCGTCATGCGCCGCGTACGACGATCACGTGCACGCGGTACGGGCCGTGCGCGCCCAGTACGATGGTCTGCTCGATGTCGCCCGTGCGCGACGGGCCCGACACGAAATTGACCGCGCGCGGCAATTCGCCGCGCTCCGCGCGGATCAGCGCGAACGCGTCTTCATGCCCGGCGACGATCCGCGAAGCCGGTACGATCGCAATGTGGGTTTCCGGCAGCAGGCCGGCCGATGCATAGGTGTCGGGGCCCGACAGCAGCACCAGCGAACCCGTTTCGGCGGTCGCGCAAAAACAGCCGGTGAGGCCGACGAGATCGCCGTCGCGCGGCTTGCGGCATTCGACCGACAGGCCGGCGCCGGCCCAGTCGAGATCGGCCAGCGTGCGCCACGCGACGGCCTGCGCCGGCAGGCCATGAGCGGAAAGATAGCGGGCAGCGGCGGCGGGCGCGTCGGCCAGCGTCGCGACTTCGTCGACCGTGGTCGACAGGCGCGCCGCTTCGTCGACGAAGGCGGCGACGAGGTCGGCCGGCGCCGGCGGGCGCGGGCCCTGCGGATGCTGCGCGAGATAGTCGGCGACGCCGTCGCGCTCCGCTGCATCGGGTTCGGCCGCGCGCCCCTGCGCCGCGCGGATGCGCGCGAGGATCTGGCGACGGGCAGCGGAAGTGTCCATGAACGGTCCTCGTGACAGTGGCATGCAATACCGTCCGATTATACCGGCCGCCCCTGCCGCCACGCACCTTCGGCCGAACGGCCGGCGGCTACTTCGACGCGTCTTCCTCGACCGGCTGCGCAATGCCGAACACCTGGCGCAGGTACGCGAGATACGCCTTGTCGTCGCACATGCTCTTGCCCGGCGAATCCGACAGCTTCGCGACCGGCTGGCCGTTGCAGCGGACCATCTTGATCACGATCTGCAGCGGCACGTAGCCGAGATCGTTGGTGAGGTTCGTGCCGACGCCGAACGCGAGCTTGCAGCGGCCGCGGAACCGTTCGTACAACTGCATGACCTTCGGGATGTCGAGTGCGTCCGAGAACACGAGCACCTTGGTGCGCGGGTCGCAGCGGTTCGCCTCGTAGTGGCGCAGCATCCGCTCGCCCCAGTCGAACGGATCGCCCGAATCGTGGCGCGCGCCGTCGAACAGCTTGCAGAAGTACATGTCGAAGTCGTTCAGGAACGCATTCATCCCGTAGACGTCCGACAGCGCGATCCCGAGGTCGCCGCGGTATTCCTTCGCCCACATCTCGAACCCGTAGATCTGCGAATCGCGCAGCCGCGGGCCGAGCGCCTGGCACGCCTGCAGGTACTCGTGCGCCATCGTGCCGAGCGGCGTGATGTCGTGCTTCATCGCATACAGCACGTTGCTCGTGCCCGCGAACTGCGGGCCGAGCCCGTCGCGCAGCGTGAGCGCGACTTCCTCGTGCCAGACCTTCGAGAAGCGCCGGCGCGTGCCGTAGTCGGCGATCTTGCAGTCGGCGAACTCGGGCTTCGCGCCGAGCAGCTTGATCTTCTCGCGCAGCCGCTCGCGGCCCTCGCGATAGTCGGGCTCGCGCTGCGTGTTGCGGAAATAGACTTCGTTGACGATCGCGAGCACCGGGATCTCGAACAGGATCGTGTGCAGCCACGGCCCCTCGATCACGATGTCGATCTCGCCATTGCCCTTCGGCGACGGCGTGATCGAGATGTATTTCTCGTTCAGGTGGAACAGCGCGAGGAAGTCGACGAAATCGCTCTTGATGAAGCGCATCCGCCGCAGGTAGTCGAGTTCGACGTCGGAAAAGCGCAGCGCGCACAGGCCGCGCACCTCGTCGCGGATCTCGTCGATGTACGGCACGAGGTCGACGCCCGGCGTGCGGCACCGGAAACGGTATTCGACGTTTGCAGCGGGAAAGTGATGCAGGACGACCTGCATCATCGTGAACTTGTAGAGATCCGTGTCGAGCAGCGAAGTGATGATCATGATTACGGCACCGCCAATATCGTGACAGGGCCCCGGCGCACCGCGCGCCGCCCGGTCTGTCGGCCATGTTACCCGAATGCGGGCCCGACCATCGTGAAACCGCCCGCCGCCCTGCGTGCGGGCATCCGCTTTGCGCACCCCATAAACTAATCACGAAACGATATAAGCCGGATAGCCGACCACGCCATGCGGGTTTTGCGCTTCAGTTACAATGCCGCTTTTGGCGCAAACGCCACCCCATATATACCGCCAAGCAGGAGCGTTTTAATGACTCACGTTGTGACCGAAGGCTGCATCAAGTGCAAATACACGGACTGCGTGGATGTGTGCCCGGTGGATTGCTTCCGTGAAGGTCCCAACTTTCTCGCCATCGATCCGGACGAGTGCATCGACTGCGCCGTGTGCGTCGCCGAGTGCCCGACCAATGCGATCTATGCCGAAGAAGACGTTCCGGGCGACCAGCAGCAGTTCACCGAGCTGAATGCCGAGCTGGCAAAGAGCTGGCCGTCGATCACGAAGACCAAGCCGGCACCGGCCGACGCGGACGAGTGGAAGGACGTGCAGGAGAAGCTGCACCTGCTCGAGCGCTGATCGCGCAGCGGGCGCGAAAAAAATTTTGTGCATCGCGGCCCAAAAGTATTGACAGGTTAGCGACCACTCCATACAATCTCGTTTCTCTGCTGTTGTTGTTTGTTCCCCGATAGCTCAGTCGGTAGAGCGCCGGACTGTTAATCCGTAGGTCCCTGGTTCGAGCCCAGGTCGGGGAGCCAAAAAACACAAAGGTCCGTTGAAAGTGGACGGGTTTTTTGTTGGAAACAACACACGCAGATGTACCGATTTATTCCCCGATAGCTCAGTCGGTAGAGCGCCGGACTGTTAATCCGTAGGTCCCTGGTTCGAGCCCAGGTCGGGGAGCCAGACAGCGAAAGGCCCGTCATTCGACGGGCCTTTTGTTTTTACGGCCGCCCGCTCGCTTCTCTGCCGTTCATCGCCCGGTCACGCGCGTGCTAGAGTCTCTCTCCCGCATTCGCATCCGGTCCCGTCGATGAAGCATCGCCTCCTCCGCTCCGCCCCGTTCGCCCTCCTGTTTTCCGCATTCGCCGCGGCACCGCTCGCGCACGCGGAGGAAGTCGGCAGCGTCAACACCCATTTCCGCGTCACGGGCTCCGACCGCGTGGTCGTCGAAGCGTATGACGATCCGGTCGTGACCGGCGTGACCTGCTACGTATCGCGCGCCCGCACCGGCGGGATCAAGGGCACGCTCGGCGTCGCCGAGGATCCGAGCGAAGCGTCGATCGCGTGCCGGCAGGTCGGCCCGATCGGCTTCAAGGAGCCGCTCAAGCAGCAGACCGACGTGTTCAGCGAGCGCATGTCGTTCATCTTCAAGACGCTGCATGTCGTGCGCGTCGTCGACACGAAGCGCAACACGATCGTCTACCTGACCTACAGCGACCGCATCGTCAGCGGCAGCCCGAAGAACGCCGTCACCGCGGTGCCGATGCCGGCCGGCACGACGATTCCGGTCAAGTAACGCGCACACCGGCCGGGCGCGCGAGCGATACACTGTCGGTTCGACCGCTCCCGCGCCCGATCATGTCCGCCACCCGCCTTCCCGACGCCGCACGCTACTGGCGCACGCCGCTGCTGCCGGACGCGGATCTGCTCACGGCCACCTATCGCGATCACGCGTTCGCGCCGCACTGGCACGACGCGTACACGATCCCCGTGATTCTCGAAGGCGCGGAACGGTTCACCTATCGCGGTGCCGGCTATGTCGCCGAAACGGGCACCGTGCCCGTGATCAATCCCGGCGAAGTGCATACAGGGTCGCGTGCCACCGACGAAGGCTGGTGCTATCGCGTCAGCTACATGCCGGTGGAATTCATCCACGCACTCGCAAGCGAGATCGCCGGCCGCCCGCAGGAGGCTCCCTGGTTTGCCCCCGGCGTGATTCGCGATCCCGATCTCGCGGCCCGGCTCACGCTGGCGCACCGGATGATGGAAGCCGGCAGCGAGCGCGCGCTGTCGTCGCAGGCACATGCACCCGGGCAGCCGGCGGATGATCCAGCGCCCGACGCACCACGCATCTACGATCCGCTCGCCGCCGAAACCGCGATGCTCGACGCGCTGTCGACGTTGATCGCGCGCCACGCCGACGTGCGGCCGCAACCGGCGCCGCTCGCGACCGACGAACCACGCGTCGACGCCATGCGCGAGCGGCTCGCAGGCGACCTGCTGTCCACGGTGACGCTCGACGACGTCGCGCAGGCCGTCGGCCTGTCGCCGTTCCACGCGGCGCGCCTGTTCACGCGCACGACCGGCATGCCGCCGCATGCATGGCGCAACCAGCTGCGGCTGCAGCGCGCGCTGGCGCCGCTACGCGCGGGCGTGCCCGTCGCCGACGTCGCGGCGGCCAGCGGCTTCGTCGACCAGAGCCACTTCACGCGACATTTCAAACGGATGTTCGGCGTACCGCCCGGGCGCTGGCAGGCGAGCTGACGCGCGGCGCCCGGCAGCGGGCAACCGCACCGCCAGCCGGCGCCGGCCGGCTCCCGGGCATCGCCCCGCCCCGATTCCGCGAGCGCAAGAACATACAAGCCGGCCCGCCGCCCGCTGGCTATCCTCCTGTTCATGGAGGAGACCCTTTGAACCCGACACCCGCCTCGCCGCCTCGCCGCCCGCTCAACGAATGGCTCGACGGCGCGCGCGACACGATTCCGATGATGATCGGCGCAGCACCGTTCGGCGTGATTTTCGGCACGCTCGTCGGCGGCGGCCCGCTCGCCGCATGGCACGGCGCGCTGATGTCGCTCGCCGTGTTCGCGGGCTCCGCGCAGTTCATCGCGCTCGGCCTGATCGCCGGCAGCGCGAGCTTCGTCGTCGTGCTCGCGACCACGCTGATCGTGAACCTGCGCCACCTGCTGTACAGCGCGACGCTCGCGCCCTATGTCGCGCACCTGCCGCTGCGCTGGCGCGCGACGCTCGGCGCGTTGATGACCGACGAGGTGTTCGCGGTCGCCTATGCGCACTACCGGCACTTCGCGCCCGGCACGATCGGCCCCCACTACTTCTTCGGGTCCGGGCTCGCGATGTACCTGAACTGGCAGGTCTGGACACTCGCGGGCATCGGCTTCGGCGCGGCGTTCCCGGGCCTGCAGTCGCTCGGCCTCGATTTCGCGATGGCGGCCACCTTCATCGCGATCGTCGTCCCGCAACTCGGCACGCTGCGCTATTTCGCGGCGGCCGCGACGGCCGGCACGCTTGCGTACTTCTGGCAGGACTGGCCGTACAAGCTCGGGTTGCTCGGCGCGGTCGCCGCCGGCGTCGCGATCGGCGTCGTGCTCACGCTGCTGCACGAACGCACGCGCACCGGCTCGCGCACGGAGGCTGCATCATGAGCTACGCGCTGCTGATCCTCGGCATGGCCGTCATTACGTACGCGATTCGCTCGACGCTGTTCCTGTTCGGCGAACGGCTGACCTTCCCGCCGCTCGTGCGGACCGCGCTCGGCTTCGTCCCCGTCACCGTGCTGACGGCGATCATCGTGCCGATGACCGTCTCGCCGCACGGCGGCACGGCCGAGCTCACCTGGCGCAATCCGCAACTCGTCGGCGCGCTCGCCGCCGTGCTCGTGTCGGCGGCAACCCGCCGCCCGCTCGTGACGATCGCCGCGGGGCTCGCGGTGTTCTTCTTCTGGCAAGGGGTCGTGATCCCGCACTGGCTGCCCGCCTGAGCGGTCGCTCTACCCGCGCGCTCAAGTTTTCGCCCGGCGCGCCGATATAGGGAATGAAGACCCGCCACCGGCCTCGGCGCGTACCGGTCAGTCGACGCTGCGCCCGCTCCGGTGCGCCGTGCCGGCCGTCGGCTTGCGCGGGCCGCCATCGAGACGATTCATGGGCCAGATCACCCTTTCCCTCAAGGACGACACGCTCGAGTCCCTACGCAAGGACTACGACGCGTTCGTCCGCGTGTCGCTGAAACTCGACCCGCAGTTCGCGACGCCGTCGTTCGAGGATTTCCTGCGCGCCAAGTTGCTCGACAACATGGTGCCGCTGACCGAGCACGCGGTGCAGCGGATGCTGCAGGGCGGCCAGTACGCGTGGGCCAAGCGCACGCTCGACAAGGAATTTCCGGACGTCGTCGCGATCCTGATGCGACAGGCCGGCGAATTCGGCTTCGGCTTCGCATCGCGCTCCGAATGGACCCCCGACGAACTCGCGAAAGCATGCCGCGACTGGGCGAAGGCGATCGTCGCCGAAGCGCAGGGCGACCCGTCGCTGATCGATCCGCTTGCATCGCAGATCAAGGGCGCCGCGCAAGACATCCAGACGCTCGAGGAACTGATGCAGACGCCCGCGTGGCGGCTCGCCGAATCGTTGCGTCAGCGCATTTACGAGGCCAAGCTCGCGTGCGAGATGAGCGTCGGCAGCACCGCGCGCGACAAGCTCGGCGAACTGCGCGGGCTGCTGCGGCTCGGGCTCGCGCATGGCTCGTTCCAGAAGCAGGAAGCGCAGCAGATCATGGAATACCTGCGGCTGCTGAAGCCGGAGATCTTCGTCGAGGAACCGTACGACGTCTTCGCGCGGCTCGCCGCATGGCTGCGCGGCGTGTTCACGCCGGCCGCCGTGCGACCGGCGCCGGGGCAACCGGGACAGGGGCCAGGACAGCGCCGGCCGTGACCGCGCCCCGCCCGCCGAAAGCATGAACCCATGAAAACGGCCCGGTTCGCGCAAAGCGAACCGGGCCGTCGGATGGCCTCCGGCGCGACGCCCAGGGGGCGAGCGTCACGCGGCGCCAGGCGCCGCTTACTGCGTGGCGCCCTGGGCCGATGCACCGCCTTCCGCGCCGACCGACGCGCCGCCTTCGGTCGCTTCGCCGGCCTTCGCCTTGGCTGCGCCGACATGGCCCTTGGCCGACTTCGCGGCATGCTTCGTGTGCTTCTTGGCCGAATGGACGGCCGACGACGCCGAATCCTTCGCACCGTCGGCTGCCGTGCCGACCGCATCCGTGGCACCGCCGACCGCGTTGCCCGACGCGTTCGCGCCGGCACCGCCCTGCACGCCTGCGCCGACACCTGCCGCCGGAGTCTGCGCCTGCACGCCGGCACCGGCCGCACCCTGCGCCGCCGTACCCGTCTGGGCAAATGCGGCCGAAGTGGCGAACGCCGTCAGCGCGGCACCGATCAGCATCGTACGAATCTTGGACATGGCAATTCTCCTCGAGAAGTTGTGAGCCCGGACCGCATCGATGCAGTCCGTCGCGTCCCCTGCCGCAACACGCAGCAGGTACGACAAAAGACCCGCGGCGCGCCTGGCCGGTTCTCGAATCTCTCAGACTGTTACCCACCGTTTCATTTGCTGACGAATCGCTCACAGTCCTTAACAACTGCGTGCCGCGGCGGCCCGCGCTCGCGTGCCGGCCCGCCGTGCCGTATGATGCGGAGCGTTTCCTCCCGCGCCCTGCGCACCTTCTTCGTCATGCCCAATCTGGATTTCACGCTGACCGGCGAATACGTCGAGCTGCACAACCTTCTCAAGATCACCGGCCTCGCGGACAGCGGCGGCACCGCGAAGCTGATCGTCGCGTCCGGCGCGGTGAAAGTCGACGGCAACGTCGAGCTGCGCAAGACCTGCAAGATCCGCGCGGGCCAGGTCGTGCTGCTCGGCGACACGCGCATCGCGGTGCGCGAGGCCTAGGGCCTGTTCACGCTAATAACGGGCTTGCGAACGTGCCTTGCCGGTCGCAATGCAAGGAGGGAGGAGCGCCGTTTGGCCGCGCCAAACAAGCGACGATCGACGCCGCAGTGCGGCCGGCAAGGCACGTTCCCCTGTTTTTTGGAAAATTCATTCGTGGGGCTGGCCCGTTATTAGCGTGAACAGGCCCTAGCATTCGCGCGTTCCCCCTGTCCGCGACATGGCCATCGGCGCACGCGTTCGACACGGTTTGAATAAAGCCGTAAGCTAGGCGTCTCTCAAAATAAATACATATAGCGCGGGCCCGCACCCGCGCGAGCGCCCATTCCATGTCGCATTCCGGTCTTACGCGGACGGTCATTGCGCCGCCGTCGCTCTCCAGTCACGCCGCCGATACCGCGCGCCTCGCCGCGCCGCTCGCGATCGCCCAACTTTCGCAGATGGCGATGAGCGTCACCGACACGGTGCTGCTCGGTTCGCTCGGCCCCGATTCGCTCGCCGCGGGCGGGCTCGGCGCGAACTTCTTCTTCGTCATCGTGACCATCCTGCAGGGCGTGCTGTCGTCGGTCAGCGTGAGCGTCGCGCACGCGCGCGGCGCGCAGGCCGAGGACCGCGTGCCGCACATCTACTGGACCGGCTTCGCGCTGTCCGTGCTGCTCGCGATTCCGGCGATCGTCGCGCTGTCGTTGTCCGAATCGATCCTGCTGATGTTCCACGAGCCGCCGCTGCTCGCGCATCACGTCGGCGAATACACGGGCATCCTGCGCTACGCGGCGCTCGGCAGCCTGATCGGCGTCGGGCTGATGCGCGCGTTCCTGCCGGCGATCGGCGCCGCAAAGCGGCTGCTGTGGGTGTCGATCGGCGGCGTCGGCGTCAACGGCGTGCTGAACTACGGGCTGATCCACGGCGCATTCGGGCTGCCGCGCCTCGGTTTTCTCGGCTCGGCGGTCGCGACGACGATCACGATCTGGCTCACCGCGCTCGCGCTGATCTGGCTGCTGCACGGCCGGCAGCGCTTCCGCCATTTCGTGACCGCGTCGCGCCCGAAGCTGCCCGTGATGGGCGAACTGATCGGCATCGGCTGGCCGGTCGCGATCACGTACGGGGTCGAATCGACGCTGTTCCTTGCCACCGGCCTCACGGTCGGCGTGCTGGGCGCGACGTCGCTGGCCGCGCACCAGATCGCGCTGAACGTCGCGTCGGTGTCGTTCATGGTGCCGCTCGCGATCGGCCAGGCCGCCAACGTGCGCGTCGGCTACTGGGTCGGCGCGGGCTCGCCCGTCGCCGCACGGCACGCGGGCTTCGTCGCGCTCGCGCTCGGCGTCGCGTTCATGTCGCTGTCGGGCGTCGTGATGATCGTCGCGCCGCATACGATCGTCGGCCTGTACCTGCACCTCGACGATCCGGCCAACGCCGCCACGGTGTCGCTCGCCGCGTCGCTGCTCGGCATCGCCGCGGTGTTCCAGATCGTCGACGGGATGCAGACCGTCGGGTCGGGCGCGCTGCGCGGCCTGAAGGACACGCGCATCCCGATGCTCGCCGCGACCTTCGGCTACTGGGGCATCGGCTTTCCGACCGGCTACTGGTTCGCGTTCCACGCGGGCATGGGCGCGCGCGGCCTGTGGTGGGGGCTCGCGGCCGGCCTGGCGAGCGTCGCCGCGCTGATGGCCTGGCGCTTTCACCGCAAGACCGCCTCACTCATTGCGGCGCGCTAGGCGCGACACGACGCGAAATCGCGGCCGGCGCTATGCTTGTCGGTTGAATCCCTCGAGACGCCGCGCGAGCGGCGCGACTGCCTCACGATACGTCTGACGCCGCGCGACGACGCGCGGCCCTTCCCCTTTCCTGGAGGAGTGCATCATGAACGAAGCAGTTCGGATGGAACGCGACACGTTCGGCGAGATCGCCGTGCCGGCCGACCGCCTTTGGGGCGCGCAAACCGAGCGCTCGCTGCAGAATTTCCGGATCTCGACCGAGAAGCAGTCGCCCGAGCTGATCCACGCGCTGGCGATCGTCAAGCGTGCCGCGGCGGCCGTGAACCAGTCGCTCGGCGTGCTCGCCGACGACAAGGCGCGCGCGATCATCGACGCGGCCGACGAGATCATCGCCGGCAAGCATCCGCGCGAATTCCCGCTCGCGGTGTGGCAGACGGGCTCCGGCACGCAGACCAACATGAACCTCAACGAGGTGATCGCGAATCGCGCGAGCGAGCTGATGGGCGGCGAGCGCGGCGAAGCGCGCAAGGTGCATCCGAACGACGACGTGAACCGCGGCCAGTCGTCGAACGACGTGTTCCCGACTGCGATGCACGTCGCGGCCGCCTACGCGATCGTCAACCACCTGCTGCCGGCGTTGCGCACGCTGCGCACGACGCTCGATGCGAAGTCGAAGGCGTTCGCCGACATCGTGAAGATCGGCCGCACGCACCTGCAGGACGCGACGCCGCTCACGCTCGGCCAGGAATTTTCCGGCTATGTCGCGCAGCTCGACCAGGGCATCCGTCACGTCGAATCGGCGCTGCCGCACCTGTACGAGCTCGCGCTCGGCGGTACCGCGGTCGGCACCGGACTGAATGCGCATCCGGAGTTCGCGGTGCGCGTCGCCGACGAAATCGGCCGGCTCGCGAAGCTGCCGTTCGTGACGGCGCCGAGCAAGTTCGAGGTAATGGCGGCCGCCGATGCGCTGGTGTTCGCGCACGGTGCGCTGAAGACGGTCGCGGCCGGCCTGATGAAGATCGCGAACGACGTGCGCTGGCTCGCGAGCGGCCCGCGCTGCGGGCTCGGCGAACTGTCGATTCCGGAGAACGAACCGGGCAGCTCGATCATGCCGGGCAAGGTGAACCCGACGCAGTCGGAGGCCGTGACGATGCTGTGCTGCCAGGTGTTCGGCAATGATGTCGCGGTCAACTTCGGCGGTGCGAGCGGCAATTTCGAGCTGAACGTGTTCCGGCCGATGATCGCGCACAACGTGCTGCAGTCGGTGCGGCTGCTCGCCGACGGCGCGCAGAGCTTCAACGATCACTGCGCGGTGGGCATCGAGCCGAACCGTTCGCGGATCGACCTGCTGCTGAACGAATCGCTGATGCTCGTGACGGCGCTCAATCCGCACATCGGCTACGACAAGTCCGCGCAGATCGCGAAGAAGGCGCACAAGGAAGGCACGACGCTGAAGGCGGCCGCGCTCGCGCTCGGCTACCTGACCGAGGCGGAATTCGATGCGTGGGTGCGCCCCGAACAGATGATCGGGACGCGGTAAAGGCAGGACGGCGGGCGCGGCGCGGCGAGCGCGGCGCCCGTCGCGGTCAGACCGCGCCCTTCGCGACTTCTTCCGGTTTCATCTCGACGATCTTGTCGAGCGCGGCCCGCACGTCGGCCGCATATTTCGCGAGCACCTTCTGCTCGTCGGTCTCGGGTACGAACGGCGGCACCGGCACCGGGTTGCCGTTCTCGTCGACCGCGACGAACACGACGAGGCAATCGGTCGTCTGGCGCAGCACGCCGCCCTTCGGATCGCCCGCATGTACGGACACATGGATATGCATGCTGGTACGGCCCGTCGCCACGACGCGCGCCTTCAGCTCGACCAGGTTGCCGACCAGGATCGGACGCTGGAAACGGATGTTGCCGACGCTGACCGTCACGCAATAGCGGCTCGACCAGACGGCCGCGCACGCATACGCGACCTCGTCGATCCACTTCATCAGCGCGCCGCCATGCACCTTGCCGCCGAAGTTCACGGACGAAGGCTCGGCGAGGAAGCGGAATACGGTTTCGGTGCGGTCGAGGGCGGCCGGCACGGGGGACGGTTGGGGCATCGTTCTGGCTCCAGGCGGCGGGGGCGCTGTAATCGGGCCATTATACGTTGCACTGCGGCAACGCGTCGCGGCAAGCCCCGTGTGGCGCGGCTGTGGCGGCCATGCCCGACACGCGCGCCGATCGGTTCCGGTCAGCGGCGCACCGTGATGCCCTGGTCGATCGTCCCGTACATCTCGATACTGCCGCCCTGTCCGCCGGCGGCGCCCGCGCCGCCCTGCGCACAGGCCGCGCAGACGAGCGCGGCGGCCAACACACAGAAAATCGTCTTCATCATTGCGTCGAGTCACATGCGGCGGCCCGCTGCCGCCGCGTCCGGCCATTCTACGCGCGCGCTGCAACGGGCCGCAGCCGTGCCCGCCGCCGGGACGGCGCCGCTGCATCCGACATTTCATCCGGAAGCGAAACATCGAATGCCCGCACGCACTACACTGCAACTCATCCCGCCTGACGAGAGACGACGATGACCGATCAAGACGACCACCACTTTCCGGGCCTGAGCCGCATCGGCGCGCTGATCGCCGACCCCGGGCGGGCCGCGATGCTATGGGTGCTGATGGACGGCAGCGCGCGACCGGCCGGCGAACTGACGCTGATCGCGGGGCTGTCGCCGTCCGCTGCAAGCGCGCACCTCGCGCGGCTGACCGAAGGCGGCCTGCTCGCGCTCGACGTGCGCGGCCGGCACCGCTACTACCGCATCGCGTCGGCCGACATCGCGGCGTCGCTCGAGGCGCTCGCGAACGTCGCCCGCGCGGCGGCGCCGCACCGCCCGGTTCCGCCGCCGTCGCGCACGGTCCCGGCCGAGCTGCGCTACGCGCGCACCTGCTACGACCACATGGCCGGCGAGCTCGCCGTACGCATCTTCGACGGCCTCACCGCGCGCGGCTGGCTGTACGCGGACGGCAACGCGATCGACACCACCGAGCTCGGCACGCAAGCGCTCGCGCAATGGGGCATCGACGTCGCGCAGCAGCGCACGCGCCGGCGCCGCTTCGCATGTGGCTGCCTCGACTGGAGCGAGCGGCGCTCGCATCTCGGTGGCGCGCTCGGTGCGGCGCTGCTCGAGAGCTTCTGCGAACACGGCTGGATCGAACGTTCCGCACGACCGCGCGTGCTGCGCGTCACCGTGCCCGGCCAGCAGGTTTTCGACGGGTGGCTTACGTCCGCTTGACGCCTGTATTGCGTCTGCACGACAACGACGCGCGATGGACAGGTTTTGTTACATCGCAGGCCATCCGACTTACAAAACATAGGGCATTGAAACAGGCCAAGCAGATATTGTGAATTCATCGGCACGAATCGACGCGCCGCGATAACGACGATGACGCTCACCATGGCCACCCTGTTCACGCTCAAGCGAACCGCCCGCTACACGCTGCTCGCGTTCGCCGCGCTTGCGGCCCTGCCGCCCGCATTCGCGCAATCGGCCGCTGCGTCGCCGTACGCGGCGGCCGCACGGCAACCCGGCGGCGATCCGCCCGGCCGCGTCGCGCGGCTCAACTACCTGTCGGGTGCCGTGACGACCGAACCGGCGGGCACCGACACATGGTCGTACGCGGCCGTGAACCGGCCGCTGACGACCGGCGACCAGCTCTGGAACGATGCCGGCGCCCGCTCGGAACTGCACATCGGGTCGACCGCGGTGCGGCTCGGCGATTCGACGAGCCTGTCGGTACTGAATCTCGACGACACGACGACCCAGCTGAAGGTCGGCCTCGGCACCGTATCGACTCACGTGCGCGATCTGCCGCGCGGCGGATCGTACGAAATCGATACGCCGAACCTCGCGCTCGGCATCACGGGCCCCGGCGACTATCGCGTCGATGTCGCGCCGAACGGTGCGAGCACGACGGTCACGATGCGCAGCGGCAGCGCGACCGTCTATGGCAGCAATGGACAGTACCCGCTGTCGCCCGGGCAGCAGGTCGTGTTCACGGGCACCGACCTGCAGGTCGCGCAGCAATCGGCGGCGCCTGGCCCCGACCCGCTCGACCAGTGGGCCGCCAGCCGCGACGCGGCCGAAGAGCGCTCGGTGTCGGCCCGCTATGTGTCGCGTGACGTACCCGGCTACCAGGATCTCGACGCGAACGGTACGTGGCGCGAAACGCCGAATTACGGCTCGGTCTGGGTACCGAACGACACGCCGGCCGACTGGGCGCCGTATCACGACGGCCACTGGATCTGGCAGGCGCCGTGGGGCTGGACGTGGGTCGATGACGCACCGTGGGGCTTCGCGCCGTATCACTACGGTCGCTGGGCATACTTGGACGACAGCTGGGCATGGGTGCCCGGCCCGATGGTCGTCAGCCAGCCGCCGGTCTATGCGCCGGCGCTCGTCGCGTTCGTGGGCGGCGGCGGCGGCCCGGACTGGAGTGTCGCGCTCACGGTCGGCGGCGTCGCCGCGGCCGGCTGCGCGTGGTTCGCGCTCGGCCCCGGCGAACCGTGGCACCCGGGCTGGGGCGGCTGGAGCCCGCACTACTACGACCGCGTGAACCGCAACGTCGTGGTGAACAACGTCAACGTGAACGTGAACAAGACCGTGAACGTGACGAACATCACCAATATCACCAACATCAACAAGACGTACGTGAACTACCATGCGCCGCACGCGATCACGGCCGTGCCGGCTTCCGCGTTCGTGCACGGCCAGCCGGTCGCGCACTTCTCGCAACACGTCGATCCGCAGCAATGGCGCAATGCGCACGTCACGCCGGGGACACCCGGCATCGCGCCGGTGCGCCAGAGCTTTACCGGCGGGCTGCGCAATGCCAGCTACCGTCCGCCGGCGGCGATCGCGCAGCATCCGTACGTCGCGACGCGCAACCCTGCGGTGCCGGCTGCCTATCGTGACCAGGCCGCCGCGCATCTCGCGCAGCAAGGCGGTCGCGTGCCGGGCGCCGGCGCACCGGTCGTGAAGACGAGCGTGCCGGCCGATTACAGGCCCCGCCCGGTCCGCGTGCCCGGTAACCCCGGCGGTGGCGCGTGGGCAATGCGCAACGTGCAGCTCGTGAATCCGCACGGCCCCGTCGTGCAGCCGTCGCACGCGCCGCGCGAAGGCCAGCCGCCGGCCGTGCAGGCCGGACGGCCGGGGGCACCGGGCGTACCGGCACCGAGCGTACCGGTGCCGGGCGTGCCGAATCCCGGACGGCCGGCGAACGGCGAAAACCCCGGCGCTTCGCACTTCGCCAACGGCGGCGTGCCTCAGGCGCCCGGCAACGCGACGCCGCATCAGGCTTTCGGGGCCGGCAACGGCGTCCCGCATCCGCCGGTCGCGAGCAACCCGCCGCCGGGACTCGGCAACGCGCACGCCGCCGAGACGCCGTCGCCCGCATGGATGCAGCCGCACACGCCGATGGAACGTCAGCGCCAAGCACCGCCGAGCGCCCTTCACGCGGCAGGACAGAATGCGCTGCCGCCCGTACGCAGCGCAGCGGTGCCGCATCCGGAGGGCGTGCCGACGCCGCAGGGCATGCAGCCCGGCAACCGGAACGAAGCGCCGCGCGCGCTGCCGCAACCGAGGATCGACAACACGGCACAGATTTCGCAGCCGCGTCCGCACCCCGATTTCCAGACGCCGGCCCAGCACGCGCAGCCGCAACCGGAACGGGCCGCGCCGGCGCCGCAACCGCGCCCCGAATTCGCGCAACCGGCGCCGCACCGCGAAGTCGCACCGCCGCGCGTGAACGAGTACCGTCCGCCGGCGCCTGCCGTGCACGACATGCCGCGACCGCAGCCGCAAGCGCCGCGCATGGAGCCGCGCCCCCAACCCGCGCCTCGCATGGAACCGCGGCCGCAGCCGGCGCCCCGTATGGAACCGCGCCCGCCGATGCCCGCTCCGCGCATGGAACCGCGGCCGCAACCGGCACCGCACGTCGAGGCGCCGCACCAGAGCAACCCGCCGCCGCAAGGCGGTCACGAAGAACGGCATCGCCAGTAAGTGCCGCAAACGTGAAACAAAAAAGCCCGACCGGTTTCAGCCGGTCGGGCTTTTTCCTGCGGGGTGCGGCTCGACGAAACCGCGCGCTCAGACCGCCATCGGCGCGGTCAGCGGCTCATGGTGGCGATAACCGACCAGCGAGAAATCGGACGGTTCGATCAGCTCGAGCCACTCCGGCGCATAAACGCCCGTCTTCGCATACTCGGGCACGCGCTCGGCAATCTCGAGCCGCGGGCTTTCGTACGGCTCGCGCGTGAGCTGCCGCTGCAGCATGTCGAGCTGGTTCTCGTAGATGTGCGCGTCGCCGATGAAATACGTGAACCAGCGCGGCGTGTAGCCCGTCAGCCGGCCGACGAGCGACAGCAGCGCGGCCCCTTCCGTCAGGTTGAACGGCGTGCCGAGGCCGACGTCGTTGCTGCGGATGTACAGGCACAGCGAGATCTCGCGCTTCGTCGCGTTCGGCAGGAACTGGTACAGCAGGTGGCACGCGGGCAGCGCGATCTGGTCGAGCACGGCCGGATTCCATGCGTGAAACAGGATGCGGCGGTCGGCCGGGTTCTCCATGATCGTGTCCAGGCACTGGCGCAACTGGTCGATCGCCTTGTACAGCAGCACCTTCGGCGCACCGTCTTCGTCGAACCGCGTGACGATCCGGAAGCCGCGGCGCGTCGCATCGGCGATCTGCGCGTCGGCGCCCGCGTCGAGCACCTTGTAGCCCGGCCACTGGCGCCATTGCACGCCGTACACGTCGCCGAGATCGTCGACGCCCTGGCGATACGGGTTCGCGAGCCACTGCGCGTTCTCGTTCGCATTCGCATCCCACACCTTGCAGCCGAGCGCGCGGAAATCGGCCGCGCTGCGCGACGCGCGCAGGAAGCCGACCAGTTCGCCGATCGCCGACTTGAACGCGAGCTTCTTGGTCGTCACGGCCGGAAAGCCTTGCTGCAGGTCGAAGCGGAGCATCGCGCCCGGCATGCTGATGGTTCGGATCCCCGTGCGGTTTTCCTGCCAGGTGCCGGTATCGAGAATGGTACGAACGAGATCGAGATACTGTTTCATGCGGGTTCCTTCGGCCGCGAGGGCGGCCGTACCCGCCGATTTTAGCAAGCGTGGCGAGGAAGCTCCGCCAACGGCGGCGAAAACCCTGCCAGCGTGTCGCCGCGATCACGCATCCCGTGCGCGCACATCAGCCGGTAGAGCGTCACGCGCGACACGCCGAGCTCGCGCGCGGCATCCGCGAAACGGCCGCGGTGGCGCAGCAGCGCCTGCTCGATCGCCTGCCGCTCGGCCGCCTCCCGCGCCTCCAGCAGCGACACGGGCGCGAGCGTCGCGAAGTCGTTCAGCTCGAGATCGGCCGCGGTGATCATCCGGCCCTCCGACATCACGATCGCACGGCGCACGCGATTGATCAGCTCGCGCACGTTGCCCGGCCACGAATAGCCGTACAGCGACGCGACCGCGTCGAGCGAGAAGCCGCGCAGGCGGCGATGCGCGTCGCCCTTGAAACGCTCGAGCATGTGGCGCGCGAGCACCTCGATGTCTTTGCCGCGCGCGCGCAGCGGCGGCTCCTCGATCTTCAGCACGCACAGGCGATGGAACAGGTCCTCGCGGAACCGCCCTTCCCGCAACGCGGCTTCCATGTCCACGTGCGTCGCGCAGATCACGCGCACGTCGACGGGTACCGACACGTGCGCGCCAAGCCGCTCGATCTTGCCTTCCTGCAGGAAACGCAGCAGGCTTGCCTGGCTTTCGAGCGGCAGATCGCCGATTTCGTCGAGAAACAACGTGCCGCCGTTGGCGGCCTCGACGCGGCCGATCTTGCGCTGGTTCGCGCCGGTGAACGCGCCGCGCTCATAGCCGAACAGTTCGGCCTGCAACAGCGTCGACGGAATCGCGCCGCAATTGATCGCGATGAACGGCGCCTGCGCGCGCGACGAACGCTCGTGGATCGCGACGGCCGTCAGTTCCTTGCCGGTGCCCGACTCGCCGGAGATGAACACCGGCGCATCGGTCGCCGCGACGCGGCGGATCGTCCTGAAGAGCCCGAGCATCGCATCGCAGGTGCCGACCATCTCGCCTTCGCTGCGCCCGGCGCCGACGGGCGGCACAACGGGATCGGTCAGCGCGACCATGCCGTGCGCATGGCCGACGGTCTCGACGATTCGCGACGTTTCGTACGGCATCGTCACGTAGTCGAAGCAATAGTCGCGAATGAGATGGCGCAGCGTGGCATCCTGCAACTGGCCGCGACGCGTCGCGGCGATCCAGCCGATGTGCTGGATGCTCAGGCAGGATTCGAGTTCGCGCAGGTCCGAGGGCTTGAAGCCCGGCGAGAAGTCGAGCAGGCCGGCGCTCGCCACACCGTGCTGCACGACACGCCGTACGTCACGTACGGTCTCCGCGAGATCGACGCGCCAGCCGCATTCGTCGAAATGGCCGCGCAACGCGTCGTTCGGTTCGCGCGAATAGTAGATCACGTGCCGCTGATCGGCTCCCATATCCTCACCCCGTTCATCAACCGTCTAACGATTGCCGTGCACGTCAGGTCTCGTGCGAAAAGGATCGAATCGGGTCAGCCAGAGGTGGCTCGATTCGCCATGCCGATGCGCGGCGACGACAAAGCCTCGCATGATGGCGCTTATCTCGCGTCCAGTTATGTTTTGGTCAAGACAGCTTGGTTATAGGCACCGAATACGACAAACCCGTTTCAGCGCCGATGCGATCCGGCCGAATCGCTCAGGAGGTCGATGCAAGTCAATCATCTGCACATAGCGCAGCGAAGCGTTCGTTCATCAACACACGACCCGATTTTCATCCTTGAAGCGTGTCGATTGAATCCGCAGTATTCCCGAGCCCCCTCGTTTCAGGCCTGAAACATTTTCAGGCTGTTTCGGCCACAATTCGCAACGCCTGAGCGCGAATCGCAGCGGCGACAACGGTCACGACACGATGGCATGTATTTCGCTGAATACGCAGACGATCGGAGACAGCCATCATGCACAACCGCCTTTCACTTTCTGTCGTGCCGATGGCGCTTGCGCTCTCGGCCGCCGGCCCGCCTGCGCCGGCCCGCGCGGATGAAATCGCGATACCGGATCGCGCCACGCTGCTGGCCGAAAATGCGCCGGGCCTGCAGCACGGCAACGGCTTCGGCATCGTGACCGTGTCGGCACCGCAACCGCTGCCGACCGGCAAGGCGACCGTCACGCTGTGGGACGAGATCCCGCCATCGCCCCAATTGCCGATGCCGCTTCCGGTACCGCAACCCGGCGACGCGCAGCACGCGATGCAAGGCAGCGCGCCGGGCAATACGCGTCAGTGAGCGCGCATCGGTCCATTCAATAAGGATTCCACATTGGTTCGGTGATTCGAGCAGGCCGGCCGGCGCAGATCCGCGCCGGCATCGCCGCTCCCGCGACACGAACAGGTTTATTCGGTCCGTCGCCGCGACGCAATACGTCAGGCGTCGCGGCACGCAGCAGGTGAAAGCCGATGCGCGCCGCCGTTCCGGTAGAATCGGCGCCATTCCGGCTTTCCTCTTTCCCGACCTTCATGACGACGTTGACCCTGATCGTCGCGCGTGCCCGCAACGGCATCATCGGCCGCGACAACCAGTTGCCCTGGAAACTTCCCGAGGATCTCGCGTTCTTCAAGCGCACGACGATGGGTGCGCCGATCGTGATGGGCCGCAAGACCCACGAATCGATCGGCCGGCCGCTGCCGGGCCGCCGCAACATCGTCGTCACGCGCGACGCAACGCGCCGCTTCGACGGCTGCGACACGGTCACGTCGCTCGCCGATGCGCTGGCGCTCGCCGCGCACGACGGCGTGCCCGAGGCATTCCTGATCGGCGGCGCGCAACTCTATGCGGAAGGGCTCACGCTCGCCGACAAGCTGGTCGTCACCGAGATCGATGCCGACTTCGACGGCGATGCGTCGTTCCCCGCACCCGACGCCGCACACTGGCAGGAAGTATCGCGTGAAGCGCACCAGGCTGCCGCGCCGAACACGTTCGGCTATGCATTCGTCGTCTACGAACGCAAGCGCGGCTGACGCGTTTCGCCGTCACGCACGATGAAAAAAGCCCGACCGGCTCGCGCCGATCGGGCTTTTTTGCTGGGCGGCGGCCCACGCCGCGCGTCGCTTACTGGCCTGCGATCGTCATCTGCTCGATCAGCACCGAGCCCGTTTCCTTCGTGCCGCGCACGATCGAATCGGCACCGATCGCGACGATGTGCCGGAACATTTCCTGCAGCGTGCTCGCGACCGTGATTTCCTCGACCGGATACTGGATCACGCCGTTCTCCACCCAGAAACCCGCCGCACCGCGCGAATAATCTCCCGTCACGTAGTTCACGCCCTGCCCCATCAGCTCGGTCAGCAGCAGGCCCGTGCCGAGCTTCTTCAGCATGGCTTCGAAGTCGTCGCCCGCCTGCGTGTTCGAGCTGCGCAGCGCGAGGTTGTGCGAACCGCCCGCGTTACCGGTAGTCTGCGTGCCGAGCTTGCGTGCCGAATAGGTCGACAGGAAGTAGCCTTCGACGACACCGTCCTTCACGACGCTGCGTGCGCGCGTGCGCACGCCTTCTTCGTCGAACGGCGCGCTGCCCATCGCGCGCGGCACGTGCGGATCCTCGACGACCTGGATGTGCGGGGCAAACACCGGCTTGCCGAGGCTGTCGACGAGGAACGACGTCTTGCGGTACAGCGCGCCGCCGCTCACGGCCTGCACGAATGCGCCGAGCAGGCCGGCCGCGAGCGGCGCCTCGAACAGTACGGGCACCTTGCGGGTGTCGAGACGGCGTGCGCCCATCCGCGCGAGTGCGCGCTCGGCCGCGTAGCGGCCGACCGCTTCGGGCGCCGCCAGATCGATCGCGCTGCGCTTCGACGAATACCAGTCGTCGCGCTGCATGTGACGGCCGCTGCCCGCGATCGGCGCGCAGGCAATGTAGTGGCGCGAGTACGGGTAGCCGGACAGGAAGCCGCGCGACGTCGCGAGCACGAACTGCGAATGCTGCGCCGACACGCTCGCGCCTTCCGAATTGCGGATCTGCGGGCTGACCGCAAAGGCGGCGTCTTCCGCGCGGCGGGCCAGCTCGACGGCCTCGTCGGCCGTCAGCGCCCACGGGTGGTACAGATCGAGGTCGCGCGGGTCGGTTTCGAGCAGTTCGGCCTCGGCGAGGCCGGCTGCTTCATCCTCGGCCGTGAAGCGCGCGATGTTGTACGCGGCGGCGACGGTGTCCTTGATCGCGGCCGGCGAGAAATCGGACGTGCTCGCGTTGCCGCGCTTCTTGCCGATGAACACGGTCACGCCGACCATCTTGTCGCGGTTGTGCTCGATCGTTTCGACTTCGCCGCGGCGCACCGACACCGACAGGCCGTCGCCTTCGGAGATTTCGGTCGCGGCGTCCGACGCGCCGAGTGCCTTCGCATGGCGAAGGATGTCCGACGCGATTTCTTTGAGCTGGTCCTGCGTGTGCGGGAAATAGCGCGCTTGTACGTCGAGATTGGCTGCCATCGTCTTGGTATCCGGTGGCGGGCGGGCGCCCGCATGGTCAAAATGTTGCGTATCCCGCGATCATAGCAAGGTCCGGGGCCGGACACAGACAAGCTTGGGGTGTCCGCGCCGCGATACAATGCCGCCCATGACACGCAAAACCCGAATCCAGCCGATCGAGCATGCCGTCGAAGACGACGACAATGGCTACGATCGTCCCAGCAAATCCCAGTTGAAGCGCGAGATGCACGAGTTGCAGGTGCTCGGCCAGGCGCTCGTCGATCTGCCGAAAGACGCCCTCAAGCGCATGCCGATGCCCGAAAGCCTGGCGGACGCCGTCCGTGAGGCACGCCGGATCACCGATCACGAAGGCAAGCGCCGCCAGCTCCAGTACGTCGGCCGCGTCATGCGCTCGCTGACCGACGACGAAACGGCCGCGCTGCGCACCGCCCTCGACGCACAACGCGGCGTGAACAAGGCCGCGACGGCCCGCCTGCACTGGATCGAGCGCACGCGCGACCAGTTGCTCGCCAGCGACGACGCGCTGACCGAATTCCTGCGCCAGCACCCGGACGCCGACATCCAGGAAGGCCGCACGCTGATCCGCAACGCACGCAAGGAAGCGCAGCAAGGCAAGCCGCCGCGTTATTTCCGCGAGCTGTTCCAGTGGATCAAGACCGCGAGCGGCACGCCCGATGCGGGTGAAGACGCGCCGGACGACACCGAAGACGACCATGACGACGAAGCGTAACCACCCGGACGAGCTGGTCGTCGGCCTCGTGTCGATCAGCGACCGCGCGAGCACGGGCGTCTACGAAGACAAGGGCATTCCGGCGCTGCAGGAATGGCTTGGCGGCGCGCTGGTTTCGCCGTGGCGCGCCGAAACGCGCCTGATCCAGGACGATGCGCCGACGATTTCCGCCACGCTCACCGAGCTCGTCGACGTCGCGGGGTGCGATCTCGTGCTGACGACCGGCGGCACGGGCCCCGCGCGTCGCGACGTGACGCCCGAGGCCACGCTGGCCGTGGCGACGAAGGAAATGCCGGGATTCGGTGAACAGATGCGGCAGATCAGCCTGAATTTCGTGCCGACCGCGATCCTGTCGCGGCAGGTCGCGGTGATCCGCGAGACGGCCGACCACGCGGCGCTGATCATCAACCTGCCCGGCCAGCCGAAGTCGATCCGGGAAACCCTCGAAGGGCTGCGCGATGCCGACGGCAAGTCGACCGTGCCCGGCATCTTCGCCGCGGTGCCCTACTGCATCGACCTGATCGGCGGCCCGTACATCGAGACCGACGCCGCGGTGGTCGCGGCGTTCCGGCCGAAAAGCGCGCGGCGCTGAGCGTTTGCCGTGCGCCGAACGCGTGCCGGCCCGCTCAGGCGGCCGGCGCGGACTCGCCCGCCGGCGCAGACGCGGCCGGAATCAGGAAATGCTCGCGGTAATACTTCAGCTCGTCGATCGACTCGTGGATGTCCGCGAGCGCCGTGTGCATCGCGCGCTTCTGAAAACCCTTGTAGATCGCGGGCTGCCAGCGGCGGCACAGCTCCTTGAGCGTGCTGACGTCGAGATTGCGGTAGTGGAAGAACCGCTCGAATTCCGGCATCCAGCGCGCCATGAAGCGGCGGTCCTGGCAGATCGAGTTGCCGCACATCGGCGACTTGCCGGGCGACACGTACTGCGCGAGAAACGCCTGCAGCTGCGCGGCGGCTTCCGCCTCGGTCACGGTCGACGCACGCACGCGGTCGATCAGGCCGGAGCGGCCGTGGGTCGACTTGTTCCAGTCGTCCATCTTCGCGAGCGTTTCGTCGCTCTGGTGGATCGCGAACACGGGGCCTTCGACCGCGATGTCGAGCGTGGAATTGGTCACGACGACCGCGATCTCGATGATGCGGTCGTTATCCGGGTCGAGGCCCGTCATCTCCATGTCGAGCCAGACGAGGTTCAACTCGTTGCGCACGAGCGCGGGCTGGCTGGCGGAAGCGGCGGTATCGGTCATGAGTCATCCTGGAAAATGGCGGGCGGCGCGCGATGCCGCCCGGACGGCCGGCATCGCATCAGCGGGGCCGGTCCGCAAGAACATATAATTCTCGCATAGAACCCTTTGGCGCCTTCGATGTCACCCTTTTCGTTCACCCTGCTGTTCGCGATCGCCGTACTCGCGATGGTCGTCACCAAGCTGTGGCTCGCGTCGCGGCAGATCCGCTTCGTCGCGGCGCACCGCAACGGCGTGCCCGCGCAGTTCAGCGCGACCATTCCGCTGACCGCCCACCAGCGCGCGGCCGACTATACGGTCGAGCGCACCCGGCTGACGATGCTCGAAATCGTCGTCAGCGCGGCCGTGCTGGTCGGCCTGACGCTGCTCGGCGGCGTCGGCGCGCTCGACACGCTGCTGACCGGCTGGCTCGGCCGCGGCTACGGGCAACAGGTCGCGCTCGTCGCCTCGGTGCTCGTGATCACCGGCGTGATCGACGTCCCGTTCGAGTATTACCGCCAGTTCGGGATCGAGCAGCGCTTCGGCTTCAACCGGATGACGAAGCGGCTGTTCTTCACCGACATGCTGAAAAACACGTTGCTCGGCGCCGCGCTCGGCCTGCCGCTGCTGTTCGTCGTGCTGTGGCTGATGAACCAGGCCGGCAGCCTGTGGTGGCTGTGGACCTGGATCGTCTGGGTCGCATTCCAGATGCTCGTGCTGCTGATCTACCCGACCTTCATCGCACCGATCTTCAACAAGTTCGAGCCGCTGAAGGACGATGCGCTGCGCTCGCGCATCGAGTCGCTGATGAAGCGCTGCGGCTTCGCGGCAAAGGGGCTGTTCGTGATGGACGGCAGCCGCCGCTCCGCGCACGGCAACGCGTACTTCACGGGCTTCGGCGCGTCGAAGCGGATCGTGTTCTTCGACACGCTGCTCGCGCGCCTGTCCGGCCAGGAAATCGAGGCCGTGCTCGCGCACGAGCTCGGCCATTTCAAGCGCCGCCACGTGATGAAGCGGATGCTCGTGTCGTTCGTGCTGAGCCTCGTGCTGCTCGCGCTGCTCGGCTGGCTCGCGCAACGCACGTGGTTCTACACCGGGCTCGGCGTCATACCGTCGCTCGACACCAGCAACGCGGGCGCCGCGCTCGTGCTGTTCTTCCTCGCGATTCCGGTGTTCCTGTTCTTCGCGACGCCGTTCAGCAGCCTCACGTCGCGCAAGCACGAATTCGAGGCCGACGCGTTCGCGGCCAGCCAGACCGACGCGCAGGATCTCGTCAGCGCGCTCGTGAAGCTCTACGAGGACAACGCGTCGACGCTGACGCCCGACCCTGTCTACACGGCCTTCTACTACTCGCATCCGCCTGCGTCGCAGCGGATCGACCGCCTGCTGCAACACGCATGAGCCGCCCGACTTCCCGCAAGCCGGCCCCGCGCGCGTCGAACGCGCAACGGGTCGAAGGCCGCGTGATCGCGGCGCACGGGCGCCACTACATCGTCGCGCCCGACGACGGCGGCCCGATGCTGCAGTGCTTCCCGCGCGGCAAGAAGAGCGACATCGCGGTCGGCGACCGCGTCGTGTACGAACTCGCGTCGGCCGACCAGGGCGTGATCGTCGAGATCGGCGAACGGCGCAACCTGCTGTACCGCTCCGACCAGTTCAAGTCGAAGCTGTTCGCGGCCAATCTCGACCAGTTGCTGATCGTGCTCGCGACCGAGCCCTATTTCAGCGAGGACCTGCTCGGCCGCGCGCTGATCGCCGCCGAGGCGAACGAGCTGAAGCCGCTGGTCGTGCTGAACAAGATCGACGTCGAGGCCGCGCTGCCGGTCGCGCGCGAACGGCTCGCGCCGTACCGCGCGCTCGGCTACGACGTGCTCGAGCTGTCGGTGAAGGGTTCGCCCGACGACGCGCGCGCGCAGCTGATGCCGCATCTCGCCGGGCACTCGACGATCCTGCTCGGCCAGTCCGGGATGGGCAAGTCGACGCTCGTGAACCTGCTCGTGCCCGACGCCGAAGCCGCCACGCGCGAGATTTCGGCCGCACTCAACAGCGGCCGCCACACGACGACGTTCACGCGCCTCTACCCGCTGGAAGGCGGCGGCGCGCTGATCGATTCGCCGGGCTTCCAGGAATTCGGCCTCTACCACCTGACCGAAGGCCGCCTCGAGCGCGCATTTCCGGAGTTCCGGCCGCTGCTCGCGGACTGCCGTTTCTATAATTGTCATCATCTGCACGAGCCTGGCTGCGCGATTCTCGAGGCTGTCGCCGACGGCCGCATCGCGCCGACGCGGCATGCGCTGTACGCGCAGCTCGTGCACGAGGCGAGCCAGATCGTTCGCTGAGCGCGCGACACGCGCGCGGCGCCGGCCGGCATGCTGCGGGCCGGCCTTCACCGACAGGAGCCGCAATGCGCTTCAAGGCACCCGATCTCGCGACCGCGCAGCATTGGGCCAACGTGCTTCAGGTGGCCGGCGTCGGTTGCGAGCTGCACAACTGCTATGCGACGGGCGCGCTCGGCGGCCTGCCGGCCGATGCGTGCACGCCCGAGCTGTGGCTCGACGACGAACGCGACGATGCACTCGCCCGCAAGCTCCTCGACGCCGCATCGCACGGCCCGTCGGCCGGCGCCGCGCCGTGGCGCTGCCGGCAGTGCGGCGAAGCGCTCGAAGCGCAGTTCACCGCGTGCTGGCAGTGCGGCGCCGTCCGGGACCCGCGCGACGACTGACCACACAGCAAACAGGCCGGCATCGAGCCGGCCTGTTCTTTCATCGAATCCTGCACTGCGTCGTTACGACACCCAGACGGCGAGTGTCAGCATCAACAGCAGGATCATCCACAGGATCACCGCGCGCCAGACGAGGCCGACCGCCGATTGCAGCGTACGCGGCGTGCAATCATCACCGACCGTCAACGGACCGCTGTCGCCGACCGCCAGCGCATCGAGGCTCGACGGCTCCGCGAGCGGCCCCGCGAGACGTGCACCGAGCGCCCCGCTGCCGGCTGCGAGCAGCACGCCGTCGTTCGGGTCGGGCCACTGGCGCGTGTGATTGCGCCACGCGTAGATCGCATCCTCGAAATTGCCGACGATCGCGAAACCGAGCGCGGTCAGTCGCGCGGGAATCCAGTCGATCACGAAGAACGCGCGCTGCGCGAACGTCGAGAACGCGGCCGTGCGGTCGTCGCCCGGCGTCGACCAGCTGCGCGCGAGGTATTCGGAAATCCGGTACAGCACGGCGCCGGCCGGACCGATCGGCAGCACATACCAGAAGAACACGCCGAACACGTGGCGATGCGATGCGACAACCGCGTGAATCAGCGTATGGCGGACGATTTCGCCGACCGGCATGTCGACCGTGTCGATGCCCGTCCACTCGTGGAGGATTTCGCGCGCACGCGGCACGTCGTCGTTGTTGAGCGCGAGGTGGATGTCGGTGAAGTAATGGCTGAACTGGCGGAAGCCGAGCGTGAAATACACGACGGCGACGTTCCACAGGAACGCGAGCACGAAGCTCACCTTGTACAGCAGGAAATAGATCAGCGCGACGATCAGCACCCACGGCAGCACGACCGCGAGCCATGCGAGGATGCCGTGCTTCTGCTTGCCGGCGTCGAGCCCATGCGCAACGGTTTCCGCATGAAACTGGAACAGCGCAAACACCGGATTGCTCGGTGATAACGCGCGGACCTGCTCGATGATGAGGGCGAGGAGAACCGAAAAGAAAGTCATGCGTGGCGCCGTCTTCGGAGTTATGTCATTTTTTGCATAACGATAGCACAGCGTAAGCCCCGCATGGCTGCCGGCGCGGTCGCCCGGCGGCAGGCCGCGCGCGCCGGCCGGTGCGTGCGCCTAGCCGGCGGCCAAGAAGCGGTAGAGATTGCGAAACATGGCGGCAGTTGCGCCCCAGATGAAGTAATGCCCGCCCGGTTCGCCATTCGGATAAGGCATCGCAAAAAAACGACGCTCGCCGCCCTCCCAGCGGAACACACGGACCTGATGGTTCGCGGGATTCATCAGGAACGCGAGCGGCACTTCGAAAATCTCGGCGACTTCGAACGTATCGGCCTGCACGGTGAACGGCGGATGCACGAGGCCGACCACCGGCGTCACGCAGAAGCCCGTGCCGGTCAGGTAGTCGGGCAGTGCACCGAGGATCTCGACGCGTTCGTCGGCCAGCCCGATCTCTTCCTTCGCCTCGCGCAACGCAGTGGCCGTTGCATCGCGATCGAACGCCTCGCGACGGCCGCCGGGAAAGCTGATCTGCCCGGCGTGGTCGTTCAGGTGATCGGCGCGCAGGGTCAGCAGGACAGTCAGGCCCGCCTCGCGGACGACGAGCGGCATGAGGACGGCCGCACTACGCGGATCGACGCCTTCCTGCAGCCTCGCCTCGCCGGGCTCGACGCTCCATTCGAGCGTGCGCGCGAAACGTTCGCGCAAGCCGGACGGCGTCATCAGCCGGGGATCGATGACAGGCAGGCCGGCACCGGTGCCTTCGACCGGCAGGACTTCGGGATCGATGATGGGGCGGCGATTCAATGGGGCTCTCGAGTTCGTGTCGTATCGAGCATATTGTCGCGCCAGAATGAAAAAAGCACCCGGGTGGGTGCTTTTTCCTTACAGCTCTTACTCTTGGGAAGCTGCTGCGGCGCGATCCTTCGACACCAGCTTTTCCTTGATACGAGCCGACTTGCCCGAACGCTCGCGCAGGTAGTACAGCTTCGCACGACGCACATCGCCGCGACGCTTCACGACGATGCTTGCCAGCAGCGGCGAGTACGTCTGGAACGTACGCTCGACGCCTTCGCCCGACGAGATCTTGCGAACGATGAAGTTCGAGTTCAGACCACGGCTGCGAATCGCGATCACGACGCCTTCGTAAGCCTGAACGCGCTTGCGGTTACCTTCAACCACGTTCACGTTCACGATCACCGTGTCGCCCGGGGCGAAATCGGGGATCGTCTTGCCGGCGAGCGCGCGCTCGATCTCTTCCTGCTCAAGTTTTGCGATCAGATTCATTACTGACTCCTTATGCCATCGTGTCGGCGTTGGTACCCGCCTGCTTCCAGGCCTGGCCCCGATAGAGGATGGATTCACATCAGGTGCCGCACACGCATGCACGGCACCGCCAATTCCCGCCCGCGCAGCCGCCTCAGGAGGCGTCCTTCGCTTCGCGTGCGAGGTTCGCAAGCCACGCCTCGTCGGCCCGGCTCAACAACTTCTCGCGGCGCGCCCGGACGATCAGGTCCGGCCGCTTCCGCAACGTATTCCTCAATGCTTCCTGGCGCCGCCACCGCTCGATCTCGGCATGATGCCCGCCGAGCAGCACGTCCGGCACGCGCATGCCGTCGTATTCCTCGGGACGCGTGTAGTGCGGACAATCGAGCAGCCCGTCGGCGAAACTGTCCTGCACGGCCGACAACGAATCGTTCAGCACGCCGGGCAGCAACCGCACGACCGCATCCATCATCGCCATCGCCGGCAGTTCGCCACCCGACAGGACGAAATCGCCGAGGCTGATTTCCTCGTCGACGCACCGGTCGAGCAGACGCTGGTCGATCGCTTCGTAGCGGCCGCACAGCACGACCACGCCCGGCTCCTGCGCCATCCGCACCGCACGATCGTGCGTGAGCGGCGCGCCCTGCGGCGACATCATCACGACACGCGTGCTCGCGATGCCCTGCTCCGCCTGCGCCGCTTTCGCGGCGTCAATGGCGGCTTCGAGCGGCTTCGCCAGCATCACCATGCCCGGACCGCCGCCGTACGGACGATCATCGACCGTGCGGTAGTTGTCCGTCGTGAAATCACGCGGGTTCCAGGTGCGCAGCCCGAAGCGCCCCTGCTTGACGGCCCGGCTGGTGATTCCCCAGTCGGTCAGTGCACGGAACATCTCGGGAAAGAGCGTGACGACGTCGAACTGCACCGCGCTCTCGGTAACCTGGTTCATTTCAGTAATCGGCTTCCCAGTCGACGACGATACGACGCGCCGCCTGATCCACCGTTTTGACGTATACGCCGACAAACGGGATCAACCGCTCGTCGGTGGTCGGCTGACCGTCTTTGCCGGTCGCCGGATACTCGACACGCATGATCGAATGCACGCCGTTGTCGATCATCCCGCTCACCTTCCCGAGCGCCACCGATTGCTCGTTGACGACCTCGAGACCGATCAGGTCGACCCAATAGAATTCGTCCGCGGCCAATGCCGGGAAATCTTCCCGGCGCACGAACACGCGAAAGCCGCGCATCGCGAGCGCGGCATCGCGGTCGCTGACGCCCGCGGGTTGCGCAACGACGGTGTCGCTGTGCGTCTTCGACTGCATGATGCGGACGGAAAGCCGCTCCGCACCGCGTTCCAGCCACCAGCGACGCGCGTTGAGCAACGCGTCGCCGCCGCGACCGGCGTCGGCATGCGTCGCCACCTTGACCCAGCCCTTCAGGCCGTAGGCGTCGACTACCGCCCCGACCTCGACGGCATCGTCGGGCCAGGCTTGCGTCGCTTCGAGACCACCTTGCTCGGCAGCCTCACCGGCGCCCGCGACAGCGTCGCGCTCGACCGGCTTGCGGACGAATGCGCCGAATGACGCACGCCCGCGCCTTGCATTACCGGAATCGTGACCCGCCATCAATGCACCTCACAGCCGGCACGACCGGCACACCGTGCCATGTTAGGCAGCCGGTTGCGCCTTTTGCGCTTCCTTCACGAGACGCTGGACGGTCGGCGACAGTTGCGCGCCAACGCCTTGCCAGTACGTCAGGCGATCCTGAGCGATACGCAGCGATTCGCCCTTCGTGGCGACCGGGTTGTAGAAGCCGACGCGCTCGATGAAGCGGCCGTCACGACGGTTGCGCGAATCGGTAGCGACGATGTTGTAGAACGGGCGCTTCTTCG
Source organism: Burkholderia sp. BCC1972 (assembly GCF_905339605.1). Classification (NCBI taxonomy): domain Bacteria; kingdom Pseudomonadati; phylum Pseudomonadota; class Betaproteobacteria; order Burkholderiales; family Burkholderiaceae; genus Burkholderia; species Burkholderia sp. BCC1972. The sequence goes on along the minus strand of NZ_CAJPGH010000045.1, from coordinate 5,554 downwards.
AGCCGCCACGAGCCAGACGGATGATAACCATATGATGTCCTTCGGAAAACCGGGTTCGAAACTACTGAAACACGCGATTATAGCCGGAAACCAGAGGTACAACAAACACTTACGCGCAAATAATCCGCGGACGGCCTGGCGGGCGGGCATACAATCGTCGTGTCCAGGACGTTTCCCACCGTCATGCCGCCCTTTCGCGCCGCCTCGACGCGCCGCGCGCAGCGCCGTTTCACGGCGCTGCTTGCCGGCCTTGCCTGCCTCGCGTCCGCACCGGTGTTTGCCGCATCGTTGCCGGTGAGCGAACTCGTCGTTCCGCCCGGCTTCCACGTGGAAGTCCTGACCGACGCGGTACCGACCGCGCGCGAAATGGCCTGGTCGCCGCGCGGCATCCTGTATGTCGGTACGCGGGAAGGCCGCGTGCATGCGTTCGTGATGCACGAGGGCCGGATCAGCGCACGCCATGTGATTGCATCCGGGCTCGACATGCCCGTCGGCGTCGCCTACCGCGATGGCGCCCTCTATATATCCGCCGTCTCGCGCATCCTGCGCGTCGATCATGTCGACGACCGGCTCGCCAAGCCACCGGCCCCCGTCGTCGTGACCGACGCGCTGCCGACCGAACACCATCACGGCTGGAAATTCATCGCGTTCGGCCCGGACGGCAAGCTGTACGTGCCGACCGGCGCACCGTGCAACGTCTGCCTCGCCGATCGCAACCGCTACGCGATCATCGCACGCATGAAGACGGACGGCAGCGGAAGCGAGGTGGTGGCGCGCGGCGTGCGCAATACGGTCGGCTTCGCATGGCATCCCGATTCGGGAGAGCTGTGGTTTACCGACAACGGGCGCGACATGATGGGCGACGACGTTCCCGACGACAAGCTGAATCGCGCGCCGCGCGCCGGGCTCGACTTCGGCTTTCCTTATTGTCATGGGGGCGATACGCCCGACCCCGAATTCGGCAGCGCCGACGCGTGCCGCCGCTACGCACCGCCCGTCCTGAAACTCGGCGCGCACGTTGCCGCGCTCGGCATGCGCTTCTATACCGGACCGATGTTTCCGGCGTCGTATCGCAATAACGTGTTCATTGCCGAACACGGTTCGTGGAACCGCAGCACGAAGGTCGGCTACCGCGTCATGCGCGTGGTCGTGTCGGCGGACGGCAGCCAGGCGCGCCAGACGCCGTTCGTCACGGGCTGGCTGCGGCCCGACGGCACGGTATGGGGACGCCCGGCCGACGTGCTGCCGCTGCCGGACGGTTCGCTGCTCGTCAGCGACGATTACGCCGGCGCCATCTACCGCGTGACCTATGCGGCACCTTGACGCATGCAAGGGGTGACCGGCCCCGACCGGGCATCGTAGAATGCGTGCCGGGCCGCGCGCCCGCGCCGGCCCGCCGGCCGCCCACGCCAACGACAACACGCCGCCATCCATGTCCAGCAGCACCGCACCGTCCCGCCGCTTCCGCTCCAAGACGCTCACCGCCGCCCTCGCGTTCCTGTTCGGATCGCTCGGTGCGCACCGCTTCTATCTGTACGGCTTTCGCGACGTGTACGGCTGGGCACACCTGCTCGCGACGATCGTCGGCATCCCGGGCTTCCTCCTGCTCGCGGCGACCCAGCGCACGGCCGGCCTCGGATGGTGGCTCGCGGTACCCGGCGCGATCTCGTTGCTGGCGGCGTTCCTCGCCGCACTCGTCTATGGGCTGCGCCCCGACGAGAAATGGGATGCGCAATTCAACGCGGACACCGGCAAGCACAGCCGGTCGGGCTGGACCGTGATCTTCGTCGTGATCTTCTCGCTGCTGATCGGCGCGTTCCTGCTGATGACCGCACTCGCGCTGTCGTTCCAGACGTATTTCGAATCGCAGGTCGAGGCCGCGAAGCAGATTTCGCAGTAAGCACGACGAACGCGGCACCGGCGCGCATCGCCCGGCGCCGATACGCAACGGCCCTGCCCGCGCGTCAGAACAGGTTCAACTGCAGGTCGTCGCGCGGCTTCGCGCCGGCCGCACGCACGGCAACACGCGGCGCAGGCGCGATCGTAGCCGGCGCGCCGCGAAACTGCGACAGATCGAGAATGCCGTTCGTGCGCTCGTTCAGCCCGAGCCGCTTGACGGCCTGGCGAAAGCGCTGCCGCAACAGGTCTGCCCAGATCCCCTCGCCCTTCATCCGTTTCGAGAAATCCGAGTCGTAGTCCTTGCCGCCGCGCATGTCGCGCACGCGGTTCATCACGCGCTCCGCACGGTCGGGAAAATGCGCGGCAAGCCAGTTCTTGAACAGCGGCGCGACCTCCCACGGTAGCCGCAGGATGATGTAGCTCGCATGCGTCGCGCCGGCTTCCGCGCACGCTTCGAGCACGCGCTCCATGTCGGGCTCCGTCACGAACGGAATCACCGGCGCAATGCTCACGCCGACCGGCACGCCTGCCTCGCGCAGCGCGCGGATCGTGCGCAACCGCCGCGCCGGCGTGGCCGCGCGCGGCTCGAGCGTGCGCGAGAGATCGGCATCGAGTGTCGTGATCGTGACCGCCGCCATCACCTGCCCGCGCTCGGCCATCGGTGCGAGCAGGTCGAGATCGCGCTCGATCAGCGACGATTTCGTGATCGCCGCGAACGGCAGCCCGCGATCGTGCATCACCTGGATCACGCTGCGCGTGATGCGCAGGTCGCGCTCGACCGGCTGGTATGCGTCGGTATTGACGCCGAGCGCGATCGGCTCCGGCACATAGCGCTTGCGCGAAATCTCGCGCTCGAGCAACTCGGCCGCGTTGACCTTCGCGTAGATGCGGCTTTCGAAATCGAGCCCCGGCGACAGGCCGAGATAGCTGTGCGTCGGCCGCGCGAAGCAGTAGATGCAACCGTGCTCGCAACCGCGATACGGATTGAGCGATACGCTGAACGGAATATCGGGTGACTGGTTATGCGTCAGGATGCTCTTCGCGCGCTCCTCGAACACCTGCGTGCGCAGCGGCGCGGGGAAGTCGTCATCGTCGGACTCGTGCGTCCAGCCGTCGTCGACCGCTTCGCGCTGCGCGATTTCATACCGCCCCTGCAGATTGTCGACCGCCCCGCGCCCCTTGCGGGGCACGGGCGGCGCTACCGGAAATTCGTTGTCGGATCGATCGTCCATGTACCCACCCATTCGCCTGCGGCCAATACTGTACATTTATACAGTATTGGCCGCAGCATGCCAAGGGCGGGATAAGGGGCCCGACAACGGGCCACCGGCGCGTCACTCGCCGACGGCGATCGTCAGCGTCTCCTTGATTTCTTCCATCACGACGTAGCTCTTCGACTGCACGGCGCCCGGCAACTGCAGCAGGATGTCGCCGAGCAGCTTCCGGTAGTCGGCCATCTCGCCGATCCGCGCCTTGATCAGGTAGTCGAAATCGCCGGACACGAGATGGCATTCGAGCACCTCGTCGATCTTCATCACCTCGCGCCGGAACTGCTCGAACATGTTGCCACCCTTGTGGCCGAGCGTGATCTCGACGAATACCAGCAGCGCGGCATCCAGCTGATGCGGGTCGACCCGCGCGTGATAGCCGGTGATCACGCCGTCGCGCTCCATGCGCCGTACGCGCTCGATGCACGGCGTGACGGTCAGTCCGACCTGTTCCGCGAGGTCTTTCATCGCCATCCGGCCGTCGTCCTGGAGCAGTTTCAGGATGCGCCGGTCGAGCTTGTCGAGCGAGCGTACGGGCTGACGTTGCGTTCTCATTTGTTTATGCTGAAAACCTGAAAAATACGATAACAAAACCTACACATTCGACAATACCATAGCGCAAAAAACTAGATCAGCTAGAGGTTACACGGAGCCGCACATGCGCCCGGCCTCGACCTGGTCCCTTCCATCTGGAGCAGCTATGCGAGTCGTCATTCTGGGCAGTGGTGTAGTGGGCGTGGCAAGCGCGTATTACCTCGCACGCGCCGGCCATGAAGTCACGGTGATCGACCGGGAAGCCGGCCCGGCGCTCGAGACGAGCTTCGCGAATGCAGGCCAGATCTCGCCCGGATATGCCGCGCCTTGGGCCGCGCCCGGCGTACCGCTGAAGGCCGTCAAGTGGATGTTCGAAAAGCATGCGCCGCTCGCGATCCGCCTCGACGGCACGCGCTTCCAGCTCCAGTGGATGTACCAGATGCTGCGCAACTGCACGGCCGAGCGCTATGCGGTCAACAAGGGCCGCATGGTCCGCCTCGCCGAATACAGCCGCGACTGCCTGCAGGCGCTGCGCGCCGATACCGGCATCGAATACGAAGGCCGCACGGGCGGCACGCTGCAACTGTTCCGCACGCAGCAGCAGCTCGATGGCGCGGCCAAGGACATCGCCGTGCTGCAGGAAGCGAACGTGCCGTTCGAACTGCTGTCGCCCGCCGAACTGAAAAACGCCGAACCGGCGCTTGCGGCCGTCTCGCACAAGCTGACGGGCGGCCTGCGCCTGCCGGGCGATGAAACCGGCGATTGCCAGCTGTTCACGACGCGCCTCGCGGCGCTCGCCGAATCGCTCGGCGTCAAGTTCCGCTACAACACGCCGATCGATGCGCTCGCGATCGCGGGCGGCAAGATCGCCGGCGTGCAGTGCGGCAGCGAGACGGTGCGCGCGGACGCGTACGTCGTCGCGCTCGGCTCGTATTCGACGAACTTCATCTCGAACCTGATGAAGATCCCCGTCTATCCGCTGAAGGGCTATTCGATCACCGCGCCGATCGTCGACGAAGCGGCCGCGCCCGTGTCGACCGTGCTCGACGAGACCTACAAGATCGCGATCACGCGCTTCGACCAGCGCATCCGTGTCGGCGGCATGGCGGAAATCGTCGGCTTCGACAAGAAGCTGCGCGCCGCGCGCCGCGAAACGCTCGAAATGTGCGTGAACGACCTGTTCCCCGGCGGCGGCGACACGTCGAAGGCCACGTTCTGGACGGGCCTGCGCCCGATGACGCCGGACGGCACGCCGATCGTCGGCCGCACGCCGGTGTCGAACCTGTTCCTGAACACCGGCCACGGCACGCTCGGCTGGACGATGTCGTGCGGCTCGGGTCAGCTGCTCGCCGACCTGATCTCGGGCAAGATGCCCGCGATCCAGGCCGACGACCTGTCGGTGCATCGTTACCTGAAGGACGTGGCCGGCCAGACGCGCCCGGCCTACGCGTAACGCGCGAGACTGCCCGCCGTCACGCGGGCCCGCCGGTGGCAAAAGGAAAGGCGCCCCTCGGGGCGCCTTTTTCATTGCGTCGATCGCGTTGCGTGCGATCAGAACGGGGCTTCCGTCGACGCGAGCACGCTGTCACTGCCTTTCGCACCGACGATCGACGCTGCGAGCGCACCGGCCCGCACGATCATGGTGCGTCGCCCTCTGCTCTCTTCTCCCATCTGTCGATGGCGCAAAAAAAGGGGCGCTCGTCGCGCCCCTTTTTCCTCATGCTTAACGCCGAAGCATCTCGCGTCAGCCGAGCTCGCTCACGAGCTCCGGCACGAGCGCGAACAGATCGCCGACGAGGCCGTAGTCGGCCACGCTGAAGATCGGCGCTTCCGGATCCTTGTTGATCGCGACG